>NZ_JBGSOZ010000150.1:0-10818 GCF_041738905.1 Aestuariivirga sp.
GACCGGCACGTCGGCCCCGATCTTCAACCCGGCCGCCATGATGGTCTCATCAAGCGGATCGAGCCCCGCGAGTTTCAGGCACCCCCGCATGGCCGCGGCCGCGTTGGCCGAGCCGCCGCCAATGCCCGACGCCACCGGCAGGTTCTTGGTGAGGTGCACGGCAACGGGTGGAAGCGCCACGCCCCGCCCGGCGGCAATGGCCGAGACGGCGCTATGCGCCCTGGCGATGATATTGTCTTCCGCTGCTGGTAGCAGCGATGCAAAGGGGCCATCCGCCGTGACGCTGAACGATTCCGCCGGCGAGAACTTCAGCCAGTCTCCGACATCGGCAAAGGCCACGATGGAATCGAGATCGTGATAGCCATCTGCCCGGCGCCCAAGCACATGCAGCGCCAGATTGATCTTGGCGGGGGCGAAGAGCGAAAAGGGCGTCACCAGAATCTGCCCCGGCCAGGCTATCCGTTGTTCTGGCCGGTTGCATTCTGCACAGGCGTCACCGGAACCTCGTCGGGCAACCCGTCCTTCAGCTTGCCCTCGATCCGCTTCAGGTCATCGGGCTCGGGCTTGTTGTCCTTGGCGTGCTGCCACTGGAATTTCGCCTCGAGCTTGCGGCCCACGCGCCAATAAGCATCGCCCAGATGCTCGGCGATGATCGGGTCGGCTGGCAGGAGTTCCACCGCGCGCTCGATGTGACTGACTGCTTCCTCGTAGTCGCCAAGCTGGAAATAGGCCCAGCCCAGGCTGTCGATGATGTAGCCGTCGTTTGGCCTGAGCTCGACCGCCTTCTTCACCATCTCCATCGCCTCGGGAAGATTGATCTTCTTCTCGATCATCGAGTAGCCGAGATAGTTGAGCACGCTCGGCTCGTCGGGCGAGAGTTCCAGCGCCTTGCGGAAGCTCTTTTCAGCCATGTCCCACTGCTTCAGCCGCTCGTGCGAGATGCCGTCGTAATAGAATACGCGCCAATGGCCCGCGACCGCCGGGGAGATGAGCGCTATCGCATCATCATAGGTCTTCGCGGCGTTCACGTAGTCCTCGTTGTTGCGGTAGATGTTGCCGAGCGTGACGATGGCGTCATAATTCGTGGAATCGCGCGCGATAAGCTCCTTCAGCCGGTCGAGCGCCTCCTGCTTGCGGTCGAGGCGCTGCAGGCTGACGGCAATCTCCATGTCCGCATTGGCGCGGAGCGGCGAATCCTGCGCCACCTGCGAATAGGCCTCGATGGCCTTTTCGAATTGCTTCATATCCTCGTAGGTGTCTCCCAGCAGGGTGAACATCACCGGCCGGTCGGCATTGAAGGACAGCGCCAGGCGCGCATAAAGCAGCGCCACGTCGATACTCTGCTCGTCCGTCATCGAGGTTGCCAGCGAGAACAGCGCCTCTGCGGCACCTGCTCCTGGCGTTGCGAGGAAGGGCTGCGGCTTCACATTCTTCTTGGCGGACTCGAGCGCCGCTGCGATCAGAGGATTGTCATCGCTGTCGAGGAAGGTCTGGTAGATTTTCTGGGCTTCGGCGCCACGGCCGCTGCGCTCCAGGAAATTGCCATAGGCCTGCACGACGCGGAGCGACGAACTCGCTTCCTCGAAGGCCTTGCGGTAGGAGGCCTCGGCGCGGATGGCGTTGCCAAGGTAGTCGGCGACAAGGCCCGCGTGGAAGGACTTGAAATTGGCAAAGCTGTCGTTGCTGTCCAGCCGGTCGAGCGCCTTGAGGGCCAGGTTGAGTTCACCCTCGCCTGCGTAGGACCAGGCGATCAACAGGGTGGAGGTGAGCTCGCCCACCGGCGTATAGGCCGCCTGCTGGAAATTCTTGCGGGCCTCGTCATAGTGTCGGGCGCGAAAATCGCGCAGGCCCAGTACGATGCGGGCCATGCGATGCTGGCTGTTGAACGACAGGACGCGGGTGGCGTAGTCCTCCGCCGTATCGATGTTTCCTTCCGACAGTTCGAGCAGGAACACGCGTTCGGTCAGAAGCGGATTGCCCGCGTCGACCTTCAGCGCAT
This sequence comes from Aestuariivirga sp., assembly GCF_041738905.1. Taxonomy (GTDB): domain Bacteria; phylum Pseudomonadota; class Alphaproteobacteria; order Rhizobiales; family Aestuariivirgaceae; genus Aestuariivirga. The sequence continues at coordinate 2,000 of NZ_JBGSOZ010000150.1, forward strand.
TGCTGAGGAAATCCGACGCCATGTCATTGTCGCGGAGCTTTGCCGCAGACCGCCCCGCCAGATAGCTTCCCGCTAGGGAAGGGTCCATCCGCTCGTAGGCCGAAGCCGGGCTCATGAAAAGCGGGCCGCAGAATGTTGCGGCAAGGGCAGCACGAAGAAGAAGTCGCGTCATCGTCATCCGTTTCAAGAACAAGGGCAGCCTCACGCGACCCGGTGCGATTCATCCTTGCAAAATGAGGTCTTTTTGGGATGGCTGCAACTGCAAAACCCCGGGCGCCAAACGAAATGTGGCACCCCTCTTTCGAGGGATGCCGCAAGACTGCGGTTCAGCGCCGCGCTACTGCAGGGCGATCTTGTCGTCAATGTTACCCGTGGACGGCAGCGCCGGGAGGCCGGCAGCCTCATAGTCCGCAGACTGGCCGACATAGAGCTGGCCATTGCCTTCGACAAAGATCTTGTTGGCGACGATGGCGAACATGGGAGAGTTCTGGCTGATGCTGCCCGCACCGGTGATGTAGAGAATCTGCTGCGGGTAATAGACGATGCCCGTGATGTCGACGGTTCCGCCACCCTGGATGTTGTTGGCGCTGGTCTTCGTCAGGCCCGGCCTGCTGTTCGGGTGCTGGGCCAGCGCGATGCCGGCAAAAGGACCTGATGCAGGAGCCTTGATGGTGAGATTGCCCTGCGCCTGAACGGTGATCTTGGAACTCGAGTTGACCGGGTTGCTCACGTTCGCATCCGTCAGGATGATCGTCACGCCGTCTGTTGCGATAAGTTCGCCGCCCGCCTTGATGTTCAGGGTGCCGCCGACGATGAAGTAAACGCCGGCCGTCATGGTCACCCTGCCGCCGTTGTTGATGGAAAAGCCCGGATACTTGCCGGGATAGATGGTGGTCGTGCCGCCAGCGGTCGGTGCGGTGCGGTTGACGGCAGCAGACCAGGCCGCAGTATAGTCGGCCGCGAATTTGGCCGCCAGCGGATCGGGGACCGATCGCATGCCTTCTGAAGGCGTAGGCGTGAAATTGCTGCCGTAGGCGTTACCAACAACATTGATCTGGCTAGCCTTCAGGGTTGCCGTGCCGTTCTGGTAGAGTGCTGCGTTGCTGGTGGAGTTGACCTGTACGGAACAGGCCTTGGCATCGATGTCGGCCGTGCCCTGGATTTCAAGGGATTCGGCGGAGGACGGGTTCAGCGCCATGAGGCAGATGTAGTTGATCGGGCGCTTCCAGCTTGCCTTCGACTTCACCGTCATCGCATAGGAGCGGGACGTGGCGCTGCCCGTGCCGTCGCCGCCACCGCCATTCTCGATGTCGGCGGACTCCTTCAGCATGCCGAAGATGTTGGTCAGCGAACCGTTGACCTCGGCGTTCACTTCGATGCTGATCGCCATATCGTCTGCGACAATTGTGGGCGTTCCAATGATCTTGCCATCGCTGATCCTGCCCAGCGCCGAATCGAGGTAGCTGGTTGCGAGTCTCACCCGGGTCGCACGCTTGTCTGCCAACGTGCCGCCCAGGGTCTTTGCACTTGCCGCGAAGAGCGATGCGCCATCGGCAATGTACTGGATTTCGTCGTGCACGCGGCTGATGCGTGCGTAATCGATGGCCATGCCGGCGGCGCCGACAATCGGAATCGCCGTCAGAGTGGCAATCAGCGTCATGTTGCCTCCATCAGACCGCAGAAGATCTCCAGTCAGACGGTTCAGCGCGGACAGCAAGCGAGCCAATGCCATGGACTTTTTCCTTTACAGACTACTAATGCCCGCAAAATCGGCGCGGGGCTTTACCAACTCCTTTCCGGGTTACCCGCAAGTTTACAGACCTGCCTGATTTCAGTGCGCATCCCGATACTGTTGACGGGATGGTTATCAACCTTTCACAATTTGAGCGACTGCAGGTTGAAAATGGCTTTCGTAGCATGCATTTAAGCGAAACTCATCGCCTCGCTGCGCGCGAGGCCAAAGTCAACTCAGGTATCCGCCAGGCTTCTTTTCGCCGCGTTCACTGCCACTGGGCTTCGGCGCGCACGGCAAGATTCGGGTCTTTCCGCTTGCTCGATGAAAAGCTGTTGAAGATCGAGGCCCAGGTTCCCTCGAAATTCGCCAGGAGCGTCACCGAGATGCTGTTGCTGGCAAGGTCAATGTCCGGGCTCCCCAGAAGGGTCGCGTCGGTGACATCGTTGCGGGAATTGCGGACGTAGTTCTCGATGATCTCGCGCCGGCGCTCGGCGGCGGCCTTGGGATCGGCCGGGATGCCGGCGGGACTGACGGCCGCCGCGACGGCGCTATCGGCAATCTTCTGGAGCGAGGTCTCGGCTGATCCCTTGCGGCCATAGTCGATGGCGAAGCTCGCTGTGGCGATGGCGAGCGTCGCGATGCCGGTCACCACCACCATGTTGCCGCCCATGTCTGACCAATAGGCGGCGAGACGGTCAGTGAGGCGCTTTGGGAAAACAAGGTGGGCCATCGGCGTTTCCGGATTGGTACAACAGCAGAGCTTTCGACATGAGGTTGCATGGCGATACCTAACCGGCGGTTAATCCGGCGCGCCCTGAACTTGCCAAGCCTGCATTGAAGATAAAGAGGCCGGTCACATGTTGGGGTAATTCGGCCCCTCGCCGCCCTGCGGCACCACCCAGTTGATGTTCTGCGACGGATCCTTGATATCGCACGTCTTGCAGTGGACGCAGTTCTGGTGATTGATCTGGAAGCGCGGCACCTGGCCCTCCTCCATCACCACCTCATAGACGCCAGCCGGGCAATAGCGCTGCGCGGGCTCGGCATAGACCGGCAGGTTCACGCCGATCGGGATCTCGGGGTTCTTCAGCTGCAGGTGGACCTTCTGGTCCTCCTCGTGGTTGGTGGCCGAGAAGGCGATGTTGGTCAGGCGGTCGAAGGAAATGACGCCATCAGGCTTTGGGTAGTGGATGGGCTTGCATTCGGCTGCGGGCTTCAGCGTCGCATGATCCGGCTTGCCGTGCTTCCACGTGCCGAAGCCGAAGCCGAGCAGCTGGTTCATCCACATGTCGAGGCCGCCCAGCGCAAGGCCGCCCGCAAGGCCGAGCTTCGACCACATGGGCTTCACGTTCTTCACGCGCTTCAGGTCCTGGTAGACCCAGCTGTTTTCATAAGCCTGTTCATATTCGCGCAATTCGTCGCCGGCGCGGCCCGCTTCCAGGGCGCGGAAGGCGGCTTCGGCGGCGATCATGCCGGTCTTCATGGCATTGTGCGACCCCTTGATGCGGGGCACGTTGACGAAGCCCGCGGAGCAGCCGATGAGCGCGCCGCCGGGGAAATAGAGCTTGGGCACTGACTGGAACCCGCCCTCGGTGATGGCGCGCGCGCCATAGGCGACGCGGCGCCCGCCCCGCAGCACCGGCTCGATCAGCGGATGATGCTTGAAGCGCTGGAACTCCATGTAGGGATAGAGATGGGGGTTCTTGTAGTTGAGATGAACCACCAGGCCGATGGACACGAGATTGTCCTCGAGGTGATACATGAAGCTGCCGCCGCCGGTCTTGAGGCCCAGGGGCCAACCCATGGTGTGGGTGACCTGGCCCTGGTGGTGGTTTTCGGGCAGGACCTCCCATAGCTCCTTCATGCCGATGCCGAACTTCTGCGGCTCACGGCCTTCGGACAGATTGAACCTCGCGATGATCTCCTTGGCGAGAGAACCTCTTACGCCTTCCGCGATAAAGACGTACTTGCCGTGAAGCTCCATGCCGGGCTGGAAATCATCCTTTGGCTTTCCATCCTTGCCGATGCCCATGACGCCCGCGACGACGCCCTTCACGGAGCCATCCTCGCGGTAGAGCACTTCGGAACACGCGAAACCCGGATAGATTTCCACGCCCATGCCTTCGGCCTGCTGGGCCAGCCAGCGGCAGATATTGCCGAGCGAGACGGCATAGTTGCCGTGATTGTTCATCAAGGGCGGCATCAGCACGTTGGGCAGGCGAACCTGCCCCTGCGGCCCCAGCATGAAGAAACGGTCCTCGACAACCGGCGTGTTGAGCGGAGCGCCCTTTTCCTTCCAGTCCGGGATCAGCTCGTTCAGCGCGATGGGGTCGATCACTGCGCCCGACAAGATGTGGGCGCCGACTTCCGAGCCCTTTTCGAGCACGCAGACGGTGAGATCGGCAGACAGCTGCTTCAGACGGATGGCCGCCGAGAGCCCTGCTGGCCCCGCGCCGACGATCACGACATCGTATTCCATCGCCTCGCGCTGAACCTGTTCCACAGTCTGTGCTCCGCCTATCCTCTTTGGACCGAGGTGTTTATAGTGGGGTACACTCAGGGCACAAGTCACCAATTCGGACATGGAAACTGCACAGAACGACATGACGCCGCACGAGGCGGCCGCCGCGCTGCGATGGCTGGCGGAAATGGGTGCGGACGAGATCATCGGCGAAGCGCCGTTGAACCGGCTTGCCTCGCCTTCCCCTGCAGCGCCTGCCGGAAGGAAGCTGGCCGCGCCAGCCACCTCACCGCTGCCAGGAATTGGTACAGCGGCGACGCCCGGTGGAGCACGCCCGCTGCTGCCTCCTGCCGGCCTGGTGCCAGCGGCGTCCTGCCAGACTCTCGCCGATATCGAGGCCGCTCTCGAGTCCTTCGATGCGTGCCCCCTGAAGAAGACGGCGACGCGGCTCTGCTATGCCGATGGCAATCCCGCCGCGCGTGTCATGCTGGTGGGCGAGGCGCCGGGCCGCGACGAGGACATCGCTGGCAAGCCCTTCGTGGGGAAGTCCGGGCAATTGCTTGACCGCATGCTCGCGGCTGTTGGCCTGTCGCGCCAGTCGGAAGACCGCGAGAGCGCGGTCTTCATCTCCAACACGGTCTTCTGGAGGCCGCCGGGCAACCGCACGCCGACCGAAGCCGAAACGCAAATGTGCCTTCCCTTTCTCCTGCGCACCATCGAGATCCAGAAGCCCGATGTGATCGTATGCCTGGGTGCAACACCTGCGCACCGGCTGACCGGACGCGGCGACGGCATCCTGAAACTTCGCGGTACCTGGATGACGGCAAATGTCAGTGGACGGAACATTCCGCTGCTGCCCACGCTTCATCCGGCCTACCTGCTGCGGCAGCCGAACCAGAAGAGGCTGGCCTGGCGCGACCTGCTGTCATTGCGTCAGATGCTCGACGCGCATTGATTTGTTCCGAGCAGTTCCCGGAATCGAAACTGCAAGTGACAAAGCTGTTCTTGTGGAACAATTCCATGCGTCAGGCATTTTCTGACTTGGGTTTCTGACTGCTGACCTGGGATATTGAACCAGATCGGCATTGTTCGCCAAGCGTTGCTGGGATTGTTTTCCAGTAACGTCAAGATCGCTGCTGTTTCGTTCAACATCGACAGGAGTTTTTCTTGTTCTGAGATTTGAAACGTGTTTGATGATCATCCGAAATTTAACGCGGCTGCCCAAACGTGAATGTGATTCCGCATGAACACTTCTGACTGCAGGTAATTCGGACATGACAGAGTCCCGGCAATTCATACCGGTCAGGATCGCAATCCTGACGATTTCAAACACACGCACTCTGGAGAATGATGTCTCTGGCCAGACCTTGTCTGACAGGGTTGCAACGGCTGGCCACTCGCTCTCCGCACGCAAGATCGTGAAGGACGACATTCGCGCCATCCGTCATGTCATGCGTGACTGGACAAACCGCAGCGACATCGATGCGATCATCACCACCGGCGGCACCGGCCTTACCGGGCATGATGTCACCATCGAAGCCGTGAAGCCGCTTTTCGAGAAAGAGATCGACGGATTTGGAACATTGTTCCACATGATCTCTTTCCCCAAGATCGGAACATCGACTGTGCAGTCGCGCGCTACAGCGGGTGTGATGAAGGGCAAGTACATCTTCTGCCTTCCCGGTTCTCCCGGCGCCTGCAAGGACGGCTGGGACCAGATCCTGCAGCCGCAACTCGACTATACGCACAAGCCGTGCAACTTCGTCGAGATCATGCCGCGACTCGAGGAACATCAGCAGCGCAGCAAGGCCTGACGTAATTCCGGTTCAGCTTAAAGTCAGCCTGGCCCGTCGGGCGGGTTTGTGAGGTCGGAAGATACACAAAGCCGATCTTCCCGGCGCAGTCTCATCACCGGTTCGTGATCTGATATGTAACTTCGTTACGCACAATTGAATTCCACGCCGTGCATCCAGCGCAAGATCATGAATACGCTGTATTTTTTTCTCTACCTCCTGTGACGCGTGTTTGAATGGAACGGCGCTCGAACGTCCCCAGATATAGTCCATCAGAACGGCGGACAAACGCCACTCTGAGACACAATCCCGAACCGAAATCACTCGGTTCCCGGCATATCAATGGAGACTGACATGAAGAAGATTGCCCTTGGACTTTTCGCCCTCGCCACCCTCTCGACCGCAGCCCTCGCCGCTGATCGTACCGACATTGACCCGCGCGACCGCCAGCAGTGGAACGGCTCCACGATGGTACAGACGGAAGTTGCTCCCTTTGCCGTGAAGCAGAACATCCACTCGCCGGCCAGACTGACCGCCTACGAGCGTTCTCGCCTGCAGGCAGAGGCGAACGAGAACAACAGCAAGTAAGTTCCAGCGCTCGACGAAACGATCAGGGCCGGGCCGAAAGCCCGGCCCTCAGCCGTCTCGGGATGCCAATGCCAGACACGATGCCTAGGCCGGCGAGAATGACCAAGCCTCCCAGAACTTGTTCGGGTGATATCGATTCGCCCAGCACCAGATGCGCTGTGACGATGCCAACGGCCGGCATGAGCAGGATGAAGGGTGCCGCCTCGTCCATGCGGCATTGCTTCAGGAGTGTGAACCAGCACATGTAGGCGAGATAGAACCCGACAATGCCCACGAAGGCCAGCATCGACCACTCGAGCCAGGTTGCGGTGACGACGGCATTCCATTGACCCTGCTCGATCAGCAGCGTCGCAAGCGCCAGCTGCGGCACGCTGCCGATGGCATTTGCCTTCAGAAGCCCCACGCCACTGTCGCGGCCGAGCTTGCGTGCGAGCACCTGCCCCAACGCCCAGCAGAACGCGCTGACGACGATCATGATGGTGGGCAAAAGTCCTGGCGCCTGGTCCGGCAATCCGATGACGATCCCTACGCCGGCGACCGAGAGCGCCGTTCCCAGCACCTTTCTGAGGTCGAGTTTCTCCTTCATGATCAGCCAGTCGAGAAGCACTGCGAAGGGAATCTGGATCTGGAGGATGAGGTTGGCGGCTGTCGCCGGCATCTGCGGATTGCGAAGACCCCAGAACAGCAAGGCGCCCTGAATGGTGACCGCGAAAGCCGCGATCAGGATGATCGACAGCCACGGCGTCTGAAGCTTCTGCCGATGGGTGAGGCCCAGCACAATTGCTATGCCGCCATAGACCATGAGCAGCAGGAACAGCGGCGGGAAATGCTCAACCGCAGGCTTCGCAATGGTGAAGCCGGTTCCGAAGAACAAGGGCGGAAGAAGCGCGAGGAGAATCTGGCGGCGGGTCATGGAGGCCGGACCATGGCGAAGTTCTCAGGGCCGCACAACATCGCCGAAGTATCTGTTCTTGATTTGTTCTGCGAGATTGCATATCTTTCAATTATGTCCACTCTGATCGACAAGCGCCGGTCCATCGGTTTCGATCCGGCCACTTCGGGCGACGGGCGTTACACGGCACTCGGGCCGCAGGCGCGTGGCCGGGGCGCAAAGATCAACATGTCCGGGCGCTTCGAGGCATTCAGCCGATCCTTGTTCGATGATGGCTGGCAGGGGCTTGAGGACTTGCCGGCGTTCCGCACGGAGGTCTTCGAGGAACGCCCGAAGACCATCATCACCCGGAACGACTCCCCCGACATCTCCTTCGACCGGTCGATCAATCCCTATCGCGGCTGCGAGCATGGATGCTCGTATTGCTATGCCAGGCCCGCGCATGCCTACATGGGACTCTCCCCTGGCCTCGATTTCGAGAGCAAGCTGTTCGCCAAGGCCAATGCGGCTGACCTGCTGCGCGCCGAACTATCAGCGAAAGGCTACGAGCCGCGGACCATCGCACTCGGTGCCAATACCGATGCCTACCAGCCCATCGAGCGCGAGCGGCGCATCACGCGGCGGATTCTGGAAGTACTGGCCGAATTCAACCACCCGGTCGGAATCGTGACCAAGTCGGCCCTCGTCACGCGTGACATCGATATTCTTGCGCCCATGGCGAAGAAGGGTCTCGTCAAGGTGGCGCTCTCCGTCACAACGTTGGACCACAAGCTGTCGCGCGCCATGGAACCGCGCGCCGCGACGCCTGCGAAGCGTCTTGAGGCAATCGAGAAACTTTCGGCCGCCGGTATCCCAACCGTCGTCATGGTGGCGCCGATCATTCCGGCGGTGAACGATGCCGAGATCGAGGCCATACTGAAGGTGGGCTACACGGCGGGCGCACGTGAGGCTGGATATGTGATGCTGCGCCTGCCGCTCGAAGTGCGGGACGTGTTCAAGGACTGGCTCGAGGCAGCGCTTCCCGATCGCGCCGCCAAAGTGATGTCGCTCGTCAAGTCGGTGCGCGACGGCAAGGAAAATGATTCAGCCTTCGGGCGCCGCCAGACCGGCACGGGGCCCTATGCCTGGACCATCGGCCGGCGGTTCGAGTTGGCCTGCCAGCGACTGGGCCTGAACCTGTCGCGGCTCAAGCTTTCCACCGATCACTTCCGCAGGCCGCCGCTGGCAGGTGAGCAGTTGACGCTGCTCTAGCCTCCCGCCCATAAGGTCACCATGCGAAGGGGCGGACCTGATTTCACGCTGGAGCGCGCGGCAATGGCCGCGGGCCACGGTTGCGTGTGCGGCATCGAC
>NZ_JBGSOZ010000152.1:0-25997 GCF_041738905.1 Aestuariivirga sp.
CACTGGCAAGCGCCTCGATAGACGTGGTAGCTTTCTTCATGGTGTTGCTCTCCATTCAGGATTGAACACCCCGAGCCTACGGCTCGAGGAGAGCAACGCCAACCTCACTCCAATTTTCTACATTGAGCGGGACATCCCCCGCAGCCGCAGTCCGGAGTTCATGACCAAGGACAGGACACTCGCGGCATCGCTGCACGCCGCAATGACTTCGGGTGAAGCTTGGATAGTTCCCCCGATCTCTTCCATATCCTTTGACAGTTGCAGCCGCACCAGCACGGATTGTACATCACCGTCTGTTAGATGCAGAATGGCGCGGTCGAATTGCCGAGCTGTTTGCAATCTGCAGCCTCCTCTTCGGAACTGACTCATGTTCGAAGCGTCATCCGCAATGTAGAGCCAAATCCAACATGCCTCAATACATCGATCCCAGACGCTTCGTCGGCAAGCCAATGCTGCTGAAGACTGTGGCAGACGGCGATTCATCCGTGATGATCGACGGCAAGCGCGCGGGTCGCATCCTGCATCAGGTCCGGTCTGGACAACGCCAAATCTGGTTCTGGACCATGACCGGCCCCTTCGTAGTATCAGCTGGCCTAGAGTCATCTGGCGAAGTCGAGAGCCTGGAGGAGGCCAAGGCGGCAATCCGCACGGCTTTCGACGTCTGGCTGAAATGGGCGTTGGAGGAGGAGAAGCCGGTTGTCTGGCACGGGTGATTTGCCATCGATGTTGCTCAAAGCCGTTTCAGTGTTGGCGGATTGGGCTGCCGCTCTGCCCGAGATCGAAACTCTGATTGTGTACGGGAGTCGTGTCCGTGGCGACAATCGGCCAGATAGTGACCTAGATATTGTCATATGGACCGGAAGCGGCGGTGATCCATTGGGCGACGGAAGATGGGAGGAACTGCATGCGACCGACTTTGCGTCACTGCGCCAGTCCTTTCCCTTTCCAATAGACATCGCGATCAATCCGGAACGCAACCGGGAAACATATGCCTACATATCGAGCGGCACGGAGATTCCGGAGCTAGAAATCGGCAAAGTCAAAGGGGTGCGGACAGCCAGAAAGAGCTAACGCACTCTCTTGCCCCCAGTTTTGCCCCCACATCGCTAGGGGGAGCCAATCATTTCACTGTAAGTATTTGATTTGATTGGTGGGCGATGCAGGATTCGAACCTGCGACCCGCTGATTAAGAGTCAGCTGCTCTACCGACTGAGCTAATCGCCCGTCCAAGAGGACGTTCGGCCCCGTTACCGGGGCCGATGGCGGCGTCTATACGTCGGCAAGTGGGGCTTGTCTACACCTCTTTTGCAGCCGCAGGCAGGCAGCCCGGAAGCCCTCAAGCGCCGGCCCGCCGCGCCCCGAAAGCCGCGCCGGCGACGGCACCCAGAACGATGCCGCCGATGATCCAGTACACGACAACGAAACCGGAATAGCCCTCGAAGCCCGAGGTCTCTGCCAGCGTGGTGTAGCCGAGGCCGCCGAGCAGTCCGAGGACACCTCCGGCAATCGCTCCGAGGACGAAGCCCAACACGCCGAAGCCGAACGTCCTGCCCGCTCCCATTGCGCTTCTCAGCCGCGCTTCAGCGCGCGGTTCACACCCGACAGCACCGCCTTGAGGGATGCCACCACGATGTTCTTGTCGATGCCGACGCCATAGAGAGTGGAGTTGTCGGCCAGGCGGAGTTCAACATAGGCGATGGCCGCGGCGTTGGAGCCCATGCCCATGGTGTGCTCGCGGTAGTCGGAGACATCGAACGCAAGCCCCGACTCCTTGCGGATCGCGTCGACGAAGCCATCAACCGGGCCGTTGCCGTGGCCGAGGATGGTCTTCAGGTTGCCGTCGACCGTGATCTTGGCAATGACATCCTGCTCGGTGTGGTCCGAGCTTGCGGAATGCGAGACGAAGCCGTAGCGGCCGTTGCCGTCGAGATATTCGCCCTCGAAGGCAGTCCACAGCCGGTCGGCTGCGAGTTCGACGCCCTCGCCATCGGCAATCGACTGAACCACTCTGGAGAACTCGATCTGCAACCGGCGCGGCAATTCGATGCCGTGCTCCTTCTCGAGGATATAGGCGATGCCGCCCTTGCCCGACTGCGAGTTGATGCGGATCACCGCCTCATAGGAACGCCCGAGGTCCATCGGGTCGATGGGGAGATAGGGCACCTCCCACAAGGGTGAGTTCGAAGCCGCCATGGCCTTGAAGCCCTTGTTGATCGCGTCCTGGTGCGAGCCTGAGAAGGCCGTGAACACCAATTCGCCCGCGTAAGGATGGCGCGGATGGACAGGCAGCTGGTTGCAATATTCCGCCATGCGGACAAGCTCGTTGATGTTCGAGCAATCGAGTTGCGGGTCCACGCCCTGGCTGAACATGTTCATGGCCAGCGTGATGATGTCGACATTGCCGGTGCGCTCTCCATTGCCGAAGAGCGTGCCCTCCACACGGTCAGCACCCGCCAGCAATCCGAGTTCGGTGGCAGCGACGGCGCAGCCGCGGTCATTGTGCGGATGGAGCGAGATCGAAACGCAATCGCGGTCCTTTATGTTGCGGCAGAACCATTCGATCTGGTCGGCATGGATGTTGGGCGTCGACATCTCGACGGTTGCCGGCAGGTTGAGGATGAGCTTCTTCTCCGGCGTCGGCCTGATCTCGTCGATCACCGCCTCGCAGATCTCGACGGCGTAGTCGAGTTCCGTGCCGGTGAAGCTTTCAGGGCTGTACTGGAAGCGGATGGCATCTTCCATGCCGCTCTCCTGCGCCAGCTTCTTGATGAGGCGCGCTCCGTGAACCGCGATCTGCTTGATGCCTTCGCGGTCCTGCCGGAACACGACTCGGCGCTGCAATTCGGATGTCGAATTGTAGAAATGCACGATCGCCGACTTGGCGCCTCGAATGCCTTCGAAGGTGCGCGTGATCAGTTCCTCGCGGCACTGGACGAGCACCTGCACGGTCACGTCGTTGGGAATCCTCTTGTTGTCGATGAGCGAGCGGCAGAAATCGAAATCCGTCTGGGAGGCGGAAGGGAAACCGATCTCGATTTCCTTGAATCCCATCCTGAGCAGCGCCTCGAACATCCGCATCTTGCGGTCGGGGCCCATCGGCTCGATCAACGACTGGTTGCCGTCGCGAAGATCGACGGAACACCAGATGGGGGGCGACGTGATGGACTTTTCGGGCCACTGCCGGTCGGGCAAGGCCACGGGCGGAAACGGGCGATATTTTTCGCGGGGAGAAATCATCATGGTCGGAAACTCTCTTCTGTGCCTGGCTTAGCTGGTGGACTGCGATCCCCTGAAGAGCCAGGGCAGAAGCCCGGCCGGCCCTCAGGGGCAGCTAAGAAGGAGGCGGCCAAGCGCGAGCGGCAGCAAGGGAGCTGCTGGGCTGGACATGATGTGCCGCGCGTGTGCCATGGGACAGGCCATATAGATCAGCTTGGGCCCAAGCGCAACAAGATCGATCCGATCCGGCCAGATGGAACAGCCGCCTTGCGAGAACGTATTAAGATTGCGGGATACTTGTGTGGCCGCGGCCGGGGGGCTTGAAGCTGCATTGGAGAACACAGATGAAGACCTATTTACTCGCTGCTCTTATGACTTTCGCGTTGACTGGATCGGCACTTGCCAACCAGTGCCCGACCCTGATGCAAAAGATAGATGCCGCCATGGCCTCCACCACGGTGGACGAGGCCACCAAGGCGAAAGTCATGGACCTCTACAACAAGGGCAAGACGGAGCATGAGGCGGGTGACCATGCTGCCTCAGAGCGCGATCTTGGCGAAGCGATGAAACTTCTGGGTATCTGAGGTTACCAGGCCCTCTCTGCTGTTGCGGCAGAGAGGGCCAGTTGATCTCCATCAATTGTAGGACAAACTTGTGCACCTGCGTTGCGGGGCGGTTGCGAGGGTTATCTGATATGCTAACATGTTAGTATGAGCCTCGTTTGAGAAGGCTCGATACAGTCTCGGGAGGACCCAATGTTCAAGAAGACCCTCGCCTGCACCATCGCCCTTGCCGCCATGCTGGCCGCCGGAAGCGCCATGGCCGACACCAAGGACAAGAAGATCGCGCTGTCCAACAATTATGCCGGAAACTCCTGGCGTCAGGCCATGCTGAAGAGCTGGGACAAGGTGACGAAGCCCGCCGTGGAAGCCGGAATCGTGGCTGCCGCCGATGCCTTCACCACCTCCGAAAACCAGGTGACGGAACAGGCCGCACAGATCCAGAACCTGATTCTCCAGGGCTATAACGCCATCGTCATCAACGCCGCCTCACCGGACGCTCTGAACGGCGTGGTGAAGCAGGCATGCGATGCCGGCATCATCGTCGTCTCGTTCGATGGCATCGTGACCGAGCCCTGCGCCTGGCGGATCGCCGTCGATTTCAAGGCCATGGGCGCTTCCGAAGTCGAGTACCTTGCGAAGAAGATGCCGGATGGCGGCAACCTCCTCGAGATCCGCGGTCTCGCGGGCGTCTTCGTGGACGATGAAATCTCGAAGGGCATCAACGAGACCGTCGCCAAGTATCCGCAGTTCAAGATCGTCGGCTCGGTCCATGGCGACTGGGCGCAGGAAGTGGCGCAGAAGGCCGTGGCCGGCATCCTGCCGTCGCTTCCCGAGGTCAAGGCCGTGGTGACGCAGGGCGGAGACGGCTATGGCGCCGCGCAGGCCTTTGCCGCCGCAGGCCGCCCCACGCCCTTGATCATCATGGGCAACCGCCAGGACGAATTGCAGTGGTGGAAGGAACAGAAGGACGCCAATGGCTACGAGACCATGTCCGTCTCGATCGCGCCGGGCGTCTCGACGCTGGCCTTCTGGGTGGCGCAGATGATCCTCGACGGCAAGGAAGTGCCGAAGGACCTGACCGTGCCGTTCCTCCGCATTGACCAGGACAATCTCGAAGCCAGCCTCGCCACCACCGAAAAGGGCGGCGTCGCCAACGTCGAATACTCGGCTGAAGACGCAGCCAAGGTCGTCGCGGGCAAGTAAGGCTTGTCCTCCGAAGCAATCAGACTGGACGGCGTCGAAAAATCTTTCGGCGCCGTCCGTGCCTTGGCGGGTGTGACCTTGAGCGTCGCCGCGGGCGAATGCCTTGGGCTCGTCGGCCACAATGGCGCCGGCAAGTCGACACTGATGCACGTGCTGAGCGGCAACCTAACCCCGTCCGCCGGTGAATTGTCCGTGGGCGGAACGAAATACTCAGGCACATGGAACGCCGCCGCCGCACAGGCTCAAGGGGTGCGCTGCGTGTTCCAGGAATTGTCGCTCTGCCCCAACCTGACGGTGGCAGAGAACACCCGCATCGTGCATCGCAGCCTCAAGGGCCTCGGCTGGAAGAAGCGCGCCAGCAGCATCATTTCAGCCAAGCTCGACGAGATTTTCCCCGGCCACGGCATCAGCCCCGACGACGAGATCGCCGACCTCGCCATCGGCAAACGCCAGATGGCCGAAATCGCCCGGGCCTTCACAGTGACCGAAGGCGCCTTGCGCCTCGTCATCCTCGACGAGCCGACCTCCTCGCTCGATGCCGTCACCGCCGAGCAACTCCTCGCCTATGTGCGTAAAGAGTCCGCGCGCGACACCTCGATCATCCTGATTTCCCATCTGCTGGGCGAAATCCTTTCCACCTCCGACCGCATCGTCGTGATGAAGGATGGAAAGACCGTGGCCGAGCGCAAGGCCGCCGATTTCACCCGCAACTCGCTGGTCGCCGCCATGGGCTCGGAAGCCCGCGAGCACACGCGGCAGGCCGCCAAAGCCGCGACCGGCGAAGTTCTGGCAAAGGCGACACCCAAGACCGGCGGCTCAATCGAACTGGAAGCCCGCAAGGGTGAAATCATCGGCCTCACCGGCCTCGCCGGCCATGGCCAGACGCGGATGCTCCTTCAGATATATGCGCGGGACAACGTCCAGGTGAAGGGAGCCCAGGCCTTCATCGCGGGCGACCGCCAGTCAGACGGCGTGTTCAATCTCTGGTCCATTGGCCGCAACATCACGATCCGTTCGCTCAAAGCCCTCCGCAAGGGCTTCCTCATCGATCTTGGCGCAGAAGCGAAGCTTGCCGACGAGTGGAAGTCGAAGATGGCGATCCGCACGCCCGACGTGAACAACAACATCTTGACCCTTTCAGGCGGAAACCAGCAGAAAGCGCTGTTTGCGAGGGCGCTTGCCTCCGATGCGGCGATCATCCTGATGGACGACCCGATGCGGGGCGTCGACATCGGCACCAAGCAGGAAGTCTACGCAATGATCCGTGCACAAGCCGACGAAGGCCGCACGTTCATCTGGTACACGACCGAGATCGACGAGCTCTCACATTGCGACCGCGCCTATGTCTTCCGGAACGGCGCCATCGTCGCCAGCCTCGGCAATGACGAATTGACCGAAGAAAAGGTGCTGCACGCTTCCTTCGCGGAGCACGCCGCATGAACCGGCGACTGCTGAGGGCCGCCCTGCCCTTCATCTCGCTGGCGGTGGTGTTGGTTGCAACCTTCATCGTGCAGCCGCGCACCATGAGCTATTTCGGCCTCAACCTGATGCTGCAGTATGCAGTGCCGATCGCACTCGCGACCATCGCGCAGATGTTCATCATCACGGTGAACGACCTCGACCTTTCGATTGGCCCTTTCGTCGGCCTCGTGAGCTGCATCGGCGCCACGCTGCTGCTCGACAATCCCGCCGTGGGAATCCTCGCGCTGCTCGTGCTGATCGCGGCTTATGGCGCGGTGGGCGCGCTGATCCACCTCCGCAACCTGCCCTCCATCGTGGTAACGCTCGGACTGTCCTTCGTCTGGCTCGGCATTGCCGTGCTCATCCTGCCGTCACCGGGCGGCAAGGCACCGGCCTTCCTGAAATCCGTGATGTCGTTGCAGACGCCGGTGGTGCCATTCCCCATCATCGCCGCCATCGTCATCGGGGTCGCTGTCCATCTGGCGCTCATGCTCTCGTCCTATGGCGTCATCGCGCGCGGTGCCGGCGGCAATCCCAAGGCGCTGACGCGCGCCGGCTGGTCAATGCTGAAGACCAAGATCGTCATGTATATGCTCGCAGGCTTCTTCGGCGTGCTCTCCGGCCTCTCGCTGCTGGGCCTCACCACGGCGGGTGACGCGCATGTGGCCGACCGCTACACGCTCTATTCCATCGCGGGCGTGATCCTCGGTGGCGGGGAATTCATCGGCGGCCGCGTCTCGCCGCTGGGCGCCGTGGTCGGCGCTCTCACGCTGGCGCTCGCGGGTTCCTTCCTCATCTTCCTCAAGATCTCGCCCGACTGGCAGATCGGCGCGCAAGGGGCGATCCTCATCATCGTGCTCGCCTTGCGCGCACTCGTGAGCTACGGGGAGCAGAAGCGATGAACGCCATGCTGCAACGCCTGAGGCACAAGCCCTGGGTCTGGTCCTTCGCAGCGGCACTCGCCGTGTGGCTGCTGACGATTGCCTACACCGGCGGACAAGGCGCCTCCGCCATTCTCACCGCCGCCCTGTCCTTTGCCACCTTTACCATCATCGTGGGGCTGGGGCAGATGATGGTGATCACCACGGGGCCCGGCAACGTGGACCTGTCGATACCCGCCACCATCACGCTCTCGGGCGTCGTCGCCATGAAGGTGATGGACGAGCAGTCGGCCCGCCTTATCCTCGGCATCGTGGCGGCATTGGGCGCCGCAACGCTCGTCGGCATGTTCAACTACGCGCTCATCCGCCTGCTGCGCATTCCGCCGATCATCGCAACCCTGTCGTCGAGCTTTCTCATCCTCTCGACCGCCATTTCCTATGGCCGCGGCATTCGCATCAAGCCGCCCGCACCGCTTGCCGAATTCGCAACGACGCGAATCATGGGCGTACCGCTCGTCGCCATCCTCGTGCTCGCCATCAGCGCCGTCATCGCGCTCATCCTTGCCCGCACCGTCTATGGCAGGAGCGTGCTCGCTGTCGGCCAGAACATGCGCGCCGCTTGGCTCGCCGGCATGAACGTCGATGCCACGCGCTTTGCAACTTATGTCTTGAGTGCCTTCATGGCAGGCATCTGCGGCATCGTGCTGTCGGGCTTCTCGGGCGGTGCCGCCCTCAACATGGGCGAGGAATTCCTGCTGGCCTCGATTGCCACCGTGGTCATCGGCGGAACCTCCGTCGCGGGTGGCCGCGCCAACGTGCCGGGCATCTGGGGCGCGGCGCTCTTCATGTACCTGATGGTCACGATGCTCAACACCTTCGGCGCATCCGCCGGAATCCGCCTCATTCTCACCGGCGTGATGATCATCGGCGTGATCGTCATCGCGGGCGGCGAGGAGCAGCGCTGAACACGCCACCGATTGACATGAGGTCAATCCGACTTAAAATAAAAATATAAGGCGTGCTCGACCGCGAGAAGGCGCCCATGGGCCTGTTCCTCTCCCTCGTGGAGCCAACGAAGCCGATGATCGCCGAAGCCGCCGCCGGCATCTACGACACCGGCTACGGCAAGTTCCCCAAGCTGCAGATCGTTACCATCGCCGAGCTTTTTGCCGGCAAACGCCCGCAAATCCCCTTCGGCCACACCGAGGGTTTCAAGAAGGCCGCCAAGGAAAAGGACGCCCAGCAAGGCAAGCTTCTCTAGGCGAAGCCCCCCTCTTGCGGACCGCCTTGCGCGGTTGTGGAAGGGCCACAATTTTCCCGCATAGGATTGCGTCACGTCTGGCATCATCCTCCCTGCAGGGTCTATGATGCCTCAACACCGACTCTGAGGATGTTCCGCCCATGAAAGCCGCCGTCACCGCACTTGTCCTGCTTGCCCTTACCACCGGGATTGCTTTCGCTGGCCCCTGCGACGACGACCTGAAGAAGGTCGATGCAGCGTTGGCCTCCGATGCCGTGCCCGCCGAACAGAAGGCGCAGGTTCAGGACATGCGGAGCCAGGCGGCAGAACTTTGCGGCGCGGGCAACGAGCAGGAAGGCGTGGACGTGCTGACCGAAGCGAAGGCCATGCTCGCGATCGAGTGAGGCTCAGGTCTCGAAGGCCAGAACCGCGAGGATGATGGCCGCAAGCGCCGACATCCACACACCAGACACGAACAGTTCCATGCGCGGGTAAAGCGACTGGTCACCGGTGCGCATCATGCGGCCCGCCGTCATGCGCGCGAGGCCATGGCTGAGCGTGAGCAGGACCACGAAGACCAGCTTCACGGCGAACCAGCTGTTGGGCTCATCTGCCGGCGGCAGGTTGAGCCAGAGGCCGATGCCGGTGATCCAGATAGCGAGAATGACGATGTCGGCAATGCGCGCGAGGACGCGGCGCAGGAAGGCCAAAGCCTCGCGGCGCTCACCCTTTTCACCGGCGGCGACGCGGATGTTGATGTAGTTGGCGATGCTCATGCCCGTTCCCGTGGCAATTGCGATCAGATGAGCAATGAGCAATATGGTCTTCATCGGCGGCTGGTCCCCCTCCCAATATCGCCCGTTCGTCTTCCCCGTCAGACTTCTAGCACACCCGACATGATTTGCACGGCCTGACCTGCAACTCGCACCGCGGTGAGCTTCGCATCGGCAACATCGGCTTCCAGCCAGAGATCGGAGGGCCGCCCCATCTCGTAGCCCTGCTCCAGCTGCCAGCGGTGCGTGCCATCCTTCAGGGCTTCGAATTCCAGAAGTTGCGTTGCCAGAATCGCAGTGGCGGAGCCTGTTGCGGGGTCTTCGGGAATGCCGCCAGTGGGCGCGAACATGCGAGCGCGGTAAGCGGTTTCGGACCGATCGCCACCCGGCGTGTAGAGATAGGCCATGTCCGTGCCGAGCGGGCCAACGAGCGAAGACCAGTGCGGCTCGCATGGCCTTGCCCGCTGCAGCGCAGCGCGGGAACCGATGGGAACGAGCAGGCAGCGTGTACCGCCTTGCAACAGGCGCGCCCGGTGCGCACCAAAGCCGATGTCGGCTTCGTCCAGCCCCAGGGCCATGGCGATTGCCCCTGCCGCTGGTTGCGCCACGTCAGTCACGACCGCGATGACTGGCGCTGTGAACTGGGCGCGCGGCACGTCGCCGATACGCGACACCTTTACCGGCACGAGGCCCGCCACTTCTTCAAGCCGGATCACGGTTTCGAACGAGCAGCCCGGCTTGTATTTCTTCTGTGCCAGATGGACCGCGCAGCCGACAGTGGGGTGGCCCGCGAAGGGCATTTCTCCGCCAGGATAGAAGATGCGGACGCTCGCCGTGTTTGCAGGGTCCTGCGGCTTCATGACGAAGATCGTCTCGGAGAGATTGAACTCGCGGCAGATGGTTTGCATCTGTGCATCGCTCAGGCCATCGGCATCCTCGACGATCGCCAGCGGATTGCCGGCGAACGGCTTGGCGGTGAACACGTCATAGGTATGGAATGTCAGCTTCATGCCCGGAACTATTGCGCGGGCCGGAGCAAGCGGCAACCGGAACATTGTCCCGATTGCCGCGATGCCGTGCTCAAGGGATGGTGCCTTCGGTGCGCTGGCCTGCCTTCACCTCGAAGTCCTTTTCACCCAGGACAGCGCCGTCCCTGGTCATCACGATGTGGTAGGTCCCGGCCTCGAAGGCCTTGTTGATCTGGCCTTCATACTCCGTCGTGATCAGCGCGCGGTTGCCGGAAACATCCTTCTCCGCGCTGTAGACGTCGACCTGGGCACCGGCAAGACCGGTGACCGCCAGATAGCCGCCATCGAGGTTGACCTCGACTTTGGAAACGCCGCCCGGCGTCACCTGAACCTCGGCGGAGCCGGTGGCGTAGTCGCGGATCACCACAACGAGGTACTTGCCGGCC
Organism: Aestuariivirga sp.; assembly: GCF_041738905.1. GTDB lineage: Bacteria > Pseudomonadota > Alphaproteobacteria > Rhizobiales > Aestuariivirgaceae > Aestuariivirga. The sequence continues at coordinate 10,752 of NZ_JBGSOZ010000152.1, forward strand.
GGCACGTTGAACTGCGCCAACGCCTGATAGTCGGTCGAGATCCACTCGTGGCTGCCATCGAGTGCGGCCTCGCCCTTGCGCAATTCGATGGTGGCACCCTCGGGAACCGCAGGGCCGCCCGGCGCGAAGACAGCCGATGCCTGCACAAGTCCGGCACCTAGGGTCATGACCACGTCATCGACCTTGCCCGCTGTGATCGTCAGGTCCTGCTCGATCTTCGCCTCGCCCAGCGTGAGCCTCATCTTGTAGGTGCCGGCATTCGCCATGAATGCGGCCTGCGGGCCATATTCCGTGGCAAGCCAGTTGCCCTCGGTGGTCAGCAGTTCCCACGTTCCCTTTCCTTCGGCCAGCGGAGTCTGGGCATCCATCATGCCTTTCAACTGCACGACGCCCGCTTCCAGGCTGACATCGAGCTGAACCGGCTTTCCGGTCTCCAAGGTGAAGGGCACCTCAATGGCAGCAGAACTGAGAGAGACCTTTGCGATGTAAGCGCCGGCCGTCTCGATGCTGGTCTTGACGGCAGGGCCATACTCCGTCTTCACCCATTCGCCTTTCTCGCCGTTCACGGCACGGAAGAATTCCCAGTTGGGAGTCGAGAAGTTCTGCGGAAAGCCAACGCCCTCGGCCATCTCCACCGAGCCTGTCACGTTGAACTCAGGCGCGACTGGCTCGGGCGGCGGCGGAGGAGGTTCGGTCTTGGCCTCGACCGTCTTGGTCAGGGCATCCTTCAACTCGTCGGCATTGTCGGCAATCGTAGAAATGCCGCCGGTCTTTTCAGCAAGGCACTTCAGTTGCTCGACCGCGCCCTCGTCATCAAGGCCGAAACCAACGGTGTGGACAGTGAGCGCGACGCCCAGCTTCTCGAGTTCCTCGGCGACCGCGCAGGGGTTCGGGTCGCAGGTCTCGATGCCATCGGAGACGAGGATCACGGTGGCCTGCTTCTCGATATACTTCAACGCCTCGGCCGCCTGCCGGACGGCTTGCGTCATCGGCGTCTTGCCCTTGGGATTGAGACTGTTCACCTTTTCGAGGAACGGCGCGGCATCGAGCATTCCGGGTTCCGCCAGCACTTCGATGTCGTCGCACGCACCCTTCTTGCGATGGCCATAGGCGACGAGACCAAGTTCATCCGCCGTCTTCCAGCCGCCCACGACCTTGGCGACCACCTCCTTGGCGATCTGCATCTTGGGCTTCCCGTCGATCTGCCCCCACATGGAGCCCGAGGCATCGAGAACAAGGATGACCCGCTGGCCCTCCTCCGCCTGAACAGGGCTCAAAGAACTGAAACACGCCACCACGGCCAGTGGCAGCGCGATAGCAAGTCGTCGTAGAAATGTCATTCTGGTATTCCGCCGTCTACAGTCTGGAGCCCCCTCCAGACGCGCAAGTTGCAGTGGCAGCGCCAAGCCGTCAACTCTCAAGTTGAAGAAATGAAGTACCGAATGATTTCCGCTGCATAGGGTGGCATTCTTGAATCAATTTGTGAGGCGGCCCGTACGGGTTCAATGGCGGCAAGCTCGGGGTTTTCCTCGCTGGCAGAAAGCTCGGCGAACCGCTTTTCCATCTCGGCAAAACTCAGCGCAAAGTCATGACGCCGGGCGATCGCAAGGCGCGGTCCTTCGAAGATCGCCACCATATCTCCGACAGTGGAATGGTGAAGATCGAGGCCAGTCTCCTCCAGCAACTCCGTGCGCATGTTTCCGAAAAGATCGACAGTACCATCGGGCCGGACATCCTTCGGCTCCAGCGTGCCCGATGGCGGATAGGCCTTGCCCGCGTTCAGCGTCCAGCCTCCCATGACCCCCAGCACCATCGCGCCATCCGATGAGAATGCGGCAGCAACGCCAAAGCAATTGCAGACACTCGCATCCGGCCTGCCCCAGTCGCGCCAGGCGACGAAGCTCGCGTAGTCAGTCTCAGTGAAGGTCGCCGCGAAATGCCCGTTCGCCGCCGTGGCGCCCGTGCACAGCAGCACCTGCCCGTTCCACAGCGCAGGCTTTTCAGTTGCAATGCCTTGCCAGTGCCGGTCGATGGCCTCGCGGTTCCGGTGGGAGAAATCCCATCCCCCATCAAGGCAGCGAAGATCGAGGCTGGTGACGAGCTCGATGCGGATCATTTGAACAAGGCGTCATAGATGAGTTTCAGCGACACGATGAACAGCGCCACCTCGACCAGCCGGTAGAACACCTTCTCGGGGATGATGGCGGTGAGCCTGTAGCCGATGAAGGCTCCTGCGATTGCAATGGGCGACAGCATGGCGGCCAGCTCGAGATTGCCGGGGTTGAACTGCCCCAGCGCCCAGTAAGGCACGAGCTTCACCACATTGATGACGGCAAACGCGATGGTGCTGGTGCCCGCGAACACCATCTTCGGCAGCTTCTGCGGCAGCACATAGGTCTGGTACGGCGGTCCGCCAGTGTGGGACACGAAGCTGGTGAACCCCGTGATGGTGCCCCAGAAAATGCCGCGCGGCACATCGGCGGGCTTCGGCGGCGCATCGGCCTTCTTGAGAAAGATTGTGAGGCAGTAATAGAGGCCGACAAGACCGACGAGCAGCGTCACCATCCATTCCGCCGTGATGCGCGCCGTGGCCCAGCCGATTCCCACGCCAAGGATCATGGCGGGAAGGAGAATGAGAAGGTTCCGCTTGTCGAATTGCTTGCGATAGGCCCAGAGCCCGACCACATCGCTGACGATATAGACGGGCAGCAGCATCGCGGCAGCTGCGACCGGCGGCATGACAAGTGCCATGAGCGGAACGCCGAGCGCCCCCACCATTGGCAATCCACCCTTCGACGCACCGACGAGGAAGGCCGCGATGGCCGCGACCACGAAGAAAAGCACGCCAAGTTCCATCAAGGGGCTTCAGCCCCCAGAGCCAGGCTGGCATGATCCTGACCGAGGAACTCGCAGAGCATCTCGACCACGAAGCCGTGGTCCTCGCGCTGCGGCACGCCCGACACGGTGATGACGCCGACAACGCCGGTGCCCTTGAGGTGAATGGGAAAGCCGCCGCCTGCATTTGCGAAATCCATTGGATCGATGCCGCGCGAGGCCTCAAACTTCTTGCCCTGCAGCTCGTATTCGCGGCCCACGCGATAGGACGCCTTGTGGAAGCGCAGCACCGTGTTCACCTTGCGGCGTACCCAGTCGGGGTTCTCCGGAGTCGAACCCGGCAAGGCCGTGTAGAACAGCGGACGGTTGCCGATGCGGATATCGATGACGAAGGGAATCTCCCGCTCCGCAGCCCGTGTCCGCATCAGGCTGCCCAGCGCCCAGGCATCGGCCTCGCTGAAACTCACGAAGCGCAAGGCTTCTTCCTGCCGCGCGATCTGCGCGATATCGCTCTCGAGACTCACCGGTTTTCTCCTCGTTTGGATCATTCTAGTCCCGGCACAGCGCATTAAGAAAGCGTTAAGGACACGGTGAAGCAGGGGCCACCGTGGCACCCGCCGTGCATCGTCTCTAACCGGAAGATTTACTTCCTGTTGCGAGGATCAGCGATCATGGCCATCATTCCAAGTCCCTTCGGCAAGCAATCTCCCGATACGGGAGCAACCGAACGCCCCAAGTCATCCGAGATGACTCCGGGTGCCGGTTTCCGCATCCGTCTCAATATCGAACGCCCGCCGCAGCACCTCATCGGCATGCTGCGCGATTTCGAGACGCCGGACATTTCCGACATTCTGAACCGCATGTACACGATGGCGCCGGAAATCCGGAACATCGTGAACAACAAGCCGCTGATCGGGCCGGCCCTCACAGTCAAGGTGTTTCCGGGCGACAACCTCATGGTCCACAAGGCGCTCGATGCCGCGAAGCCCGGCGACATCGTTGTCGTCGACACCAGCGGCAGTCACCGCAACGCCGTGCTGGGCGATCTCGTGACCAACAAGGCCAAACACCGCGGAATTGCCGGCTTCATCGTCGATGGACTGGTGCGCGACCTGCCCGGCCTGATCGAGGCCGACCTGCCGGTCTATGCGCGCGGCGTGACCCCCTTCGGCCCGCTGCACCGGGGCCCGGGTGAACTGAATTACGCCGTCTCCTGCGGCGGCATTGTTGTCAATCCCGGCGATATCATCGCGGCCGACATGAGCGGCATCGCCGTGATCCGCCGCGAAGTGGCCGAGGAAACCATCATGCGCCTGAGAGCGCATCGCGCCCGCATGCAGCAGTACGAGATGGACGTGAAGGCCGGTCGCTTCTCGAACGAATGGGTCGACCGCCAGCTCGAAGCCGATCATTGCCTGATCGAATAGGTCGCTGAGATGATGCTGCCCTACGCCATCACCCGCAACCTGTTCCGGTCACTCCGCGTTCTCGACGTGCCCGATATGATCCAGCATATGAAGGTGCGGGACCTGCGCCGGCGCTACTATGACCTGTTCTGGGCCAATGTGGCGCGCGAACTGGGCGCTGATTTCCGGAAATGGGACGATGGCTTCAGCCGGCTGACCCGGAATGGCACGGTGCTGATCGTGCGCGGTCCCGATGTGAGGCTGGACGACCACCTGACGCTGAAGCTGATGGGCAACAAGGCGATGACCTACGAGTTGATCGCCGAACAAGGGCTCCATGTCCCGCGCCATGTCACGTTTCCAATTACTGACATGAAGAAGGCGATGGCCCTGCTGGCAGAGGCCGGGCGCCCCCTCGTGGTAAAGCCCAATTCGGGAACCGGCGGCGGCCGTGGGGTCACCACCGGAATCACGTCGCAGGCGGCACTTCGCCGGGCGGCGTTCTGGGCGGCCCGGTTCGACCCTGCGTTGATCGCCGAGGAACAGGTCGAGGGCCATAGCTGGCGCCTGCTCTTTCTCGACGGACACTTGATCGATGCCGTGCGCCGCGATCCGCCGCGCGTGACCGGCGACGGAATGCGCAGCATCGGACAACTGGTGGTGGCCGAGAATGAAGGCCGCCTCGCCGGACGCCCCTTCACCGCGTTGAGCCCCATACGGCGCGACCGCGAATGCCTCGACTATCTTGCCACTCAAGGCATGTCCGTCCGCAGTGTTCCTGCGGCGGGCGAAATCGTGGTGCTGAAACGCGCCGTCAACGAGAACAGCGCGGCCGAGAACCACAGCCTGCCGGGGCAGGTCCACCCCGCAACCATCGCCACCTGCGCACGTCTCGCCCAAAACCTCGGTGTGAGGCTTGCCGGAATCGACATCATCGCGAAGGACATCTCCCGGCCTTTGACTCCCGCCAACGGAATCATCGGCGAGATCAACACCACGCCCGGCCTGCACCACCACGATCTCGTGGCGGAAAGGCCCCCTGGACTCTCCGTGCCCGCCCTGCTCGTGGCGCGCATGCTTGAAACCCATGCCGGAACGGTGGTGCTCATGCCCGCCGCACGCCCCGTGCCTCAATTGAAAGTCGCCGCCGGATGAAGCTCAACGTCTCGACGCCGGTGCTGCTGCTGGGCGGCAAGGAAAACGCGCTCTCCATCACCCGTCATCTGGGCAAGCTGGGCGTGACCATGCGCGTGAGCGGCCCGGCCAATTGCTGGGCGCTCTACTCGCGCTACTGCGCCGAGGCCTTGCCGATCCCGAGGAACATTCGCCTGCAGGATTACTGGCGCACATTGCTGCTCGGCAATGATGGCCGTCTCAACGGCCACATCATCTGGGCCCTCAGCGATGACGCCATCGAATTCGTCAATGCCAATCGCGAGGCTCTGAAACTCCGCTACACGCTCGATGACAGCGACGCGGCGTTGCAGGCGGCCTTCCTCGACAAGATGCAGACGTTGGAACTGGCCGAAAGCCTGGGGATAGGTGCGCCACGCCACTGGAAGATCGAAGGCGTTGACGGGCTCGAAACCCTGCGCGGCCAGATTTCGTTCCCGGCCATGGTGAAGCCCATCCAGTCGCACAAGTTCACCCGCGTGTTCGGCCGCAAGCTCTTCATCATCGAGGACAGCTTCGAGGAACTTGCCTCAAGCGTGCGCAAGGTGTGGGACCATGGCATCGGCGTCTTCGTGGTGGAGATGATCCCCGGCCCCGACTCCCTGCTTTCGAGTTACTATACATACCGCACCGCGGATGGCCGCAGGCTCTTCGACTTCACCAAGAGCATCATCCGCCGCTGGCCGGTCAATCGCGGCAATGCCTGCTATCACAAGACCGGATGGCTGCCCGAGACCGCGGATGCCGGCCGCCGCTTCTTCGAGGGCGTTGGGCTCAGGGGCCTCGGCAACATCGAATTCAAGCGCGACTTGCGCGATGGAATGCTAAAGATCATCGAGGTCAACGCCCGCTTCACAGCGGCCCAGGAGCTCGTGCGCCGGGCCGGTTATCCCATCGACCTGATGATCTATTGCCACCTGACCCGACAGCCCGTGCCGGTAGCAAAACCCGTGAAGAAGGAACTGCGCTTCTGGTATCCGGTGCGCGACTTCTTCGGCTTCCTAGACCTCTGGAAGCGCGGCGAACTCTCGTTCACCGCCTGGATCGCCAGCATCGTCACGTTCCGCCATGTGTTTCCGCTCGCCTCAATCAGCGATCCCTGGCCTATGATGGGCGCGGGCTATGCGCTGGCACAGCGGCTGATGCACTAGGCACATGCGCGTCGCGCCAGAAGTACTGTCCGGCAAGATCATCCGCATACTGACGGAAGGCGGCGCCTCTGCAGCGCAAGCCGAAGCCACCGCGCGCCACATGACATGGTGCGAGATGGTGGGCCGCCACAATTTCGGCATCGAGCGTATTCCCATTCACTTGAAGCGCATGAAAGCGGGCGTCCTCAACGGTGCTGCCGAGATCAATGTCGAACGCCTGTCGCCGTCGCTGGCCCGCCTCGATGGCGGCGGCGGCTTCGGTTATGCCGCGGCCGAACGCGGAATGGCGGACGCCATCGCCATCGCGCGCGAAACAGGCATCGGGGCGGTTGGTGTCAAGAATAGCAATTTCTTCGGTGCGGGCGCTTACTATGTGAACATGGCTGCCGATGCCTCGATGATCGGGCTGGCGCTGAGCAACTCGTTTCCCAAGGTGGTGGCGCATGGCGGCCTCAATCCCGTGCTCGGCACCAATCCCTTCGCCTTCGGCGCGCCGCGCCAGAACGGCGATCACCTGCTCTTCGACATGGCGACCTCTGCACTGGCGGGCTCCACCGTGCGCGAGCACCTGGAGAAGGCAAAGCCCCTGCCTGAAGGGCTCGCGATCGACGCGCAGGGCCAGCCGATCACCGATCCGGCAATGGTCGCAGATGGCGCATTGCTTCCCTTCGGCGGACCGAAAGGCTTCGGCCTGTCATTGCTTGTCGAAATCCTCGCCGGCGTCATCACGGGCGCAGGCGTGGGCGATGGCGTCGCCTCGATGTACAATGACTTCTCGCGAAACGGCCACAACGGCCACTTCCTCATCGCCCTCGACATTTCCCGCTTCATGCCGATGGCCCACTACAACGCCCGCTTCGATGGCCTCGCCGCGATGCTGAAAGCATCGGGTGGGCACGTGATGCTCCCCGGCGAAGTGCGCTGGGAAAACTGGCGCGACGCCCTGGCGCATGGCGCTGAAGTCGATGGCGCAAAGTGGGCGGCGCTGACAACCGGGCGCTGACCCGCTCCTCTCCCGCATGGGGGAACTGCCGCTGGACTCTGAGAGCCAGTTCTGCAAATTGCAACAGCAGACGCCTCGACAAGAGGGCGTTCGGATTTGAAATGGGAGGACAGCCGATGAACTTGACCCGCCGCACCGCCATGGCAGCAACACTTGCAGCGTTCTTGCCGATGGCTGCCACCACCGCAACCGCACAGGAAAAAGTGAAGCTTCGCCTGTCTTCGGTCAATTCGGCCACCGATCAGCGTGCCGTGGCTCTCGATACGAAGTTCGGCCCGGCCATCGCCGATTTTGCGGTGTTCGAACCGCATTGGGGCGGCGCCCTGTTCAAGCAAGGCACGGAACTCGAGGCGATCTCGCGGGGCAATCTCGAAATGTCGATTGCCTCGGCGCAGGAACTGTCCAACTTCTTCCCCGAGTTTTCGGTATTCACCGCCGGCTACCTGCACCGCGACGCTGCCCATCAGGTGGCCGTGTTCAACGATGCGCTGATGCAACCGTTCAAGGACAAGGTGGAAAGCGAGCTTGGCGTGAAGCTCCTCGCTGTCATGTATCTCGGCCGCCGCCAGATCAATCTGCGGACTGAAAACGAGGTGAAGACGCCCGCCGACCTGAACGGCATCAAGTTGCGCATGCCGCCCTCCGAGGCCTGGCAGTTCCTCGGCACGGCGCTTGGCGCCAACCCGGTGCCGGTTCCCTTCGCAGAACTCTATACCGCCCTCCAGACCGGAGCTGTGGACGGACAGGACAATCCGCTGCCAACTGTGATGGATGCCAAGTTCTACGAAGTCACCAAGCAGATCGTTCTGACCTCTCACCTTGTCGATCTGAACTACCTGACGCTCTCGAAAAAGGTTTGGGATTCGCTCTCTCCCGAAAACCAGGCGAAACTGCAGAAGGCAGCCGACGACGCCGCGGAGTTCGGACGCCAGAACCAGCTGGCAAAGGAAGTCGAACTGGTCGAGGGGCTGAAGGCAAAGGGTCTCAAGGTGTATGAGCCGGATCTCGACGCGTTCCGCACCACCGTGCAGAAGGCCTATCTCGAATCCGAGTTCTCCAAGGTCTGGCCCGCCGGGATCGTCGACAAGATCAACGCGCTGGCCAAGTAAGCGGCAGGCATGACGCAGCTCTTCGCGGGGTTGCGCCGGATGACCGATGCGGCGGCGGCGGCCATGCTCGCCGCCCTCTTCGGAGTGTTTCTGGTGCAGATCGCCGCCCGCTACATTCTGAATGTGCCGATGGGCTGGACAGTTGAAGTCTGCCTGACGCTCTGGCTGTGGCTGGTGTTCTGGGGCGGCGCCTTCTGCCTCAGGCCGTCGGACCATGTGCGATTTGACGTTCTCTACCTTTCGGTGAAGCGGCCCACCCAGCGCGTCTTCGGCGCTGTGGCGGCATTCGTCATCATCGTGGCCTTTGCAATCTCCTTCCTGCCCACGCTCGACTATGTGAGCTTCTACAAGATCAAGCGGAGCGGCACGCTCGGCATCAGGATGCACTATGTGTTTTCGATCTACCTGCTGTTCATGCTCGCCATCATGGCGCGCTATGGCCAGCTCCTGTTCCGCTTTCTCGCCGGCAGGCCGGATGTCGAGGGCAAGGTGACGGCCTACGAGCGCCACGACGAGGGCAGCATCACGTGAGCGCGGCCTTTGCATCGGCACTGCTGGTGCTGGCGGTGATGGCGGCGATCGGCGCGCCCATCGCCTTCGCCATGGTGGTGTCCGCCATCGCCTATCTGCTGCTCTCGGGACAGGACGTGTCGCTTGCCTCCGAGCAGTTCATCCAGAGCGTCTATGACAGCTTCCTGCTGCTTGCGGTGCCGCTGTTCATCACGGCCGCCAACATCATGAATGTCGGCTCGATCAGCGACCGGCTGCTCGATTTCTGCAAGGCCGCCGTTGGGCGCTTCAAGGGCGGCATGGCTCAGGTCGACATTCTCGTGAGCCTGATCTTCTCCGGCATGTCCGGTTCGGCGGTCGCCGATGCCGCCGGCGTGGGCAAGATCTCGATCAACATGATGCTGAAGACCGGACACTACACGCCAGGCTTTGCCGGCGCGGTCGTTGCCGCCTCGGCCACGGTCGGCCCCATCATTCCGCCCTCGATCCCGATGGTGCTCTATGCCCTCGTTTCGGACAGCTCCATCGGATACCTGTTCCTCGGCGGGGTCATTCCGGGCCTGCTGATGATGATGATGCTGATGGCCGTCACAAGCTGGATCGCCCATCGTCGGAATATCCCCGCAGAGCAGCCGGTCCCGCTCCGCCAGCTTCCGGGCGTAACGCTTCGCGCCCTGCCCGCCCTGATGATGCCGGTGATCCTGCTTGCGGGCATCTACGGCGGCGCCACCACGCCCACCGAGGCTGCTGCCGTTGCCGCCCTCTATGCCCTGCTGGTGGCGGGCCTGTGGTACCGGTCACTGTCGTTTCGAAGCCTCTACACGGTCTTTCTCGATTCTGCCCGGTCATCGGCATCGGTTGGCCTCGTCATCGGCTCGGCATTGATATTCAACTACATCGTCGCGACCGAGAACATCCCGCAATCACTGGCGCAGTTGATGGCAAGCCTGCACCTGTCGCAGGGCGGCTTTCTGGCCTTTACCATGGTATTGTTCCTGGCCCTTGGATGCCTGCTCGATGCCACGACCATCATCCTCGTCATCATTCCGCTGTTCCTGCCGACCGCACGGGCGCTCGGCATCGATCCAATCCACTTCGGCGTGGTCTCGGTCGTCAACTGCATGATCGGCCTGATCACACCGCCTTACGGCATGCTGCTATTCGTGGTGAACGGCACCACCGGCATTCCCATCAAGGACATCGTCCGCGAAGGCTTCCCGTTTCTGGTGGCGCTGCTGGCGGCGCTGACCGTGCTGGTGTTCTTCCCGGAACTGGTGCTCTGGCTGCCGCGCCGTTTCGGCTACGAGGGCTGACATGCCGGTCTCCAGAACCCTCCGGCTGGGCCTGATCGGCGGCAACATCACCGAGTCGCGGTCGCCCGCGCTGCAGATTGTCTGCGGCCTCTCGGTCGGGCGGAATGTCAGCTACGATCTGCTTGTGCCGGCCGAGCACGGGCTCACCTTTGCGGAGATGCTGGACCATTGTGCCCGCACGGGGTTCGTCGGCGTGAACGTGACCTATCCCTTCAAGGAAGAGGTCGTGCGGCGCGTGATGCCCGGCGAGCCCGTGGTTACAGCACTTGGAGCGGCGAACACCGTGCGCTTCACCCCTGACGGAGCCCGCTGCTTCAACACCGACCATAGCGGCTTCATGGCCGCCTATCGCGCCCGCTGGGGACACCGGCCGCCGGGCCGCGTGCTGCTGATCGGTGCTGGCGGCGTCGGCCGTGCCATCGCCTTCGGGCTCGCCGAACTGGGTGCGGAGGAAATCCTCCTGCATGACGTGGATAGCGCCAAGGCCGAAGCTCTGGCTGAGGCCGTTGGCCGTCACGCCGGGGCCAGACTGTCTGTGACCGGACCTGAGCAACTGAGGGATGTCACCGGCCTCGATGGCCTGGTCAACGGCACCCCGTTGGGCATGAGCGGCAAACCGGGTAGCCCATTGCCGGAGAGTGTGAAAGGCCGCCCCTCCTGGGCCTTCGACGCCGTCTACACGCCTGAGCATACCCTGTTTCGCGCTCAGGCCGAGGCGCTGGGAGCCGACTTTCTGTCAGGCTACGAACTCTACATCAACCAGGGCATGCTCGGCTTCCATATCTTCGCGGGCGTCGAAGTTACCGATCAGCGGTGGGTGAGGCGCATCCTTCAGGGCATCGCCGCTCCGCCCACCGGGATCACTTCTTCAGGCCCTTGAGCGCTGCCATCAGGTCCATCGAGGTCTTGCCGGATTTCGTGGCGGCCTCGTTCAACGGAAGGTCCAGCGCTGCGGCGGCGAAACCCAGTTTCTGCAACCCGCTCACAAGATCCTCCGCCGTCAGGCCGAGGACGGGAGCGGCCTCCTTCGGGCCGTGGTGGACCAAGGCATCGGCCAGCGCGAACTGCGGCGGTCCTCCGCTGGCACTGGCCGAGCCTGAGAGCGACGGATAGGCGAAGCCCAGCGCCGCCGCGAGCGAGACGACCATGGCCAGCGTGAAGGGCACGCGGCCGACATAGTTCATCATCGCCCGCCAGTTCCGCCACAGGTGCAGGGCGAAAGGCACGATCAGCACCATGCTCAGCCACTCATGCATGCCATGGAACGCGGCGCCTCCGACATGGAAAAACAAGGCGACGCCCGACACCAGCGACACCACGAACAATCCGGTGATGAAGGGGGTGGCGTAGCGTCTGAAAAGATCGGGCATGATTTCACTCTGCTGGCTTGTTGGGGGCAACATGGGCGTTGCCTGTGCTCTACAATCCAGAGACGCGCCGCGCTGCAATATCCGTCGCCGGAACGACAGGCGCCAAAGGAAAATGGCCGCCCCGGAGGACGACCATTCCAAACGCGAAAGGTCAGTGAAATCTAGTTGCGGGCCTTGTCGACCAGCTTGTTCTTGCCGATCCACGGCATCATCTCGCGGAGCTTGGCGCCCACTTCCTCGATGTTGTGGCTGTCGTTGTTGCGGCGGATGGCCTTGAAGCGGGCCGCGCCGGCGCGGTATTCCTGCATCCACTCGGAGGTGAACTTGCCGGTCTGGATGTCCTTCAGAACGCGCTTCATCTCCGCCTTGGTCTCGGACGTGATGATGCGCGGGCCGGTGACGTATTCGCCCCATTCGGCGGTGTTCGAGATCGAGTAGTTCATGTTGGCGATGCCGCCTTCATAGATCAGGTCGACGATCAGCTTCACTTCGTGCAGGCACTCGAAATAGGCCATCTCGGGGGCGTAGCCGGCTTCGACCAGCGTCTCGTAGCCGGCGCGGATCAGCTCGACCAGGCCGCCGCAGAGCACGACCTGCTCGCCGAACAGATCGGTCTCGCACTCTTCCTTGAAGGTCGTCTCGATGATGCCCGAACGGCCGCCGCCCACGCCCGAGGCATAGGACAGCGCGAGGTCATGCGCATTGCCCGATGCATCGTGATGGATGGCGATGAGACAGGGAACGCCGCCGCCCTTCTGATATTCGCCGCGCACCGTGTGGCCCGGGCCCTTCGGCGCGATCATGACGACGTCGATGGTCTTCTTCGGCTCGATCAGCGCGTAGTGCACGTTGAGGCCGTGGGCGAAGGCGATGGCCGCACCGTCACGGATGTTGGGCGCAATGTCTTCGCGATAGATGTCGGCCTGCAGTTCGTCCGGCGTCGCCATCATCATGAAGTCGGCCCACTTGGCGGCTTCAGCCACCGTCATCACCTTCAGGCCGTCGGCTTCGACCTTCTTGGCGGTCGGCGAACCGGCCTTGAGCGCAACCGCGATGTTGGTGGCGCCGGAATCCTTCAGGTTCAGCGCATGGGCGCGGCCCTGGCTGCCATAGCCCACGATGACGACCTTCTTGGCCTTAATCAGGTTCACGTCGGCATCACGGTCGTAGTAAACGCGCATTTCTGGTCCATCCCTGTTGGAAATATTGAGCCGCCATTAGCGGCAGCCTGTTTTCAATGCAAGGCCGAAGCTGCATGGGCACCATGCCTGCGGCGTGCCTCCAGTCAGGTTCGCGGCAGGCCGAATTTGCCCGATACGATCCTTGCCAGCAGCTTCTGCGCCGGGCCGATGCGGCTGATGCTCGAAACCAGATGGTCCCGCGCCATCGGCAGCAACGTCGAATCCGACTGGTAGAAGGGTGTGAAGACGCGCGACAGGCCCTGATAGAGCTTGACGTGAAACCTGCGCTTTCTGGCGTAAGACCCTAGCGCATCGCGCAAATCGGCGTTCTCCTTTAGCGCGGCGGCCAGCGCGTGAACATCCAGCAAAGCCATGTTGGCGCCCTGCCCCAGTTGCGGGCTCGTCGCGTGGGCACTGTCTCCGATGAACACGATCCGTCGGCCGAATGGCAGGGACAGCGTGTGGTGGTCGTAGCGCGCCATCACCATCTGGGAGGCGTCCGTCACGGTATCGAGAAGCCCGGCGCAGTCGGGCCAATGACCGAGCACCGTGTGCTTCCACTGATCGAGACCTGCCTTCCGCCAAGCCTCGAAGTCCGCCGCCTTCAGGCTCCAGAAGAAGGCTGCCTGCTCCGGGGCAGTCTCCACCTGCCGCCCGATGGGCAACACGCCGATCATCACGGACGCCCTGTCATAGCGCTGCTCAAGCGCGTTGACGTCAAAAGGGGCACCCGGCCATGGCAGGCTTGCCCATATCGCGCCATAGCCCAGAGCCGAGCGGTAATCCGGCCCCGCCGCATGGGGAATGAGCGGCGAGCGCGAACCCAGCGCGTCGACAACCAGATCGAAAAGGCCCTCGCGGCGATCCTGATTCAAGATCACAGAATTGTCGTCCAAGTCCTTCACATGACTCGCGGTTTCGACTTCGATGCCCTGCGCCCTCACCGCGTCATGCAGCACATTGAACAGCGCGGCGCGATGGACCGCCAGCCCGCGTTCATCACCCAGCACATCGTAGCGCACGTCGAGCACCACGCGGCCCGAACCGCTGGCCTTGCCGTATAGCCGGTCGATGCGGGCACCGAGACCACGGATGCGCTGACCGAGCCCCAACCAGTCGAGTACGGCAAGACCCGTAGGCTGCAGGATGAGGCCGGAGCCCAGCGGGCGCGGCGCCTCGAACTGGTCGAACAGCGTGATGCGATGGCCCTGCGCCGAGAGCGCGAGCGATGACGCGAGGCCGGCAATTCCTGCGCCACAGACTGCAATGTGAAGGGGAGCGGCCATGAGATGAGCCAAGCCTACATGAGCCCTCCTCCCCGCTCGCCGAGCACGATGCCGCAGGGCAGCCCCGATGCGGAGGGTCATTGCCATTGGCCGGGGGCGAACTAATCTGCATCCCAAAGGGAGACCCCGAATGACCGCACGCACATCCGTTCCGCTCGCCACCCCGCCCATCGTTCTCGGCGCCAATGTGTTCGGGTGGAGCATAGACGCCGCCCAGTCCGAAGCGATTCTCGACGCCGCCCACGAGCGCGGCCTCACCACCATCGACACGGCGGATGTCTATTCGCACTGGGCACCAGGCAACTCAGGTGGTGAATCCGAAACGATCATCGGTCACTGGATGAAGGCGCACGGCAATCGCTCACGGGTCGAGATCCATACCAAGGGCGGCGCTCCCGGTGCACCGGGCGAACTCGCCAACGGCAACGCGACAGCGGCCTATCTGACCAGGGCCGTCGATGCCTCGCTGCACCGCCTCGGCATCGAGCATATCGACCTCTACTATGTGCACTACGACGACAAGGTGACTCCGCTGGAAGAGACGCTTGGCTGTTTCCAGCGCCTGATCGAGGCCGGAAAGATCGGCGCTATCGGCGCGTCGAACTACGATGCCAGCCGCCTTTCGCTGGCGATGGAAACCTCCGAACGGCTTGGCCTGCCCCGCTTCTCGGTGTTGCAGACGCTCTACAATCTCCATGACCGCGCGCCCTTCGAGGCGGAACTGCGTGGCGTGTGCGACAAGTACGGGCTGGGCGTGATGGCCTATTTCGCGCTGGCCAAGGGCTTTCTCTCCGGCAAGTACCGCAGCAAGTCCGACGAGAAAAAGAGCGCGGCGCGCGGCGGCGACGCCACCGATTATCTCACGCCGCGCGGCCTGCGCATCCTTGCTGCACTCGATGGCGTGGCCGC
>NZ_JBGSOZ010000004.1:0-14143 GCF_041738905.1 Aestuariivirga sp.
GCTGCCGCGCAGCGCCGGGTCCTTCTGGGGGTCGATCCGCACGATGCGGACCTTGGCTGCCAGCTTCAGGAGCGGCAGGGCGTCGAAGGCAGCGCGTGAGGCCTCGCGGCCCCCATCCCAGCCAACGACGATCTCCTCAACCGTCACCTTGGCATCGCCCTGATAGGGCAGCACGATGACAGGGCGGCCAACCGACATGACCACCTGCTCCACGAAGTCACGCTCAACTCCGGTGATCTCGTCCGGATTGGTGGCCGATACGATCACGAGGTCGGCGCTGCGGCCGGTGGCGATCACCTCATCGGCAATCACCGGCGTCCGGGCATCGATCTGATGGAAGTCATGCGGCAGGCCCTCGCGCGTCAGGGCCTCCTCGAAGACCTGTTTCACCTGCGCCGCATTGTCCTTGAAGAAGCTGCGGTTGCCCTCGAACACCTGCGGCGCCGCCTCGAACCCCACGGAGGGATAGACCTGCACGGCGGGGATCACATAGAGGCCCGAGACATGCGCACCCGTTTCGCGGGCGAGAGTAATGGCAGCCGCTACAGACTCCGCAGCGCGGCCAACCTCGTTCAGTGACACCAGAATCGTCTTGTAGCTCATCGCTTCATCCTTTTTCGCCTGAACGATTTATGGGGAAGAGCGCCGCGCAGGTCTTTGACCCGGATCAATGACGGCTATTATCCTGACCGGCAGCATGCGCGAGCCTGTCGATGTCGGGCACCATGATCAGGCGATTGGTGCTGAGGCGGATGACATTGCTGGTCTTGAGCCGCGTGAGCTGCCGGCTCACCGTCTCGATGGTGAGGCCGAGATAGTCCGCCATGTCGGAGCGTGTCAGCGGCAACTCGAAGGCTGCAACGCCGGGCGTGTTCTTGTGCATGCAGCCCGTCAACATGCTGCGGCGCGCGAGCATGTAAAGGAAGCTCGCCACCTTCTCTTCCGCCGTCTTGCGGCCGAGCAGAAGCATCCAGTCCCGCGCCGCGTCGAGTTCGTCGAGCGTGTGCTGGAACAGCCGTTGCTGGAGGCCGGGAAACTCCCCCACGAGCCGCTCGAAGGCGGCATTCGGGAAGGTGCAGATTTCGACGTCGGTCGCGGCTTCCGCGGTATAGGGATTATTCTTGGAATAGGCGCGGCCGAGGAAGTCGGGCGCGAAGAGAAGGCCCACGATCTGCTGGCGTCCATCGGGAAGCGTCTTGGTCAGCTTCACGGCACCCGAAACGACGTTCGCAAAGAAATCCACCGGCTCTTCGTCGGAGATGATTGTCTGGCCAGCTGGGATTTTCTTGCGGTGCGCGATTTGCGCTAGCTTCTTCACCTGGACATCATCCATGGCGCCACACACTGCTTGATGACGAATCGCACAGTGGTCACATCGATGCAGAACGTCCGGAAGGACACTTGGTATCGAGCCATGCATTCGTTTAACCTACTCCCTATTTTGCCAATTGGGCAAGAAATCGCGCACATGGTCAACCTGGGATGCCATGGAAGTTGACGCTGCCATGGATATGAGTTGTGGCTATTCTGCGGCTTTCAGTGCCATCGGATTATTGGGATGTGTCGTCCAGTTCGCATAGGCGGGCTCGATTTTGCGTCCGGTGCGTGGATCGACGCCATCCGTCTGCCGAACCATGCTGATGCAGATCTCGACTGGACAAACTTCCACGCAGAGGTTGCAGGCCACGCACTCGGCGTCGATCACTTCGAAGTGCCGCTTGCCGTCCTTCTCCTTCATGATGGCCTGGTGCGACGTATCTTCGCAGGCGGCATAGCAGCGGCCGCACTTGATACACAGGTCCTGGTCGATATGCGCTTTCGTCACATAATTCAGGTTGAGATATTGCCAATCCGTGACATTGGGCACCGCGCGTCCACGGAAATCCTCGACCGTTGCATAGCCCTTCTCGTCCATCCAGCGGGCAAGGCCGGTCTTCATCTCTTCCACGATCCGGAACCCATAGGTCATCGCCGCCGTGCAGACCTGAACATTGCCCGCAGACATGGCGATGAACTCCGCCGCGTCGCGCCAGGTGGTCACGCCGCCGATAGCTGAGATGGGCAATCCCCGCGTCTCCGTGTCACGCGCGATCTCGGCCACCATGTTGAGCGCGATGGGCTTCACCGCCGGCCCGCAATAGCCGCCGTGGCTGCCCTTGCCGTCAATCGTCGGCACCGGCGCGAAATTGTCGAGGTCGACCGAGACAATCGAGCTGATCGTGTTGATGAGCGACACGGCGTCGGCGCCGCCCTTCAGCGCGGCGCGCGCCGGATAGCGGATGTCGGTGATGTTCGGCGTCAGCTTCACGATGACCGGCATGCGCGAGTACTGCTTGCACCAGCGCGCCACCATCTCGATGTATTCGGGCACCTGCCCCACGGCAGCTCCCATGCCGCGCTCGCTCATGCCATGGGGGCACCCGAAGTTCAGCTCGATCCCGTCGCAGCCCGTTTCCTCGACCTTTGGCAGGATCGCTTTCCACGATTCCTCCGTACACGGAACCATGATCGACACGACCATGGCGCGGTCGGGCCATTCGCGCTTCACCTTCTTGATCTCCTGGAGGTTCACCTCCAGCGGCCGGTCGGTGATGAGCTCGATGTTGTTGAGGCCGAGCAACCGCCTGTCGGCGCCGTGGATGGCGCCATAGCGGGGGCCGTTGACATTCACGATGGGCGGGCCTTCCTCGCCCAGCGTCTTCCACACCACGCCGCCCCAGCCAGCCTTGAAGGCGCGGACGACGTTGTATTCCTTGTCGGTCGGCGGCGCCGAGGCGAGCCAGAACGGATTGGGGGACTTGATCCCTACGAAATTCGAACGAAGGTCAGCCATGATCGCCTCTCACGCCTTGAGGAACTGGTTGATCGATTCCGCCGCGCGGCGGCCGTCGTCGACGGACGCCACGGTCAGGTCCTTGCCGCCGGCCACGCAATCGCCGCCCGCCCAGATGCCGGCAACGGAGGTGCGCCGCTCGGCATCCGCCTTGATGCGCCCGCCCTCCAGCTCTAGCGCGCCGCCCAGCACATCGACATAGCTCTGCCCGATGGCCTTGAAGATCATGTCGGCGGGAAGATCGAAGGTCTCGCCCGTGCCTTCGAGCCTGCCCTTGGTCACCGTCATGTATGCGCAGCGAAGGCCCACGGCGCGGCCGTCCTTCACCAGCACCTTCTTCGGCGCCACCCAATGCTTGATCTTCACGCCCCGCGTCTGCGCGAGATCCTGCTCATAGGCGCTGGCCTTCATCTGCGAGGCGCCTCGCCTGTAGAGTATGGTCACGTCTTCCGCACCCAGCAGCTTCGACTGCACGGCGACGTCGATCGCCGTCATGCCGCCGCCGATGACCAGAACTCGGCGGCCCACGGGAAGCTTGGCCAGGTCCTTGGCCTGCCGGAGTTCGGAGATATAGCCGACCGCATCCTCGATCCCGTCCGCGTCTTCATGCTTGGCACCGAGCGCATTAACGCCCTGCAGCCCGATCCCGAGAAACACCGCGTCAAAGTCCTTCTGCAGGTCCTTGAGCTTGAGCTTCTTGCCGAGCGCCTTGCCATGCTCGATCCGGATGCCGCCAATGGAGAGGATGAAGTCCACCTCTCTCTGCGCAAAGCCGTCGACCGACTTGTAGGCCGCAATCCCGTATTCGTTGAGGCCGCCGGATTTCTTCCGCGCCTCGAACACGGTCACCTCATGCCCATGCATCGCAAGACGATGCGCGCAGGCGAGGCCCGCGGGGCCTGCGCCCACCACCGCCACTTTCTTTCCGCTCGGCGCCGCGCGCGTGAAGGGGTGCCCTCCCTCCGCCATCGCCGCATCCGTCGCATAACGCTGCAGCAGGCCGATCTTGACCGGCTTTCCTTCCGCCACCTCGCGCACGCAGACTTCCTCGCACAGCGTTTCCGTTGGACACACGCGCGCGCACATGCCGCCGAAGATGTTCTGGTCGAAGATGGTCTTCGCCGCCGTCACCGGATGGCCCGTCTGGATCTGGCGGATGAACATCGGGATATCGATCGAGGTGGGGCAGGCCACCATGCAGGGGGCATCATGGCAAAAGTAGCAGCGGTCGGATTCGACCAGCGCCTCGTGATGATCGAGCGGTGGATGGATATCGGAAAAATTCGCCGCGTATGCAGTGGACGGCAGGCGCTTGCCCGAAACATCAGGCTTCTTCTCCGCCATGGGTGCTCCCTCCAGAAGCTGTGTTTTGTCGTGTTGGAAGAGAAGATGTCAGAATTTGTTCAAATGGTCAAATTCTTGAAGGCCGCTCCCCGGGCAGCGCGCCTGCGCCACCTGCGGCGGACCGCGCCGGGGACGAATGGGCCGCTTCATATCCGAACATGTCCATGAATGACCTGCACTCACCTTCGATCAGTTCCAGATCTTGCGGCCGCAGCACAGTCCTGAACCGGCCCGCCCGGGCTGGTTCCAGCGGGCCGCCGTAGAAAGGCGAGTAGGATGGATAATTCGGGATGAAGTCATCCGTCGCGGCATAACGTGTCCAGGCGCCCGCCGGGTTGAACGTGCTGTCAGACAGTCCGGTAAAGCCCTGGAGGGCTGCGAGCGTCTCGTCATATCTGGCAAGCATGTCCTCGTAGCGCACGAACATGAACCGTTCCGGCGCAAGGCGCGTCGCGGCCAGCAGAGGTTCCCAGTAAGACTGGAACTTGCGGATCAGCCCCGGCACCTGCTTGAACTGCACGCCTGAGGGATCAAGCGCTCCATCCTCACCGCGAATGCGGACTTCCAGCTCGGACAGGATCTGGTCCCGCGGATCGCGGACCGCGACCACGAACTTCGCCTGCTTCATGGCCGCCAGCAGTTAGCTTGCGACGAAACAGAACTCGGGACTCTTGAGCACGATGAACTGCGGCTGGCCATAGCGCAGCGAAATCCGGCGGACGAATGTGTCGACCGTTTCGCCGAAGAAGGCGGACAAGTCGTGCGCGTCCTCAAAGGCATGCTGGCCGAAAGCGGCGAACTTGAACGGATCGGAGGCCCATTTCATCACCTCCATCAGCTTGCAGACCAGAGCCGCTTCGCCGATCACCGGGTTTGCCTGGGAATCAGCGCAAAGGATCGCATTCAGCAGAGTCGTTCCGGAACGTCTCGCGCCTGTCACGAGGATGGTCTGCTGGGCCAAGAGAGGGGACCTGTTCATACACGCAATCATGTCCCCGCTGAACGTCGTTCGCCTATGGGACAAGCCTACTCTTGCAATGGAGCGCGGAATGCGGAAGGGATAGGACGTTGAAACTGAGTGCGGCTGCACAATCGCAGCGTGACACGGAGATGCATCCACGAGTCAGACCTGCAACCTGCAGTGGACGATCAGGCCATATTGTATCTGCCGCAGCTTCAAAAGATGCGGCCTGTGAATAAACTCTTATCCAGTCGGACTCTGCTTCCGCAGCCGGTTCCCCAGCTTCAGCATCTGGCGGTAGGCTGCAAAATCAGCTCTCCGCATGATGTCGAGCTTCTCGACCGACGTGAGCGTATTCGTGCGGCTTGCATCGAGTTCCCTGTGTTCTGCCATCAGTTCACGATGAGCCGACAGCATGGAATCTTGCGGGGCGAGCTTGAGGAAGCTGAGCAGCGCCTCGACTTCGGATGAATCTTCGAAAAGCCGCTCGTAGACGACAACGTGGAGATGAACCCGTTCCCCGATCGCCAGTGTGTTCCGCAGCGCGAGATTCCACTCGCTGACGGCGGCCGCGCTTCCACGGTCCCACGGCCAACCGTCGGTGCGGCCGCTCGCGCGCGCCTTCTTCGCCCTGCCATTGAAGGAATCCGCGACGTCGAAGATGTTGCGAAGCATGAAGATGACTCGCGGGCGTTCGAAGTTTTCGAGCAGCAATCCGTAGTCGCCCGCCATCTCGGGAATCTTGTCGCCGCGAAAGACGCAGTGGTCGTAACGGTCATGGAGTTCGGCATAGTAGGGTTCCAGGCGCCGGTGGTGGCTGTCTCCGGGACCAAGGATCCGGCAGAAGCGCTCCTTCTCGAACAACTCCGGCGGGAATGTCTTCTCGGTCAGATAGAGTTCCGCGAAGCGTTCGCGGCCCATGGCAATTCTTGAATCGGTTCTCAGCAGGTTTGCCATGACGGATGTGCCCGCGCGGGCACATCCGGTGACAAAGAGAAACTCGAAATCTTGTTGCATCGGTCTGTCCTGTCAGGCTCCGGTCCGGCCTCGCAAGGGCAATGACCTGCAGAGCGTCGCATGAGCGCGGAAATCAAAATGGATAGCGTCCGTCAGTCGCTTCTCGAACCGCCTGCTGGAAGACCATGTTCGAGCCCTGAAGGTCAAGCCCCATGAACGTCTCGAAACTCCCGCGGTCCGCGAAGATGCGATGGCGGTGAAACGCCTTCGTCCGCATGTAGTGCAACTGGATGATTGCTGCGGCCTCGTCCGGATAGGCCACCTCGGCGAGCGGATCGTTGGGAAAGTTGAAGCGCATCGGCAGCACGCGCTGCGGCACCCCGGCGCGCGCGGCGGCAAAGGGCACCGATATCTGCTCGTAGAAGCGGTTCTCCAGCACCTCGCGCACCACCGGGATCACCTCCCGGTGCTGGGCGTGAAACCGCGCAAAGATCGCGGGCGTTGCGATGACGACGCCGAGGTTGATGTAGAAGGGGCATGGCTCGTCCGGAGGATCGGACTCGCGGCGCAACGTGTAGCGGTAGGACATGTCGACCGGGCGTCCGAGGACGCGCTGCGAAAGCTCCTCCCACAGCATGGCCGTGCTCACGATCGGTTTGGGCGGCGGCTTGCGCGTGTCCTTCAACGGCGGCGCGAAATGGGCAATCGTGCCGGCGAGCGCGGGAGCCTCCACCATCTCCCTGAGAAACGCTTCCGCCAGGGGGCGGACCAGCAGCGTGTCGGCATCGCAGATGATGGCCACATCGGCATCAGGCGCGATCGACTCGTAGGTCAACATGGATTGCGCCAGGTCGTCCTCGCCCGGCTTCCGTCCGGCGGCAAGCCACCTGAGTTCGATATTCCGCAGCGGCCTGCGCCAGCGTTCTGGAACTTCCGCCAGCGGCGTGCTGCCGAGGCAGAGCGTCATGCGGGCGCCCGCGTGGTCGCCACCATGGGAATCGAGTGCGAGACGGAACATCGCGGCCTGCGAGAAGAAGGCGTCATCGGCCTCGCCGCACATCAGGAACTGGAGCTTCATGCCGGTGTTATCGATTGGGATGGCGTCACCGCGCCCAAATAGCAAACTTGCATGCCCGCTGCGATAGAATTAAGGAGGCAACTGGTTTGGCGGGTTGCAGCATTTTGTGATGCTGCGTGGCGGAGTGATGCGGGCGTGGACTGGGAGACGTTCTGGAACGAGCATCCGTCCTCCGTCGGCGAGACCGATTTTCTCACCCAGGTCGGCCATACGATCGGCGGAAGACCCTATAGCGACGCCGAATTCGACGCGATGGTCGATTCGATCCGCATGGGTCTCGGGCTGACACAGGACGCGGCGCTTCTTGATGTCTGCTGCGGCAACGGCGTGGTGACGGCGCGCCTTGCCCGGCATTGTGCGAGTGTTCTGGGCATCGACTTTTCGAAGACCCTGATCGACATCGCGAACCGCCACAACATGTACGGCAATCTGGCTTACCTCGTTGTCGATGCGATCGCCCTGTCTCAGGCAGACCTCGGCGGCCGCGGTCCCTTCGATCGCATCTCCATGTATGCGGCCCTCCAGCATTTCGCAGAAGACAGCCTCGAAACCCTGCTCGGGGGCATGCTCCGCCATGCGAAGCCGGATGCGATGATCTTCATCGGCGGCATCCTCGACGCCTCCCGCAAACTGGCCTTCCTCGATACGCCCGAGAAGCGCGCGCTCTACGAGCAGTATCGCGCCGAAGGCCGGGACAGGCTCGGAACCTGGTGGGACCCCGGCCGCCTCGTCAGCGCATGCCGCGGGCTTGGCCTGTCCTGCGCCATCGACCAGACGAGCCCCGGCCGGCCAGGCGGGCACTACCGCTTCGACGCCGCCATCCGCGCATGACGGCGGACACCGGCTATTCCAGCCCGCAGTACTGGGAAGCACTCGGCATGGGTGGAACCGTCAGCCCACTGACGAAATCGGGCGGCGCCATGATTGTCCGCGCCATTCCCGGCAGCGGGGAGGAGCTCGATGCCATCGCGCCCTATCCGTTCCTCTGCTGTACCGACTGGGCAGCGCTCGAAGCCGACATGGGCGGCCTGCCGCGAAACCTCGTGAGCGTGACGGCGGTGACCGATCCCTTGGGCAACGCGGATGAAGCGCTGCTGCGCCGCTGCTTCAACCACATGGTCCGGTCCTACAAGACGCATTACACCATCGGCCTGACGGCGCCGCTGGAGAGCTTCGCCGATCCGCATCATCTGGGCTGCGCCCGCAAGGCGTTGAAGAAGCTGGACATCGAGGTCTGCGCCGATCCGGAGGCGCATATCGGGGACTGGCTCCGCCTCTATGCCAATCTCGTCGCGCGCCACGGCATCGGCAAGGCGGCGCGGATGAGCGAGGCGTCGCTGCGGATGCAGATGCGCGTGCCGGGTGCCAGGCTGTTCCGGGCCGCCCGCACGGGCAGGACGGTGGGAATGATCATGGTCATGGAGACGGCGCCCAGGGCCTATTTCCATCTCGGTGCCTATGATGCCGAGGGCTACCGCCTTAATGCGTCCTATGCGCTAGTCGCCGCCGTCATCAGGCACTATGCGGCGAAAGGCTTCACCTTCCTGTCGATCGGCGCCGGCGCTGGCGCCTTCGGGGACGGCGAGAGCGGGCTGACGGCATTCAAGAAGGGCTGGGCCAGCGGCCAGCGCATGACGTGGCTGTGCGGCCACATCGCCGACAGGGAGCGCTATGACCGCTTGACGCTCGGCATGCCGGACGGGACCTATTTTCCCGGCTATCGTGCCGGAGAGTACGATTGATCGGGATGAAGACGGGCACACAGCGCAACACAGGCGGAGAGAAACGTGACTGAAGCCAAACTCAAGGTCTACGAAACCTACGGTCGATCGACCTTCATCTACGACAGCTACATTCCCAGGGCCGACTACGTGGAAGGTGCAAGGCGGCTGACAGCGCAGATCCGCGCGGCCAAACCCGACGCCCGCTCGCTGCTCGACGTCGGCTGCGGCTCCGGCAAGTATCTCGAAAATCTCCGCGCGGATTTCGAGTGCGAGGGCCTCGACCTCTCCGACGGCTTCCTTGAGATCGCCCGTCAGCGCTGCCCGGGCCTTCCCATCCACAAGGGAAACATGATCGACTTCGATCTCGGCCGCCGGTTCGATGCGATTTCGAGCCTGTTCCTGGCCATCGCCTATGTCGGCAGCCTTGAGAATCTCGAACGCGCCGTGGCATCGATGGCCCGCCACCTCAATCCCGGCGGCGTGCTTCTCTTCGAGCCCTGGGTCTATCCGGAGAACTTCTGGGAGAAGCGGCTCACCTCAGAATATGTGGAGGAACCCTCGCGCAAGATCGCCCGCATGTTCATCGCGCGGCGGGAGGGCAATCTGTCCGTCTATGACATCCACTACCTTGTCGGCACGCCGGACGGCATCGAGTATTTCATCGAGCGCGAGGAACTGGGCTTGTTCACCCACGAGGAATACATGGGCGCGATCGAGAAGGCCGGCCTCGTGGCCTCCTATGACAAGACCGCCGGATTGTTCGATGCCCACAACATCGGCATGTACAGGGGCATCAAGCCCTGACCGTCACGGCTCAGTCAGGTCGACCTTGCGGTTGCGAAACAGCGTCTCGATGACGGGAGACGACATGCCGAGGGCCGCATAATAGCCTTCGAGCCCGCAGTTCCTGACGATGGTAGGCGCATAGCGCCGCCCCCAGGTGCGGAGCGGAATCTTCTTCATGTCATAAAACCAGGCATGCAGCGCCTGGCCGAGGTCGATGCTGAAAATGTCCGGATGACGCTCGAACAGCCGGACTTGGAACCAGAAGGCAAAGGATGAGCCCTGGAGGATGAACAACGGCTTCCGCAAACCAAGCCGCGCCGCAGCGGCCTTGGCCTCCGCCACGCGATCGACGCAAGTCTCGAGCAGCTGACGCCGCATGGGATAGCTGAACTCGGGCGGGATGACGATGTGGTTGAACCAAGGAAGCTGCCAGCGCGGCCCGAGTGTCGAAAGCTGATCCGCCCCCATGAGGATCACCGGCCTCTCGCGTGCTGCCGCGGGAAGTCCGCGCAAGTCGCCGGACAGCAGCCAGCGCTTGAAGATGTTGGCATCGTAGATGGCCTCGTCAGGCGCGAAATACCGGGCAAAGATGTCGAGCCGCTCGAAGTCGACGGGATAGATGGCGGGCGAGCCTTCGAAGATCTCTTCGTCGATCGTAGGGTTTCCCTTGAACGCGACGGACATCCGGAAATCCGGATGCCGCGGACGCGACCTCAAGTCCGCCGCAAGCTCCACCATGAAGTTCTCGGCGAAATTGTCATAGGTCTCGTGCAGCTCCTCGCACAGGCGGTAGGCCAGCATGGTGATCTCGCGGTCCGTCGCCCTGCCGTCCAGTAGCGTTGCCAGCCGCCGACGGTAGAACTCCGCGAAGTAGATTCCGTCCCAGTCGCCATGTGAAATCCGCGCCAGCGTGAAGGCCCGGTCTTCGTCAAACCGCGACATCATCCAGCCGGGGTCCGGCACGCGGAGCGAATAGGCAGCGCCGCCTGCAACGAAGTCGGTCCGGCGCGGCAAGGCGAGCCGGGACGCATTCCTGATGTTCTCGGCAGGATCGAGCCAGCCCGGCCGGTCCGGATCGATCTCGTCCGGCACCGGCTTGTCGCCTGCAATCAGATCGCTCACCCGGTCAGGCTTCAGTCCGCCTGCCCCGTCGCGCACCAGATCGGCCATCAGGTCCACTGCCGTCCTGTCCGGAGAGCGCAGCCTGCGAAGGATCGGGTCGACCGCGGGATTGGGCTTGAGGCCGAATCGGAAGCCGATGCCGGCGAAATGCGACGCGGGCTCTACGCCCCCGAGCATGTCGAGGCCGTAGCTGCCGACGTAATAGCCGGCATCGAAGATGCCGGACTGAACGAGGTCCTCTGCAAGTCCCATCAGGTTCGGCCCGGATAGTTAGGCATGCGGCCCTGCCGGGCAGATGACAGCGGAACGGCAGCGCGGGGGCGTCTCATGCGTCCTGTCCCGTCTATTCGGCTAAGGTGCTGGCAATGATCTGGACGATCCGGTCGATCTTTGCGGGATCGAGATCGCAGGCGCAGGGCAGGCCCAGCAGCCGTGCCGCAAGGTCTTCCGTCACCGGCACCGGGGAACGCCTCGCCCTGGCCAGGAACGGCTGTGCCTGCAGCCCGTTCGAATACCACCGGCGGGTATCGAAATGGTGTTGCGAGAGTGCGCGCGCGGCCCTGTCGGCACCTTCGGCATCGCGTGCCAGGAAATGCGCGTAGGGATTCGCATGGTCGGTGTCGGTGATGATGCGGTTGCCAAGGCCATGCCGTTGGGCAGCCGCGCGGTAGCTGGCCGCGGTGCGCAGAAATCCGGCCCGCTTCTCCTCCCAACTGTCGAGATCGGCGAGGCCGACGGCTGCATGATATTCGCTGAGCTTGCCGTTGATGCTGGGGCCGACGCTTTCGCGGCTTTCGAAGAAACCGAAGTTCAGGGCGCGTGTGACGAGGCCAGCCGACTCGTCGCTGCCGCACAGCACCAAGCCGCCCTCTGCGGTGCTCAACGTCTTCGTGGCATGCAGGCTGATCATCACCGGAAAGCTGCAGCGCCGGAGCTGGGCTGTATCCAGGGTATCGAAACAGGCCGCCGCATCCATCACGACCGGTATTCCGGTGTCATCCTGAAAGGCCTGCCAGGCATCGAGGTCGGGGGTTCGCCCCATCGGCGCCACCGGAACCACGACACCCGCATCCTTCAGCGCCGGCAGGTTTCGCAAGGCAACGGGATCGAGGGTCCAGCTTTCGGCGTCGATATCGACCACATAGGGCTCATACCCGGCCGTGACGGCGCCGATCGCGGTGGCGACGAAGGTGAAGGCGGGACAGATGCAGAGCGATTTTTCAGGGCGTCCACGGCCGGCGACGGCAAGCATCGCCCCGGTGAGGCCCGCCGTGCCGCTGGATGCAAGCACCCCGCGCCTGCGATCGACGCCGAAGACGTCACACAGGCGGCGCGCGAGCTCCTCGGAGAGCTGGCCATGATTGGTGTAGTGGCGCGCCTGATCGGCTCGCGCGAGATAGGGCAGGATGCGCGCTGCAGGCGGCAATCGGGGCCGGCAGACGGGCGTCGTGAATTCGTCTGGGCCGGGGGACGTGAACGCGCGCGTCCGGGCCATCGCATCAGGGCCCAATTCAGTCCCACTCTCGGTCAAGAATTTCCAATTCGCCACGAATACACTGTACCGGGTGGTACCCCAACCTTCCGGCAGACCATCCGTCTGACTTTAACTAGCACAACACCAATGTACGCAACTACATTCAAATTGTCCGCAGATTGGCCGGTCGCAGGAGCAATCCGCCGGACTGGCCGGTCCCTCTTGTTAACGCTTGGGCAGGCTTGGCAACGTTTCCGTGCCCGCATGGGCCAGACACAGTCCTCGAAACGATGGTCTTGTCCGCTCAAATCACATGCAACGCTGCACAGATGTGCGGCAAGGCATACATGTGTTCTCCTATTCTCTTGAACGATGTGGAACTGCGATGGTATCAGAACGACCTTTAGGGAACGATGAATCGAGGACATTGTGGCAGGCCCAACACACAGCGCACCGGACATCAACCATGGCCGTGCTGCCGCGGCGGTATTGAGCGCACCGGGTGTCGATTACCGTGACTGACACCAGCACGCCCGTCCCGAAAGACGCCGAAACCGCCCCGCTCGCGGCAGTGGCAAGCGAGCGCGAACAGTCGAACTTGCGGGTCATTTCCGACAGCAGCCTTTTCGATGCCGACTGGTACATGTCGAAACATCCCGACGCCGCCGGTTCGGGACTGTCCCCTGCGCTCCACTATCTGCGGATCGGCGCCGCACAGGGCTGGGCGCCGTCTCCCGGTTTCGATGGAGCCGACTATCTTGCACGCTACAAGGACATCGCCGCGATCGGCATGAACCCGTTGGTTCACTATCTTGCCTTCGGACGGAAGGAATCCCGGAAGATCAGCCCAGCCGACCCTGAGGAAATCCAGGTCCGGCTGATCGCATCGAGCGAGTTCTTCGATGCCGAATGGTACAAGGCAACCTACCCCGAAGCCGCGAAGTCTCCTCTGCCTGCGGAGCGCTACTTCCTGAGGCACGGGCGCGAAAAGGGGCACAATCCCGGGCCTCGCTTCGATGCTGCGGATTACATCGCAACCTATGCCGATGTCGCGTCCTCGAAGATCAACCCCCTGCTCCACTACCTCCAATTCGGCAAGACCGAGGGCCGCACAGTATCGGCTGTTCAATCGAAGCCGAAGCCAGCGGCCCGAAGGACCGAGTCTTCGCGCCGGTCATCGGCAAGACAGGCGAAGGCCGCCCCTGTAGAATTGCCCGCGCAGGCTTCGCCCCCGCCGCCTGCTGCCGTTCCGCCCGCGGCTGGCGGCGAGAGAGCTCGCGAGGCCGCGAACGCCGCGCTCATCCGCGACAGCGGTCTGTTCGATGCCGTCTGGTACACCCGCAACCATCCCGAAGCGGCCAGATCGGGCCTCGCACCCGAAGTGCATTACTTACGGCACGGCGGGCCGAAGGGATGGGTGCCCTCCCCGGGCTTCGATGCCAAGAACTACATCGCCGAGAACAAGGACGTCCGCGAAACCGGCATCAATCCGATCATCCACTATATAGTGTTCGGCAAGGCCGAGAACCGCAAGACAAGGCCATGGGACGAGGCGGAGGTGGCCTTGCGGCTGGTCGAGGAGAGCGGCTTCTACGACGAGGCCTGGTACGTCGCCGCCTACCCGGATGTGCTTGAGTCCAAGCTTACGCCGCTGAAGCACTTCATGAAGCACGGCCGCGAGAAGGGTCACAACCCGGGGCCTGCCTTTCATGCCGCGGCCTATGTCGAGGCCAACCAGGACGTTGCGGCGGGCAAGGTCAATCCACTGGTCCACTACCTCAAGACTGGCCGCGCCGAAGGCAGGGCGATCGTCGCGGTGCCGGCGCCGCAGCAACTACCGGGAGGCAAGCCCGCCGGAGCAGCG
>NZ_JBGSOZ010000074.1:0-12005 GCF_041738905.1 Aestuariivirga sp.
CACTGGCAAGCGCCTCGATAGACGTGGTAGCTTTCTTCATGGTGTTGCTCTCCATTCAGGATTGAACACCCCGAGCCTACGGCTCGAGGAGAGCAACGCCAACCTCACTCCAATTTTCTACATTGAGCGGGACATCCCCCGATTTCCTCGCCCAGCCACTTTGACAGACCATAGGCATCCTGCGCATGGATCGGCGCGGTCTCGTCCACGGGGAGCGCCTCCGGGGGCATGAACGGCTGGCCAAACGGGTAGCCCAGAACACTGAGTGAGGAGGCGTAGACAAAACGCGGAATGCGGGCCAGCCGCGCGGCCTCGACAACGTTGAACGTGGTGGCGACATTGGCATGGAATACGTCACCGGCGGTGCGGCCGGTCGGCCGCGGGACTGCTGCAAGGTGCACGACCGCATCGGCATCGCGGACCAACTCGAGTGCCGACGCGAACTGCGCAAGGTCAGCGCTGACGTGCGCCCGACCGGCCGCAGCGGCCGGCTGGCTCTTGTCAATGCCGACGATCTCATGGCCGGAGCGGTCGAGATGGGTTGCCACGTGACGGCCCAGGAAACCCTCCGACCCGGTCAAGATGATCTTCATCCCAAGTGTCCGTCTCGCTCTCTGGAACCCCGGCCTCGCTTGTGTTCAGTCAATCAAAGGGAACCGGCGGTGTCAACGAGATGCCCAGTTGACCAGGTCAGCGGCAGCTCTCCCTGTGGCTGCCATGGTAGTGGCGGGCGCGGGATTGACTTCACCGTTCCTTGGGCTTTGTATCAGGTCATACAGTTCGAGAGGGCGCCGTGGCCAAAGACGTATTCTCTGCTCATCGGCATGTCGAGACCATGCGCCTCGATGCAGGCCGGACCGCCGTGATCGTGGTCGACATGGTCAATGATTTCTGCAAGCCGGGCGGCGCCATGGTGCTGCCGGACTATGAACGCCTGGTTCGGCCGCAGCTTCAGGTCATCGAGGCGGCGCGCGCCAGAGGTGCCCCCGTCATCTGGGTGCACGACGAGCATCGGCGCAACATGCGCCGGGATCGTGAACTGCTGAAGCGCACGCCGCACTGCGAGGAGGGTGGCTGGGGTACCAGGATCATCGAAGACCTTGGCGCCCGTGAAGATGAGATTCATGTCACGAAGCGCCGCTATTCGGCGTTCTTCGGCACCGACCTCGACCTGACCCTGAAGGACATGATGGTCACCCAGCTGGTGGTCATCGGAGTCGTCACCAACATCTGCGTGCGCTCCACCGTGCATGACGGATTCTTTCTGGGTTACGAGATCGTCGTGCCGCACGATGCCTGTGCGGCGACGGGTCCGCGCGAGCAGGAAAGCTCGCTCTACGACATTGCCACGCATTTCGGCGTGGTCAGCGACGCCGAGACAGTCGCCAGGGCCTTGCGCGATGGCGCCGAGGTGGCAAACCTCGACATCGCCGCCTGACCTCCAGGCGACTGCGGAGCAGCCCGAAAGTCAGCTGCTCTCCGCTATGTCCGCATTTCCAAGTTGGCCCAGCTCAGTTTCCGCCCTGGGCCCGGACCCGGACTACGGTGCCGGCCTTTGTCCAGACACGGGCTTTCGGCAGGCTGCTGCCTATTGCCGCGGTAGATGTTCTAGTATTATCTGCTGTCTCACTCGTCCCGGAGACAAGTGCAATTCCCCGCGGCGATCATGATGTCGCGCGTGCTGCGCCATAATATGGAGGAGATTCCCATGTTCACTGTTTCCCGCCGCACGTTTTTGAGGACCAGCGGGGGTATCGCGGCCGCTGCGGCCTTCCCGATTCCAGCGGTGCTTGCTGCCGATCCTGTGAAGATCGGCGTGGTGCAGCCATTCTCCGGGGGGCTGGAACTGTTCGGCGGCCAAGCCAAGCTTGGACTCGACCTTGCGGCCGCCGAAATCAACGCAGCCGGCGGCATCATGGGCCGGCAGATCGAACTGATCTACGAGGACGACAAGACCGATCCCAAGACCGCGGTCGAGCGCACCACGTCCCTGATCCGCCGCGACGGCGTCGTTGCCGTTTCGGGTCCGATTACCTCCAATAACCGCGATGCAATGATGCCCACCCTCTCGCGCGCAAAGGTGCCGCTACTGTATGCCACAAACTATGAAGGCGGCGGCTGCGACCGTTACCTGTTCTGCTTCAATACGGTCCCCAACCAGGAACTGGAGAAACTGCTGCCGAAAATGAAGGAGATCGGCGGGCCCAGCTTCTATTTCTTTGGTGCCGACTACATTTGGCCGCAGAAAATGTTCGAGGCTGGCGAAAAGATCGTCGCAGGCGCTGGCGGCACGGTGGCGGGCAAGGAATTCACCCCGTGGGGTGTGAAGGACTTCGCCCCGGTTATCCGCCGCATCAAGGATTCGGGTGCGAAGGTGCTGGTGTTCGCGCTTCCTGGCGCCGATGGCATCACTTTCATACGTCAGGCGGAAGACCTGGGCCTGCTCAAGGACCTCAAGGTGGCATTCCTCGGCTTCGGGGAACTCTACCTCGGTGCCTTCGGCGAAGGCAAGGCGCAGGACATGTGGGTGGCGCTTCCCTTTGCGCAATCCCTGCAGACCGACCCGGTCAAGAAGTTCGTGGCCGACATCAAGAAGCTCGGAGGTGATGCAACGCCGGTATCGCAGTATGCGTTTACCCACTATGTATCGCTGCATGCGGCGAAAGCGGCTTTCGAGAAATCCGGATCGATCGACAGCGAATCTCTGGTCAATGGACTCGAAGGCATTTCGGTGGACGGCCCAACCGGCAAGGTTACAGTCGGAAAGGACCATCACGTGACGCTCGAGATGTTCACGGCAAAGACCGAAGGGGCCGGCATCACGGTCGTCGAGAATCTGGGCCAGGTCGCGCCGGCACCCGGCTGCGCCTGATCTCATGGACTCGATTGCGCAACGGAGTTCAAGTGAAGGGGCTCCGTTTCTCGAAATCGAGGGTTTAACGAAACTCTTCGGCGGCGTTCGCGCCGTCGACAATGTCGATTTCTCGATCGGCCCGGATGAAATGCGCTGCGTCATAGGCCCCAATGGCTGTGGCAAGACAACGCTTTTCAATCTGATCACCGGCTATCATGCACCCACAAGCGGGTCGATCCGCTTCCAGGGGCGCAATGTCTGTGGACGGCCGCTGCATGAGATCGCGCGGTCCGGCATTGTCCGGAAGTTCCAGGTGCCCTCGATCTTCCCGGGGCTGACAGTTGGCGAAAATCTCGAGAGTGCCTTTTCTGCCCGCAGCAGCCGAACTCCTGAAGCACAGCCTCTGGAAGCGAGCCGGCTACTGGAAACCGTCCGGCTCGGGCGGCAAAGGGATCTGCCCGCCGGCAATCTCTCGCACGGTCAGAAGCAATGGCTGGAACTTGCCATGGTGCTGGCCACTGACCCCCTGCTGATCCTGCTGGACGAACCGGCTGCCGGCATGACGCGGGCGGAAAAGTCCGAGACGGTCCGGCTGCTGGAGGTGATCCGGCGCGCGACGAAGGTGAGTGCGCTGGTGATCGAGCACGACATGGGGTTCGTCGAGGCCCTGGGCTGTCCGGTGTCCGTGATGATGATGGGCAAGATCGTGGCTTCCGGCTCGTTCGCGGAGATGCGGAACAACCGGCAGGTTCGCGAAGCCTATCTGGGGCCAACCCATGGATAGCCACGTGCAGGCCGGCGGCTTGATCATTGAAGGTCTTGTCGCGGGCTATGGCGGCGGGGTCGTTCTCTACGATCTGTCCCTGGCCGTCGCTCCAGGTGAATCCGTTGCACTTCTCGGCCGCAACGGCGTCGGCAAGACCACGCTGCTGCGCACCATCATGGGTCTGAACCAGCCGAAACGCGGGACGATATCCTTCGCGGGCATGCGGATCGACAAGCGTGAGCCGTTCGAGATCGCCCGCGCCGGGCTCGGCTACGTGCCGCAGGGGCGTGAGATCTTCCAGGAGCTGACGGTGGAGGAAAATCTCCTGCTCGGAAATCTGAAAGCCGCCACTGCGGACGAAATCTATTCCATATTTCCGGCCCTTGCGGCGAAGCGGCGGACGCAGGGCGGGCGTCTGTCGGGTGGCCAGCAGCAGCAACTGGCAATTGGCCGCGCCTTGATGGGCAAGCCGAAACTGCTGTTGCTCGATGAACCCTCCGAGGGAATTCAACCGTCCGTCGTCAGCGAGCTTTCAGCCATTCTTCTGCGTATCATCAGGGAAAGCGGCATGAGTCTGGTCCTGGTCGAGCAGAACATCGAAATGGCCCTGAGCCTTGCAGATCGCGTCGACTTCTTCGATAGCGGCCGCATCGTCGCAAGCCACAAGGTGGAGACGCTGCGCGCCAGTCCCGCTCTCATCGAAGAACACATGTCGCTCTAGGGGACTCCATGGAACAGATTGCGACGGTCATCCTCGACTCCACCAATGCGATCCTCGTCCTGATGCTCGTATCGCTTGGACTCGCCATAATCTTCGGCCTGATGAACGTGATCAACATGGCGCATGGCGAGTTTCTCATGCTTGGCTGCTATGCGATGATGGAGTTGACCAGAGCCGGTTTTCCGTTCTTCGTGGCGCTCGCGCTGGCGCCGCTCGTCGTTGCGATAATTGGTCTGATCGCCGAGGAACTCGTGATCAGGCGTACCTATCATCGGCTGATCGACACCATCCTCGCCACCTGGGGTCTGGCGCTCGTGCTGCGGCACGCAATGGTGTTGATCTATGGTCCCGGTTCATATGCCGTTTCGCCACCCGATGTCGGTTCGGTCATGCTGTTTGGCGAACCCTATCCGGTCTACCGGCTGATCGTGATGGGTGTCAGCCTGGGCACGATCATCGGGACGTTTGCATTCTTCTTCGGCACCAGATGGGGGCTGGCTACGCGGGCTGTGATCGCCAACCGCGACATGGCCGCGTGCCTTGGCATAAACACCCGCCGGCTTGACAGGCTGACCTTTGCCTTCGGCTCCGGCCTGGCCGGACTTGCTGGCGCGGCGATGGCGCCGATGATCTCCATCGATCCGAATGCCGGCCTTGGCTGGGTTGTCCCGGCCTTTCTGTCGATCCTGGTTGGTGGCCTGGGCACGGTTTCGGGACCGCTTGTGGGTGCGGCAGGCGTCGGCGGCCTCGACAGCCTGACGGCTGCATTCGCCTCGGCCGTGTGGGCACAGCTGGTTGTTTTCTCCGCGGCAATTCTGGTCATCCGGGTATTCCCCAACGGCCTCGTGTCGCGCCAACGCAGGGAAGCATGATGAAGCTGTCTTCATCCAGCATCATGGGCCTTGCCGCGCTCGTGTTCTTTTGCCTGCTGCCGGCAGTCGTATCTTCCTGGGTGGCTGCGGATTTCGGCATATACTTCGTGTATGCAGTATTTGCGGTGAGCCTCGCACTCCTGTGGGGCCATGCAGGCCTGTTGAGCCTTGGACATGCCGTGTATTTCGGCATTGGCGCCTATGCCATGAGTGTTGTCACGCTTGGGATGATACCGGGCCTGCCGGGTGTCCGGTCCACGTGGCTGGGTCTCCTCGCCGCCGTCGTGCTGTCGGGCTGCATGGCAGCGCTCGTCGGCACGTTTTTCTTCGGGGGCAGGCGCCCGCTCAAGGGTGCCTTTCTTGGCATCGTGACGCTCGCACTGGCGGTGGTCATTGAGCGGCTGGCCATCAACAGCCCTTTCGTCGG
Source organism: Aestuariivirga sp. (assembly GCF_041738905.1). GTDB lineage: Bacteria > Pseudomonadota > Alphaproteobacteria > Rhizobiales > Aestuariivirgaceae > Aestuariivirga. The sequence goes on from NZ_JBGSOZ010000074.1 coordinate 5,641, forward strand.
CGGCATGAACGGCCTGATGAGCGTGCCCCCGATCTCACTCGGACTGAACGGCGATGGTCCGGAAATAACCGATACCACTGTCATTTACTATCTCATGCTGGCGATCCTGTTCGCCGTCATCGTGCTGATGCTGCAAGTCGAAGGATCGCGCTTCGGCAAGTCGCTCGCCTCTGTTCGCGAGAACGAACTCCGCGCAGCAACTCTGGGCCATGATGCCGCACGTCTGAAAATTCGCGCCTTCACACTGTCTGGGGCTCTTGCCGGACTGTCGGGCGCCCTGTTCGTCGTTCAATTCGGCTTTGCCTCGCCTTCTCTCATCGGCTTTGCCCTCTCTGCCGACGTTCTGATCTGGGTGGCGCTTGGAGGACGGAACCACGTCATATCCGCCGCTTTGGGGGCGATCGCAGTCCGCTATCTGGAAAGCCGCCTCTCCGGCGTTATCGGTGCTGCCTGGCCACTTTTCCTTGGCGCCCTGTTCATCCTTTCGGTCATGCTCTTTCCCAAGGGTGCCTTTGGCGAGGCGATTGCCTGGATCGACACGTTCCGCAAGAACAGGCGAACGGCCAGCGGATCGAAGCCGCCCGCAACCTGACAGTTTCCGGATGGGTCTGCAGCAATTCGACATGTCTTGAAGCCAGCGTTCCTTTCCGTGACTGTGATAGGGACGATTGTAAAAGCCGGATCAATAATACCTCACTGAAGCGGCCGAATGGATTGGCTGCGCCGGAGTAAAACTGCGGCATTTAGAGTCCTTTGCCTGAGTTGGCAGGGGGCGGAGGATGAAGACGGTGGAGCTATACGCGCGGGTTCGGCATGCCGTCATGATCGAGGGGATCAGCGAACGGGCTGCAGCAGAACGGTTCGGCATCAACGCCCGAACGGTCTCGAAGACGCTGAAGTTCTCGGTACCGCCTGGATATGTACGCAGGAAGCCACCCTTGCGGCCGAAGCTTGACGGGTTCACAGGCATCATAGATGCGATTCTGACGGCTGACAGGGATAGCCTGATGAAGCAGCGTCACACGAGCAAGCGTGTATTCGAGCGGCTGCGCGACGAACACGGCTTTACCGGCAAGCTCACAATCGTGAAGGACTACGTTGCGGACTGGCGCCAGCGGCGCCAAGAGATGTTCGTGCCGCTTTCGCATCCGCCAGGGCATGCCCAGGCGGACTTTGGAGAAGCCATTGGTGTGATTGTTGGTGTCGAGCGCAAGATCCACTTCTTCTGCATGGACCTGCCGCATTCCGACGCGATCTTCGTGGTGGCCTACCCGGCCGAGACGACGGAAGCTTTCTGCGACGGACATGTCAGAGCGTTTTCATTCTTCGGCGGCGTCCCGAAGTCGATTTTGTATGACAACACGAAGATCGCGGTTGCCCGCATTCTGGGCGATGGCAAGCGCCGGCGGACGCGGGTGTTCAGCGAGTTGCAGTCTCACTACCTGTTCGAGGACCGGTTCGGCCGGCCCGGCAAAGGCAACGACAAAGGCAAGGTCGAAGGACTTGTCGGTTATGCACGGCGGAACTTTCTCGTGCCGATCCCGGTGTTCGAGAGCTTCGAGGCACTGAACGCTCATCTGATGAACTGCTGCCGCCGTCGACTGTCAGACTGTTTGCGCGGCCAGCACGGGACGATCGGCGAACGCCTGGAGCGTGACCTTGCCGCTTTCCAGACGCCGTTGCCGGCACCTTACGACGCCTGCGAGAAGGTGACCACGCAGGTTTCCTCGCTGGCGCTGGTGCGCTACCGGTGCAACGACTACTCTGCGCCGACGGCCTATGGGTACCGGAAAGTGCTGGTCCGGGGCTATGTGCATGAGGTCGTCATCACCTGCGGGGCGGAGATCATTGCACGTCCGGCCAGCCGTCCGAACACCGACTGCCGCAGCAACCCGACGAGAGCATGGCGGCCGTTCTTCCCGCTGCGTGCGTCGGCGAGCACTTCACCGGCCATGGCACTGAGACCGAGGGCTTCGTCGAGTTCGCGGTAGGCCAGCAATCCGGCGTCAGAAGTGATCCGCGAGCCATGGAACTCAAGCTTCAGGCGTCGGTCGAAATCGAGCCTCAGAGAGCCATCATTCGATTCACCCACTGGGTTCTCCATGATGGCCTCATAAGGTTCAGTTTAAACTGCTGATAATTATACCTGAATCGGAAGAATACCGCCAGAAATCAGTGCCCTATCCGGCGAATGCGGGTTTATGTTTTCCTCTTCGCCCTTGCGGCTTCGGAACTGGCCTTGAACCGATAGCTGTCGTTGCCGGTCTCAAGGATGTGACAGCGATGGGTAAGTCGGTCGAGCAAGGCGGTTGCTATCTTTGCATCGCCAAATACCGTCTCCCACTCGCTGAAGCTGAGGTTTGTCGTGATCACGACACTTGTTCTTTCATGGAGCTTGCTCAACAGGTGGAAGTGGAGAGCGCCTCCCGAGGCGCTAAAGGGCAAGTATATGGGAAATCGTCAAGAAAGATCACATGGGCGTGTCGGCGAAAAATCGAGGGCGCTGACGCGACCACGGCGCACGACATCGCCATGGCCGAAAAGGCGACGGACCGCTTCGTGAGCCGGATCATGCGGCTGGCTTACCTGTCACCGGATGTGCTCGAGCGACTGATACTCCGATGCGAGCCACCGGCTGTGTCAGTGCACGAGTTCATCGATGCGACGTATCTGCCGTGGGCGGAGCAGATGGGAAGAGTCTTTGACGACAAGACATCGAGGCCGCGGAGCCAGGTGACATCGCTGAACTGTGCACTGCTCAGGGAAGCCCTATGTCCCGACCGACTGCGGGAGAGGATTTCTCAGGCGGGATTCTCATCTATCGTTCACACGCCGCATCTTGGTCAACTCAAGATTGTTCTGCCCGATACCGAATGAGCCAATCGCTGTCAGTTGCCTACCTTGTACTCCTGCACAGTATTGCCCCCGTCGACGACAATCATCTGACCGGTGACATAGCTGGCCTCTTCACTGGCCAGGAACACTGCGACATGACCTACTTCATCAGGTGTGCCGGGGCGGCCGACGGGAGTGTGATGGCCTGCAACAAGCTCAGCCTCATCCAGCACGATCCTGATCTTCTCTTCAGCCGAATGATACTTCCGTGTCGCCCGCCGGATGTTCTTCACAACCTGCTCGGAGGTGGTCTTCGTCGTCTCGGATTTCTGTCTCATCTGCGCTTCTCCTGAAAGCTACGATGAACCAGAAATCCTCTCTTCCTCAAGTCAGCCAGTTTGTCTCATGAGTGCTGATGCCGGACAGATGCTTCGGGCACGAAGGTTGGCAGCGAATTGCTGGCCAACCCGAACCGAGGAACGGGTCAAAGATGATCTCGTTCACGGCCGTCACGTCGCGGATGGCATCGCCCAACATGGCGACTGGCTTTACCGTTGGATGGGCATCCAGCAGATGTCGTTCTGGCCCGAAAACGTTGACACCGCGGTATTGCCACACGTTCGAGCGTGACCGGCCATGTCGGCCCAGTGCAATGTTGTTGCGATGAGGTTCTGATTGTCGCTTGAAAATCGCAATCAGTTCGTGCTGCGAGCGATACATCGACCTCATGCCCGGATTGCTCTTCACCCAAACGGCCAGGTTGAGCAGTTCCAGACAACATGACTGGCCCGCATTGAACAAATGGCGGATATGGCGCCAATCCATGAAAATGAATGCGACTGCGCCCCCCTTCAGGAAGATGACGATTATTCCAAGAACTGTTGCAAGAAAGCTCTCAAACTCCAGATCGGTCATCTCGCCCGATGCCACTGCAAATTCCGTGTGCTTGCTGGTTCCCGATACGTGGCCGCGTATCCGCACATTGTACGGAGGGTCGGTAACGCAGGCGGCGGCACGTTCATCGCCGAACAACTTCTGCAAGAGCTCGCCGTTACGGACGTCGCCGCATATGACACGATGTTCTTGCTTTCCCGACTGCAGAATCCAGAGATCGCCGGGTTGCGTCACAACAGGTTGAGCTAGAAGTGACGCATCTAGGTCCTCGACATCTCCTGGCGGGACGCCGATCTCAAGGAGGTTTTCGATCTCCACAGTGTCGAAAGCCGTCAGGTCGAGATCGAAACCGACCTCCGACAGATGTCGCAATTCTGCAGCAACGGCATGTTGATCCCACGTCGCCTCGTCTTGGAGCCTGTTCAACGAAAGACGGAGTGCGCGAACCTGAGTTTCGCTCAAATGATCGATATAAATCACCGGGAGGTGCTGAAGTCCGGCCGCCTGAGCAGCTTTGTAGCGTGCGACGCCATCGACGATCTGGCCATCTGCTTTGACCAACAGAGGCGAAAGCACACCATAATACTCAATGTTCCGGCGAAGCTTGTGCAGTTTGGATGTTGAATGCTCGCGGAGAGGAATCTCGGGTGGGCGCAAGGAAGAGATGGGTGCAAGGCGCAGTGACAGCTGATTTGACAAGTCAGGTTTCCCTAGGGGCACACACACAGAGTGTCCTGCGCGAAGGGATCAGGACGGGGCGCTTGTTGCTCGCCTAGTCGTCGGTTCATAAGATATCTTCAACTTGTTTAGGTCCGGGCCAACTCTCTCGTCGGGTGATCGGTAACTGACTGTCAAAACTGCATATTCGGGATTTACTGACCCCAATTTGTTCGTGTTGGCTGTTGACTGACGAGTTCAAATGGATGCGACATAATAGCGCAGAATCGCACAACCTTGGGGCAACAGCATCGGGATGTACTCGGACACTCTTCCATACAGACCAGTCTGGTCTTTCGCCGGAAGATACTCGCGCGCTGGTATCCTCGGCGCACTTGCTTGCTGGGCGCGATAATGTCCAGTTTTCCTGTTTTCGAACTTTTCCCTGTCTGCTTGCAGAATGTTGAGCAGTTTTGACGTGGAATGTTCCCTGTTATCCACGCAGGGATTTGGCGGCCATGTCATTGTATCCAAAGGTCGGCTGGCTGTTCAAATGCAGAGTGCCTCTCTGTTCGATGCCGAATTTCTCTGTAAATGGGGGGGTAACAGGCATTCAATGAGCAGATACCGGTTCGCCGAGGGCTGCCTCCACAGCCATTTGTTCGCATGTCCGGTGCTGCCATATCAATGTCGGGAAGCGCTCCTGCTCTCCCGCGTGGCGCAATGAAGTGTGGGAAGGCTGCCGGATCTGGATCAACGTGCGGTTCCGGATGGCCGGACGCCACCGGACACACCGTCATCACAATGATGGCTCGAAATATGTTGGCGTGATAACTGCGCGCGGGCGGAGGTCCGCGCGTTCCATGGGGTGCAGGTGCATGATATCGACTGACGACAACTCGACTGCCGCCGCCTTGGCCGCAATTCACCCTGCATTGGCGGTGGCTCTTGCCAAGCAGGGCTATGCCACGCTGACACCTGTCCAGATCGCCGTGATCGAGGCCAAGGTTGCCGGCCGCGACCTTCTGGTTTCGGCGCAGACCGGTTCGGGCAAAACCGTTGCCTTCGGCCTTGCCATCGCCCCGACGCTTTTGGGCGAGGCCGCAAACTTCGCACCGGCCGAGCGCCCGCTGGGATTGATCATCGCGCCCACGCGCGAACTCGCCCTTCAGGTCGAGCGCGAACTCAGCTGGCTCTATGCCGATGCAGGTGTCGTCACGGCCTCCTGTGTCGGTGGAATGGACATGCGCAAGGAGCGCCGCGCGCTCGATCGCGGCGCTCACATCGTGGTGGGCACGCCCGGCCGCCTGCGCGACCACATCACCAAGGGCTCGCTTGATCTGGCTGCTCTCCGCGCCGTCGTGCTCGACGAGGCGGACGAGATGCTCGATCTCGGCTTCCGCGAGGACCTCGAGTTCATCCTCGCAGCCGTACCCGAGACACGGCGCACGCTCATGTTCTCGGCGACCGTGCCGAAGTCGATCCTCCATCTCGCCAAGGTCTATCAGCGTGACGCGGCAAGGGTCGTGGCGACAGCGGCGACCGAGCGTCATGCCGACATCGATTACCAGCTGGTGGTCGCGCAGTCGCATGAGCGCGAGAATGCCATCATCAACACCTTGCTGTTTTTCGACAGCGGCAGCGCCATCGTGTTCTGCCACACCAGGGAAGCGGTCAAGCATCTGGCGGCGAGGCTCGGCAACCGCGGGTTCACGGTGGTGGCGCTCTCGGGCGAACTCTCGCAAGCCGAGCGGACCAGCGCGCTTCAGGCCATGCGCGATGGCAGGGCGCAGGTCTGCGTGGCGACCGATGTTGCCGCGCGCGGCATCGACCTGCCCAACCTCGACCTTGTCATCCACGCGGACATGCCGACAAACCCCGACATTCTGCTGCATCGGTCCGGGCGGACCGGACGGGCGGGGCGCAAGGGTGTGTGCGTGCTGATCGTGCCGGTTCGCCGCTATGCCGCCGCCTGCCGC
>NZ_JBGSOZ010000082.1:0-7594 GCF_041738905.1 Aestuariivirga sp.
GTATAACAAGGCGCTCAAGCGCCGGGGATCACTGACGATCTGGTTCGATCCTGACATGGCTTGGGCAGCGAAGCCGACCGGCAAGCGTGGGCGACAGCCTGTCTACAGCGATGCCGCCGTCCAGACCTGCCTGACGATGAAGGTCCTTTTCGGCATGGCGCTGCGACAAACGACCGGCTTCGTCGAGAGCTTGCATGGCCTGATCGGCCTCGACTGGGATGTGCCGGATTTCAGCACCCTCAGCCGTCGCCAGAAGACCCTGGCCGTGAACCTCCCGCATCGGGGGTCGCAGGGTCCGCTGCACCTGCTGATCGACAGCACCGGCATCAAGGTCGAGGGCGAAGGCGAGTGGAACGCGCGTAAGCATGGCGGGGCAAAACGCAGCGTCTGGCGCAAGGTCCATCTCGGAATCGACGAGCAAACGCAGGAGATCAGGGCGGTCGAGGTCACCAGCAATGTCAACCGTAGTCGCCAACGCGAAACTCCCGCCCATTAACCAACGGGCGCGGAGTCGCAAGTCAACCGATCAAGCAGAAGGTGGGGATCCGACCCCGCTTAAACTGGGTCTCGACCCTAGTGAAACGGTGTCAGAAGAAATCGGCCTCGTAGTAGCCGTAATAGCCCCAGTATTGGCCGTCCGACGTATAGCCGTATTCCGACCCGATCCCGCCGTAGTTGGCATAGGTCGACGAGCTCAGATACCCGCCACCACCATCGTAGTCGTAATAGCTGCTGCCGTAGCTGTAGCCCTCGTATCCGGTGTCATAGCCGTAGTCGTAGGAATCATAGACGTAGTAGGTCCAGTAGGTGCCGTCGTTGTCATAGGTCGACGCAGAGAACGACTGGCCTTCGTAATAGGTTCCGGTGTCCGCATAGGCGTAGCCGTAATAGCTGTCGCCCGACGTGTTGGCCGCGTAGTAGTAAAATAGCGTGTCCGTAACTGAGCTGCTCATTTCCCTTCCCCCTATGTTAACAGGCTCGCCTTAGCGCACCAAATGACCGTATCTCGCCACATCAATCGGAATTCTAATTGTAGGATTGGGCACCTTGATCCGGCGGCATTCCCTTCTTTACAACGCCTTGGCGCTCCAGATCTGCCAATGCACCGCCAAGTTTCTGAAGTAACTCGCCAGCCACGTGCAGCGGAAGAACAAGCCGAGTCACTGGATGCACCGTCGTCTCGCGGCCATTCTGGGTTTGCGATGCGCGCGAAACAGAAAGTTCAATCCTGAAGTTTCCACCGTCAAAACCGACTGCCGTGATCATATCCGAAAACACTTCCCTAAGTTCGTCGTTGGACACATATTTAGGCTTCTTTGCTTCATTTGTCATGACTATCTTGTCCCGTTTGTCCTCGCGCAATGCAATCTGCCCGAGTTGACTTCAATGCTCTCTTATGCTTCGCGAAAAGCTCGTCCATAGCGGATCAAAGAGATATTCGGCGAATGTTCTGCTGCCAGTTATGATGAACACCTCGACCTGCATCCCAGGATAGAGACGGCCGGGGTCAATGTCAGATGGCAAGACAATTTCTGAGATCCGCGCTACGTAGTAATCGGATTCATCCTCGGATCCGATGAGTTTGTCTGCCGAAACATATTCTACCCGTGCAGTCATCAAGGGCGAATAGGGGATATGCAACGCCGGAATGCGCACTGATGCGGCCTGACCTTCAAAAATTCGGTCGATATCTGCGGGATTGATCCGGGCTTCAACAACTAGATTCGCTGGAGTCGGAATCAATTCGACGATTGTGCCACCCTCTTCAATCACTCCACCAACCGTGTTGACCTCGCGCTTAACCACAATCCCGTCAACCGGGGAGACGACAATGCTTCGTGTCAGCAGATCTGAAGTTTGCTTCAATTCTTTCTGCAGCTTCGCTAATTCGAGCCGAAGACTGATCACGTCAGTGGCTGCAGCCTCAACGCGCTCTCTTTCAAGGCTTGCGATTTGTTGTTCGGCTTCGAGATTCATTTGACGGACCGCACCGATTTCGGATTTCACCTTTGCATCCAGGCCCTGAATTTCGGCCGCCGTCCGGCTCAGTCCATATAGACGGTCCATTGCAGACAGCCCCCGATCATACAACGACTGCACCGCCTTGATCTCTTGCCGCAACAGATCGATCTGGATAGCGTAGGCGTCGCGCTGTGCAAGAAATCCCTCGATCTGCTCTTCACCTGCGTTGATGGATTGCCGAAGGATAGCGATCTTGACGGCGCGGCTCGCCTGGCGGGCGCTAAACTCGCTCTCCTGGTCGGAAATCAACCGCGCTACCGCCTGATCACTGCGCGCGGCTTCGAGGAGAACCCCAGGATAGCTGATGCGATCCTGTTCGTCGCGTTCAGCCATTAGCTGAGCCTCGCGCGCCATGCCCATATGCAGTTCGGTCGTCAGGCGTTCCAGTTCCGCTCGAGCGCGCGTAGTGTCAAGACGCACCAAGATGTCACCGCGTGAGACCACGCTTCCTTCATCGACCAAGATTTCGGCGACGATGCCGCCTTCCAGATGCTGAACGACCTGATTCTGCCCGCGGGCTACAAAGCTTCCGGCAGCAATGGCCGCGCCGTTTATTGGCGCAGTCGCGGCACCGACCCCGAACACGCCGCCAAACACTGCCAAGGCTACAGCGCCCACCCAGATCGGCTTAGTGTGATTGGTGGCAGCCAGCAATCGTTTCCGCAGTGCCAATACTTCGCTGTTTTGTGCGGTCATCTCGTCATTCCCCCAGCAACAGCACGTTTTGGCCAGCCACGCGATCACGGAGTTGCCAGCGCCCCTGCCCCGCAGAAGCGCTCTGTTCGTTTTCTTTGCGGATGGATTCGATAGCGCCACCCTTCATGACCACGATCCGGTCCAGCACTCGCAGAAGGCTGCCGCGCGGCGAGATCACCACAACTGTGCTGCCCGCTGTGCGCAAGGCGATCAGGGCAGCAACCAGCATCCTCTCTCCATCCAAGTCGAGGTCGGACATCGGTTCATCTAGAACGACGAGCTTGGGTGCGTCGTAAAAGGCTCGCGCAAGGAGCAGCCGTTTGAAAAATCCAGGAGACAGTTCGACTGCTGCGCGCGCCATGGGTGTGTCGAGCCGCAGCTGAAGTTTGCCAATCTCGGTTTCCACCTGCACAAGCATAATGGCTTTCCAGACCTTTTCGGGGTCCAGAACACCAAAGCGGCAGATGTTCTCGCCAATGGTACCGGGGAGAACATCGCCGCGTTGCGGCAAATACCCCAAAGCCGCATGGCGCGCGTCGGAATTACTGGTTTTCAGGTCGACACCATCCACACTCACAGAACCGCTCGTCGGATCAAGCGCGCCAACCAGCAATTGACCCAACAGACTTTTGCCAGATCCGCTGGGGCCCGCGATCCCCAGGATCTCACCAGACGCAATCGACAGGCTTACACCCTTGACATGGGGTTGGCCTCGTCCTGTCGAATAGACCATTTGAACGGCCTCCACAGTGCCGGATTGCGGCACGTGGTGTGCTTCAGTCATGCGGGGGACGCTCTTCAACAGGCGATTCAAACGCTTGTAGGCATCCCGCGCATTTCGAAATGCACGTTGTCCGGTGATCATCCCCTCAATCGGCTGCACCGCCCGACTTGCTAGGATCGACGCCACCAAAATCATGCCAGGACCAAGATCGCGCTGAATCGCAAAAAAAGCTGCCGTAGTTAGAACCACCAGTTGCGTAGTCATTCGCAAGACCTGTGACAGACCGACAGTGACGGCAGTCTGACTTTCGGAGCGGCGCAGATTTTCCACAAAGGCAAGCTGCGTTTGCATCCAGCGCAACACGACGGCTGTCGTCATCCCCATACTGGCCAGCAGCGCGCCATTGCCGCAAAAATCACTAAAATCAGTCCCAGCATCACGCATTGCCTCAGACACGCGTCGCTGATTTTGCGACACTAGAATATCCGTGATAATCGCGAGGATGAGCATCGCGGCCGCCATCGCAGTTGCCACAAGTCCGACAACTGGATGGATCACGAACAGTATGATCAGAGAGATTGAAGCAAATGGCACATCCATCAAAGTCAGGAGCTCGCGCCCACCAATGAATCGACGCAATGCGTCGACGTCCTGCAAAGGAAGCTGGCGGTCTGGGCCGACCATTGCCGATCTAAGGCTTGTCCGAACCACCTTCTCGCCAAGCGAAACGTATACTCGTTGGCCAAGCCTTTGGATCGCCGACAGTCGCACCGAGTCAAAAACTGCCGCAAAAACGACGGCGACGATCGCAGCTATCGAAAGAACAATCAGTGTCTCGACGCTGCTGCTAACAAGCACGCGCGAATAAACCTGGGCGACATACAGAGGCACAACAAGGAGCAACAAGTTGAAAGCTGCTGTAAATAGGAAGACGGCTGCCAAGTTGTGACCGATGCGAAAACCGAACAGCTCGTACAGTGGCGCGCACTCATCAGATCCTAGTCTAACTGCAGAGCTGCGCAGGTTGTCTACGGCTTCACTCATGGTTCACGCAATCGTTAACAAAAGACTCTTCCGCAGTTAGCACAGCGTGGCCCAAGTCGGTCAACGAGAAATCTTGGTTCGTGGAAATTTGGCCCACGGAAAGTTGATATCAAGCGCGTCACTTGGCGAGTCCGGGGGTCGAGAAAACAACTCTAGGGCTATCAAAACAACCGCAGATGCCTACAGATTTCCATCCTTCAACTTTCGGCTGCGCTCGCATTCGGATGCTGTAGTGCGGGTGGTGGTTGCATGTGCCAGGCGATTCGCACAGATTGACGACGAGGGCACTGCCGCTAGTGTCGATGCTGAACCAGGAGCAGGGATGGTTAGGCACACATCCAAACCGCGGAGCCGTCTTCTAGCGTTTTTGGTGGCCTGCATGTGGGCGGCGCTATCATACGCGTTGACAAGTCCGATTGCGGCGGCGGCGCAAACCTTGACCGATCGGTTGCGCGCCGTCTCGCAGGTGATGTGCGCCGGAGACATGGACGTGGCCCCGGAGCGCGGAGCAACGCTTTTGGGCGAGCGGCGCTTTCAAGAGAAACGAACGGAAAATTGGTTGCGCGACTGGCGCTTAACTGATGGAGGGATGATACGCGTCACTCGGGGAGAACGTGTGGGCGCCCCTGTGTTGTACTTCGTAGCCTATTATGCCGGAAAGAATGGCCGACGGCCGATGATGCGCCTCGTCTGGGACGACCGCTGTGCCCTGCGTGGGGGTGAGCGGATCGTGTATGACAAAAATGGGCTAGGTGCGGCAATTCGGCTCGAACTTCTCGACCCGGAGCTTCACCTGCGCGCGGCCCCCATCCCGCTTAATCCTCCCGTGCCAGAGGGAACCCCGCGCGCTGACTGTACCCGCGTCGGATTGCTCGACAACGGGGTCAACTATCTGCTGCCACAGATCGCTGCGCGGCTCGCGCGCGATCCGAACGGTGCACTGGTCGGGCGGGATTTTTGGGAGGCCGACGATCGACCCTTCGACTTTGGCGTGCCGGACGGCGACCCCGATCCCCGGCTGTCGGCTTTCGATCCGCCACAACACGGAACCGGGTTGGCAAGTGTGCTGATCGCCGACACGCCCGCACAGATTTGTCTTGCGATCTACCGCTATAGCCCCCCCGACATTCGTAACGAGATCGAGGGCATCGTCGATCGCATGGCCGCGGACGGGGTGCGCGTGGTGGTAATGGCATCAGGACGCGACCGCGCCTGGCCGGCGTTTCGAAGCGCCATGCTTGCGCATCCCGAGTTGTTGTTCATTGCGGCGGCCGGTAACGATGGCGCTGATCTGCGCCAAAGAGCACTTTATCCAATGGTCTATGCCGTGCCGAACCAGCTGGTGGTCACAGCCGTCACCGCCGAGGGGGCCGTATGGCCGCCGGGAAACACAGGAGCTGGGATCGTGGCACTTGCGCTACCTGCGGTTGGGGTGCCGGGCCTTGCGTTCGATGGGCGCAGGGTTGGTTTGACTGGGACCTCTTATGCTGCACCGCGCGCGGGAGCTGTGGCAGCAGCTTTAGCTCGGGCGAACCCTGCGGCGAACGGTGAGACGTTGCGCGCAATGGTGATCCGGGCCATGCAAACTCACGGGCGCACCGTGGACGGCATAGTCCGACTCGACGAAGTTGATCTGCGCGCCGTCCTATCCGAACATTCACCGCAGAAATAGTTCCCTGTAGCAATACAAGCCATCGAGTCCGCAAAGCGACATCGAGGCATACGAGATGCCGGCTTGGCATGATTGAAGGGATCATTCCAAAGTAGTCGGCCTGCAAGCGATGTGGTGGACGCCCTCTGTCGGCATTGATGTGCCATGATGGCGGGTGTTGAAGCACCGGCGCACAGGGGGGCGTCCATGGTGGAAGCTTGGATCATCGGCCTGAATTTGGCCAAGAATTTGTCTTAGGCGCATGGTGCCGGTAGGTAATCCCCCCGAAGGTAAGGGGCTGAATAATTGGATTTTTCTCGGCGGCAAGAACGAGGAGATATCGAATGAAGTCAAGCAGGTACACTGAGGCCTAGATCATCGCGACCCTGCGGCAGGCCGAAGGCAATGTGCCGGTGGGGGAGCTGTGCCGCGAGCATTGGATGAGCAACGCGTCGTTTTTCAAATGGCGGGCGAAGTATGGCGGGATGAATGCATCGCTGATCAGCCAGATGAAGGCGATGGAAGAGAAGAACCGGCGCATGAAGCGAATGTATGCTGACCTGGGCATGCAGGCGGATTTGCTGAACTGAGAAGGTGAACGCCATTGGTCCGAGAGAACCTGAGCAGGCCTTTGGAAAAAACTGACAGGGCCATCTCAACGCCGCGAGATGGCCGGGAGTGCGGTGGCGCGACGTGGAGCGAGCATAGCGCTGGCCTGTCGGGCCTTGGGGGTCAGCGAGACCTGTTATCGCTATGGCCCGAAGTTAAAGGCCGCGAACGAAGAGATCGCCGATCTGCTCGTTGGGTTGATCGATGCCCGCAAGACTTGGGGGTTCGGGCTGTGCTTCCTGCACTTGCGCAACGTGAAGGGGCATCCGTGGAACCACAAACGGGTTTACCGCATCTACTGTGCCCTTGAACTGAACCTGCGGATCAAACCCCGCAAGCGGCTGAAGCGCGACAAACCAGAGGTGCTGGCGGTGCCTGAGGCTCCGAACATGACCTGGTCAATGGACTTCATGGCTGATCGGCTGGGGGATGGCAGGGCGTTTCGGCTGCTGAATGTGCTGGACGATTTCAACCGCGAAGGCTTGGGCATCGAGATCGACTTCTCGCTGCCGGCCGAGCGCGTGATCCGGACCCTGAACAGGATCATCGAATGGCGGGGAAAGCCCGGCACTATTCGCGTCGACAATGGCCCCGAATACATCAGTGGCAAGCTGCTGATCTGGGCCGAGGAGCGGGGGATCACGATCCAGCACATCCAACCCGGACAGCCCCAACAGAACGCCTATATCGAGCGCTACAACCGCACCGTCAGGCATGAATGGCTCGACCAATACATCATCGAAACCATCGAGGAGGCCCAAGACCACGCCACGCAATGGCTATGGACTTACAACAACGACCGCCCGAACATGGGCATCGGCGGCATCACACCCGCCCAGAAACTGAAA
>NZ_JBGSOZ010000085.1:0-6781 GCF_041738905.1 Aestuariivirga sp.
CACCGATGCAGGTCACGCCCGCGCCACGCGGGCCATGGCGCCGCATCGCGAACAGCTGAACGGCAAGCGCATCTTCTTCTTCCCCGATTCGCAGCTCGAAATTCCATTGGCCCGCTTCGTGTCGCAGGAACTCGGCATGGAACCTGTGGAAGTCGGAACGCCCTACCTCCACCGCCAGCATCTGGCACAGGAGATGGGCCAGCTTCCCGCCGGCACCGTGCTGAGCGAGGGCCAGGACGTTGAAAAACAGCTCGACCGCTGCCGCGCCGCCAATCCTGATCTGGTCGTATGCGGCCTTGGCCTCGCCAATCCGCTGGAGGCCGAAGGCTTCACCACCAAGTGGTCGATCGAACTCGTGTTCACGCCGATCCAGGGCTACGACCAGGCAGGCGACCTCGCCCGCCTGTTCTCGCGCCCGCTCGATCGCCAGACGCGGCTGGGAGTGTAGCGCGATGCAACTCACCCTCTGGACCTACGAAGGACCGCCCCACGTCGGCGCCATGCGCATCGCAACCGCGATGAAGGGCCTGCACTATGTGCTGCACGCGCCGCAGGGCGATACCTACGCGGACCTGCTCTTCACCATGATCGAGCGCCGCAGCGCGCGTCCGCCCGTCACCTACACCACCTTCCAGGCGCGCGACCTTGGCGGCGACACCGCCGAACTGTTCAAGACCGCCTGCAACGATGCCTATGAGCGCTTCCAGCCACAGGCGATGATCGTCGGCGCATCCTGCACGGCGGAGCTGATCCAGGACGACCCGGGCGGCCTTGCAAAGGCGCTGGCGCTTCCCATCCCGGTCATTCCGCTCGAGCTTCCCTCTTATCAGAAGAAGGAAAACTGGGGCGCGGCAGAAACCTTCTACCGCATCGTGCGCGGGCTTTGCGCGCCCGGTTCGCGGCCCGCTGAAATCAATCCGCGCTCCTGCAACATCCTCGGCCCCACGGCATTGGGCTTCCGCCACCGCGATGATCTGGCCGAGATCACGCGGCTGCTCGGGCGGCTCGGCATCGCCATCAATGTGGTGGCGCCGCTCAATGCAACACCCGCCGACATCGCGCGCATCCCCGAGGCCGGTTTCAATGTCGTCCTTTATCCCGAGACGGCGGAGAGTGCCGCGCGCTGGCTGGAGAAGACTTTCAACCAGCCGATGACCACCGTCATCCCGATCGGCGTCTCGGCCACCCGCGAATTCGTGGCGCAGGTGGCAACGCTCGCCGGGGTCGACGCCTCGCCCGTGCTGGAAGACGAGGCGTGCCGCCTGCCGTGGTATTCGCGCTCGGTCGATTCGACCTATCTGACCGGCAAGCGCGTCTTCATCTTCGGTGACGCGACCCATGCGATTGCCGCAGCGCGGATGGCGAAAGAGGAACTGGGTTTCGACGTCGTCGGCCTTGGCACATATTCACGCGAGTTCGCGAGGCCCGTGCGCGAGGCGGCGGCGAAACTCGGGATTGAAGCGCTCATCACCGACGACTACCTCGATGTCGAGGCGAAGGTCGCCGAACTTCAGGTCGAGCTGGTGCTCGGCACACAGATGGAACGCCACATCGCCAAGAAGCTGGGCGTGCCCTGCGCGGTGATTTCGGCACCGGTCCATGTGCAGGACTTTCCGGCCCGCTACTCCCCCCAGATGGGCTTCGAAGGCGCCAACGTGATCTTCGACACCTGGGTTCATCCACTGATGATGGGCCTTGAGGAACACCTGATCCACATGTTCCGCAATGATTTCGAGTTCAACGACAGCGCCGCCGCCTCGCACTTGGGCCATGGTGCCGCAAAGCATGAACCTGCACCTCAGGCGCCTGGTCATGCGCCCGTGCCGAACGCTGCCGCCAACGCCGCCGAACAGGCATCCGGCTGGGCGCCCGACGCGGAAAAGGAATTGCAGAAGGTTCCCTTCTTCGTGCGCGGCAAGGCCCGCCGCAACACCGAACGCTATGCCCTCGAAAAGGGTGTGTCCCTCATAACAGTAGAGACGCTGTACGATGCCAAAGCTCACTACAGCCGATAGAATCCCCATGCGGGTGGTGATCGTCACGCTCGACAATCATCTGGCGGGTGCAGTCTCGCGCATCTCCGCGTCGCTCGCCCGCGAGCTGCCGGGGCTGACGCTTTCGATCCATGCCGCGTCGAGCTGGAATTCGCAGCCGTCTTCCCTTGCTGCCTGCATCGACGACATCTCGAAGGGCGACATCGTCATCGCCACGATGCTCTTCATGGAAGACCATATCCAGGCCGTGATGCCAGCGCTTGTCGCCCGCCGCGACAACTGCGATGCGATGGTTGCCTTCATGTCGGCAGGTGAAGTCATCAAGCTGACCAGGCTCGGCCGCTTCCAGATGAACGGCAGCCAGGGCACGATCGTCAATCTGCTGAAGAAGCTTCGCGGTTCAAAGACCAACGACGCGACTGAAAAGGCGACAGCGGGCGCCAAGCAGCTCGCGATGCTGAAGCGTCTGCCGAAGATCCTGCGTTTCATTCCGGGCTCCGCCCAGGACGTTCGCGCCTACTTCCTCGCCATGCAATACTGGCTGGCAGGTTCGGAAGACAACATCGCGCATCTCGTTCGTTTCCTTGCCGCGAAATTCGCCGAGGGCCCGCGCCGCTTCTATCGCGATAAGATCAAGTTCGACGCACCAAAATCCTACCCCGAAGTCGGCGTCTATCATCCGCGCCTTGCAAGCAGGATGAGCGAGAGCGCGGACAAACTTCCTTCTCCGCCGGGCACGGTCAAGGGAACCGTTGGACTGCTGCTGATGCGCTCCTACGTGCTCTCCGGTGATACAGCGCATTATGACGGCGTCATCGCAGCGTTCGAATCGCGCGGGTTGAAGGTCATTCCGGCCTTCGCAACGGGCCTCGACCAGCGCCCCGCGATCGACAGCTTCTTCATGAAGAACGGCAAGGCGACGATTGACGCGCTGGTATCGCTCAGCGGCTTCTCGCTGGTGGGCGGCCCCGCCTACAATGATGCCAAGGCGGCGGAAGAAGTGCTCGCCAGCCTTGATGTTCCCTATCTCGCGGCACAGCCCGTCGAATTCCAGACGCTGGAAGAATGGGACGCATCCGAGCGCGGATTGCACCCGATCGAAACCACCATGATGATTGCCATCCCGGAAATCGATGGCGCGACAGGCTCGATCATCTTCGGGGGCCGCAGTGGTGCAGATGCAGGCGAGCGCGGCATGCGCGTCCACGCCGAGCGCGCGGCGATGCTGGCCATGCGCGTCGCCAAGCTCGTGGCGCTCCGCCACACCGCGAAAGCAAATCGCAAGGTGGCGATCGTTCTCTTCAACTTCCCGCCCAATGCCGGCGCCACCGGCACGGCGGCCTTCCTCGCGGTATTCGAGTCGCTCTTCAACACGCTGCAGGCCATGAAGCGCGATGGCTACAGCGTGGAGGTTCCCGCCACTGTCGCCGAACTTCAGGACCGCATCCTCAAGGGCAATGCCGAGCGCTTCGGCAGCGATGCCAACGTGGTCCATCGCATCTCCGCCGACGATCACGTGCGGCGCGAGAGGCATCTGAAGGACATCGAGGCGCAATGGGGCCCTGCACCCGGCCGCAGCCTTGCCGATGGCAGCTCGATTCATGTACTGGGCGAGCGCTTCGGCAATGTGCTGGTGGGCGTGCAGCCGCCGTTTGGCTACGAGGGCGACCCGATGCGCCTGCTCTTCGAGCGGAGCTTCACGCCGACCCACGCCTTCTCCGCCTTCTACCGATATCTTCGCGAGGACTTCGCCGCCAACGCCATCCTGCACTTCGGCACTCACGGCGCACTCGAATTCATGCCGGGCAAGCAGTCGGGCCTGTCGGATGCGTGCTGGCCGGACCGCCTCATCAGCGATGTTCCGAACCTCTACCTCTATGCCGCGAACAATCCGTCGGAAGGCACGATCGCCAAGCGCCGCTCCGGAGCGACACTCGTAAGCTACCTGACGCCGCCGCTGTCGCAGGCCGGCCTCTATCGCGGCCTCGTCGACCTCAAGGCCTCGATCGGCCGCTGGCGCGCGCTGGAGCCGGAAGCGATGGAGCGCGAGCAGCTCTCGACCCTCATCCAGGCACAGGCGTCAGCTGTCGATCTCTCTCCTGCCGAGCCCGGATGGATCGATGCCGAAGCCAGCATCCAGGCCCTGCAGTCCGCCGTCCTCGAACTCGAATACACGCTGATCCCCCACGGCCTCCATGTGGTGGGTGAGGCCATGAGTGCGGAAGCCCGCGCCGAGACGCTGGCGCAGGTGATGGAAGCCAGCGGCGGCACGGCCGACGTCGCGTCCATGGACCGGTTGCTGTCTGAGGATCATGAGATCGGCGGGCTGCTCCGAGCGCTCGATGCGCGCTTCATCCGGCCGGTTCCCGGTGGCGACTTGATCCGCACACCGAGCATCCTGCCCACGGGCCGCAATCTTCATGGCTTCGATCCCTTCCGCATTCCATCCGCCTTCGCGGTGGCAGATGGCGCACGGCAAGCCTCGCTGCTGCTTCAGACCCACGTCGCGTCTGGTAAGCCGCTTCCCGAAACCGTGGCGCTGGTTCTCTGGGGAACCGACAATCTCAAGAGCGAGGGCGGCCCCATCGCGCAGGCCCTGTCGCTCCTGGGTGCCGCACCGCGCTTCGACAGCTTCGGACGGCTGTGCGGCGCGCGCCTCATGCCGCTGGAGGAACTTGGCCGCCCACGCGTCGACGTGATGCTGACGCTGTCTGGCATCTTCCGCGACCTGTTGCCGCTGCAGACACGCATGCTGGCCGAAGCCTGCTTCCTCGCCGCCTCGGCGGATGAGCCCGAACATCTGAATTTCGTGCGGAAGCATGCGCTGGCCCACATGGCAGCCACCGGCTGCGATCTCGAGACCGCGTCGCTCCGCGTCTTCAGCAATGCCGACGGTGCCTATGGCTCGAACGTCAACATGCTGGTGGACAGCGGCCGCTGGGAGGATGAGGACGAGCTCGGCGACATGTTCGCCAAGCGGAAATGCTTCGCACACGGACGAGATGGACAGGCCGCCGCACAGCAAAAGCTGATGGACCAGGTGCTGAAGGGCGTCGATCTCGCCTATCAGAACCTCGAGTCGGTGGAACTGGGCGTCACCACTGTCGATCACTACTTCGACTCGCTCGGCGGCATCAGCCGGGCGGCCGAAAAGCAGCGTGGTTCCGCCGTGCCGGTCTATATCGGCGACCAGACGCGTGGGAACGGCGTCGTCCGTACGCTGGCCGATCAGGTCGCGCTCGAATCCCGTACCCGCGTGCTGAACCCCAAGTGGTACGAGGGCATGCTGAAGCATGGCCATGAAGGCGTGCGCCACATCGAATGCCACCTGACCAACACGGTCGGCTGGTCGGCCACCACGGGCCAGGTGGCACCGTGGGTCTATCAGCAATTCACCCAGACCTATGTGCTCGACCAGTCGATGCGTGACCGGCTCGCGGCACTCAATCCCAAGGCGGCCGTCAAGGTCGTCAACCGGCTGCTGGAAGCCCAGCGCCGTGAATTCTGGAAGCCCGACGCGGAAACGCTCGCGGCCCTCCAGCGCGCAGGAGAAGAACTTGAAGACAAACTCGAAGGCATCGGTGTGGAGGTAGCGGCATGACAATGGTGATCGACCGGCGGCCCAAGTCGCACCCGGGACTAAGAGGCGATGGCGAGGGGAGCGTGCAGGTGCACCTTGACCCCATGGCCTCGATCGGAACCGCGAAGGTCTTCTCGGTTTACGGGAAAGGCGGCATCGGCAAGAGCACGACCTCTTCCAATCTCTCCGTCGCCTTTTCGAAGCTCGGCAAGCGCGTGCTTCAGATCGGCTGCGACCCGAAGCACGACTCGACCTTCACGCTGACCAAGAGTCTGATCCCCACGGTGATCGACATCCTCGAAGGTGTGGATTTCCACGCCGAGGAATTGCGCCCCGAGGACTTCGTGTTCGAAGGCTACAACGGAGTGATGTGCGTGGAGGCCGGTGGCCCGCCAGCCGGCACCGGTTGCGGCGGCTATGTCGTCGGCCAGACGGTGAAGCTTCTCAAGGAACATCATCTGCTGGAGGAAACCGACGTCGTGATCTTCGACGTGCTGGGCGATGTGGTTTGCGGCGGCTTCGCCTCACCGCTGCAGCATGCCGACCGCGCGGTGATCGTGACCGCCAACGACTTCGACTCGATTTTCGCGATGAACCGCATCGTGGCGGCCATCAATGCCAAGGCCAAGAACTATGGCGTGCGGGTGGGCGGCGTCATCGCCAACCGCTCGAAGGACACCGACCAGATCGACCGTTTCGCCGATGCGACCGGCCTGAAGCGCATCGCGCATTTCCCCGATGTCGACGCGATCCGCGTGAGCCGCCTCAAGAAGTCGACGCTTTTCGAGATGCCCTCCACACCCGAAGTGGACATGGTGCAGAAGGAATACATGCGGCTTGCGGCCCAGCTCTGGGCCGGCGGCGAGCCGCAGGAAGCACGTTCCATGAAGGACCGCGATATTTTCGACTTCCTGGGATTTGACTGATGACCGACAGCTACACTCAGCGCCGCGGCGAGATCGAGACCTATTTCGACAGGACAGCGGCTGTCACCTGGTCGAGGCTCACGTCCGATGCGCCGGTGAGCGGCATCCGCGCTACCGTGCGGGCGGGCCGCGACCGCATGCGCGCCACTCTGCTGGGCTTCCAGCAGCCGGTTGACGACCTTGACGGCCGCCTTGGGATTGAGTGCCGCTAGCCGGTCACGCATCGACTGGTCGAGCACATAGGTCTGGGTGAATTGCTGATAGACCCACGGTGCCACCTG
>NZ_JBGSOZ010000160.1:0-17736 GCF_041738905.1 Aestuariivirga sp.
TGGCTCTGGACATACAATCATGAACGGCCGAACATGGCCTTGGGCGGCATCACACCCGCCCAAAAACTCGAACGCGAAATGAAGACCAAAACCGCCGCGTGAGTTCTACGCCAAACTCCCTCCAAAAACGGGGGGATTACCGGGTCGTTATGAATTGGGATTGATATCCACTTGGCCTCCTTAGAAGAATGGTCGGCATGCTCTGCCTCGGCCTTGATACAGTGCAAGGCCGAAACGACCTTTGATGCGTTGAATCGACATGAAGAGAGTTTCATATGACTGACGTGGGTGGACCTATGGCGAACCGGGGCAACGACGAGCTGACTACCCCGCAGGTGGATGTAAGTGCTGCCCTGTCGGCTCATTTGCAACACCCGCGCCCGGCCGCCCACAACAGATTGGCGACGAGGCTCATTTACATAGTCCTGATCATGATGCTGGCTGTATTCGTCGTGCTGCTCGTCTTGATGAACCAGCGAACGCCTTACACCTCCGAAGCGGTCCTTAGGGCTCCAGTGATCGGGATCGCGGCGAATGTGTCGGGCGATATCATCGAGGTTGGTGTGCGCGACAATCAGCTCGTCAAGGCGGGCGATCTTCTGTTCCAGATCGACCCATCGGTGTTCGAAACTGCGCTGAAAGCTGCGAATGCGCAGCTCGACTACGTGACCCAGCAGCTTGGCGCCGAGGCCACTGGGCTGGGTGCGGCAGAGGCGGCGGTGGTACAGGCTACTGCGCGGCTTGCCGATGTCGAGCAGCAGAACATTCGGGTAGAGAGTCTTTTCAAGCGCGGCGTTTCCGCGCGCGCTGCCGTTGATGCCGCGCGAGCCAATCTCGCAGTTGCGCAGTCAAACCTCCGTACCGCCGAGGTGCAACTGGCGCAAGCGACGGAACGACTTGGACCGCAGGGCGAGGACAACCCGCAGATTCAGTCCGCTCTCGCTCAGCGCGAAAAGGCGCAGATTGACCTGATGCATGCGCGGGTTACCGCGCCGGTGGATGGAGCTGTGACAAATACTGTTCTGTCTGTTGGCCAGTTCGTGGGTTCGGGTCAACATGTGGCGACCGTGATCGACACGGCCAACGTCTGGATCGTGGCACAGATTCCCGAAAACGCCCTTGGCCGTATCAAGCCAGGCGACCGAGTGGATATCGTGCTGGACGTAGCCCCGGGAAGGGTCTTTCAGGGCAAAGTGGAGAGTACAGGATCAGGTGTCGAACAAGTGATCGCGCCGGGTCTTCAAGGCGATGTGCCATCACCGGTGAACCGTCGGGTCTGGCTACGCGACGTGCAGCGCATCCCCGTTCGCATTGACCTTGACGGGCTCGGCTCTGAAATCAAAATCCGGTCGGGAGCGCGAGCCAGTGTGACCATATATACTGAAACTGCAGGTTTCGTGGAGCCGGTCGCACGCGCGTGGATGTGGACTGTTGCCTATGTCCGCTTTGCGTTCTGACCCGCCTGTCCATGTTCTTGCGCTGCGGGTGACGCTGGCATTTGCTGCAGCCTTGACTGTGGCCGAGGGCTATGATCTTGAATTCAGCTTTGTGTCCGCATTGGTCGCGGCTTCACTCGCGCTGGGGCCAGCTATGTCACCGGTGGCCCTGATCGTCTTGCCGTCGGTGGCTTGGGGGTTGGTGACGGCAGCGGTATTGCTTTTGGAAGCTTTTGCATCAAGTCTGCCGCCGATTTTTCTTGTCCTGACCGTCGGTGCCTTCTGGATTGGATTCCGGCTTTCTTCGCGCAATGACAGGATGAACGTCATTGGCCTCATGATCCTCGTTGTCTGCTGTATCGTTCCACTGCGCCTTCTGGCCTATCCTGAGTTGACCGGTGAGGTTGTTGACGATCTGGTATGGAACGTTCTGGTTGGCGTCGTGGTAGCTTTTATGGTGGGCCTTGTAATGCGCGGCCCAGCAGAGCCGGAAACACCCAGCCCAAGGGTCGATATCTTGCCACCACTGGTGGCTGCACTTGTTCTGACGATCGGAGCCTATCTTGTCTGGGTGTTCGAGCCACCGGCGCCGGGAGCGGTGATGATCGGAATGATCATTGCCCTGCGCGCTGATCTGCGTCCTGGCTTCGATGTTGCGCAAGATCGGATCATCGGTGCAATCGTCGGGGGTGTACTGGCCGTTTTTGCTGCGACTGTGGTGGGCATTGCCCCAGTCCTGCCGACACTGTTTCTCGTGCTGATGGTCGTGGCTTGGCCACTGGCGCTGCGCGCTGTCCAGAGCGGACCATGGCAAGGTGCCGCGATCAAGGCAATCTATGCACTCGGCATCCTTGTTGGCGAAGGTTTTTCTCCGTTGTTCGAGGATACGGCAGAACGACTTGGCATCCGCATCGTTGGGGTTTTGATTGGCCTGCTGTTCGCCACTGCGGCAATCGTGCTGTTCAAGTCCCGCAAGAACGCCGACAAGCATCCCATGCCCGGCCCGTGAAAGAACGACGTCGCGCCACACGGGCACAGGCCGGATAAACTGCCACTAGTACTCGTTGAACATCGCCTGGATTGAAGACACATCCGTCGTCCTGGTGAGCGCCAACATAAGCAGAACCCGCGATTTCGCCGGATTGAGTTCCCCCGACGCCACAAGACCCAATGCGTCATCGTCCACTTCGTTGTTGCGATAGACGATCCCCGAAGGCAACCGTGTGCTTCGCACGACAACCACTCCGGCCTTGGCAGCGGCCGTGATTGCTTCCAGCGCCGGCGTGGTCATGTTTCCATCGCCTACGCCGGCAATCACAAGCCCCTTGGCTCCCAATCTTACCGCCGCCTCTATCAGGTCGGCATTCATACCGGCATTTCCATAGAGAATGTCGACACGGGGAAGACTCTGCAGCCCCTCTATGCTGAACTCGCTTGTCATGCCTTGTCTCCTTTCGGGCATGGCAAACCAGGTGATCGCACCGGTGTTGGTCAGGCCCGCAGGGCCACGATTGCCGCTTTGAAACGTCTGGACGTCAGTCGTGCTCAGCTTGGCCACGTTGCGGGCATAATGGATCTGGTCATTCAGAACAACCATCACTCCACGCCCGACAGCCCCCGGATTTATGGCGGCCGAAACACCATTGAAAAGGTTGCTTGGCCCGTCAGCACTGATTGCCGTGGCGGGGCGCATCGACCCCACCATGATGATCGGCTTGGTCGTTTTCGCCACCAGGCTGAGGAAATAGCTGGTTTCCTCCATCGTGTCGGTACCGTGCGTGATGAGCACGGCATCGGTATCGGGCGAGGCGACAACCTCGCTCACACGCCGGGCCAGCGTAAGCCAAACGTCGTTGTTCATGTCTTGGCTGCCAATGTTTACGACCTGCTCGCCGGAGATGATGGCCAGCTTGTCAAGGTTCGGCACCGAGGAGATCAGATCCTTGATGTCAAAGGATCCCGATTTGTAGCCGTAGCCACCTTCTTCGGCCTGCGCTCTGGCAATGGTGCCGCCGGTGGCCAACACCGTAATGCGGGTGGTGCCCTGCTCTGCCAGTGCTACGGCGCTGCCGCTGGCGATGAAGGCAGCAAATGACGCGATCAACCGCAACTTCATCATTTCAACCCTTCCGATGTCTCCCCGCCTTCTCCGGTCATTTCGTCTTGCTGGCCTCAAAGGATGCGACATAGCCAGCAGCCACACTGCGCAACGCCCGGCCGATATCATCATAGACATGCTCGGGCAGGTTCGCGAACGACACGCGAACTGACCACGCAGGAGCATCAAATCCGCTGCCATTCAGCAGAACGATGCCGTGATCCTCGGCCAACTTGAACACCGGGTCGAGCGGGTGGACGTTCTGCTTGACCCAGTTCACGACATCGTCCCCCACGTATTTGCGCATCCAGAATTCGAAGTCGATCAGGCCGTAGTAGTAGTCGAAGTGATCATTCGGCCCGACCTCGATGCCCAACCCCTCGATGGTCGCGCGGACACGCTGCTTGACGATACCGATGCAGCCTTTCTGATAGTCCTTCTTGGCATCCATGAGTTCGGACAACGAGAAAAGCATCATCATTACTTGCTGCGGCAGTGAAAGCCCTGCGGTGTGGTTCAGCGCCACATCGCGGCTATCCGCGACAATCCTGTCGATAAAGCCAATCTTGCGCGGTTCCAGTGTCAGCGCGGCATAGCGCCTATCGAGCGCCGCGAGTGTTTCCTCGGGCAGGGCCGCGATCAGCTTGTCGAAGACATTGTCCTCATGCACCGCGATGGTGCCAAGTCGCCAGCCGGTGCAGCCGAAATACTTGCTGTAGGAATACACCCCGATAGTGTTGTGCGGGAACGCCCCCAACAGACCCCGGAAGCCTGGCACGAAGGTGCCATAGACATCATCGGTCAGCAATATCAGGTCGGGACGCTTTTCCAGGACTTCGCCAATCTTGGCGATCACGGCATCCGACAGGGCGATGGCGCTCGGATTACCCGGATTCACCAGGAAGAAGGCCTTGATCCTTGGATCCAGCAGTTTGTCCAGTTCCGCGTCGCTGAACTGAAAGCCGTTTTCCTGCGTCGCGCGGATATCCACGATGTTCAGCGCGTAGTCTTCCAGGTGCGGCATTTCAAGGTACGGGGTGAAGATCGGCACGCCCAGTGCGATGGTATCGCCCGCATTCAGCAGACGGTTCGATTTCATCGTCTTGAAGATATAGCACATTGCCGCTGTGCCACCCTCAACCGCATAGATGTTGAACTTGCCCGCTGGTGCAGGCTCACCACACATCGCCCATTGCAGGTATTCACGCACGATCTGTTCATTGTGCACCAGCATTCGGTCTGGCACCGGGTAGTTGTCACCTATAATGGAGTCGATCAACTCGTGCACAAACTTGTCGGGTTCAAATTTGAAATGCTCAATGGTCCAGGGCAGCATCTCGGCAAGGAACGAAGCCCCCGGCAAAGCGGAATTGGCTGCTAGCCAGGCGGCTGCGCGGGCAGCAATTCCAGGTGCTTTCGGCATGCCGCCAATGCCCGGCGGCAGGTCCATGACGCGCTTGCTCTCGGTAAGCGCGAAGTGGCCCAATGTGAAGAACGCTTCACGCGGGCTGGTGGCAATCCAGTTGGGGTTGCCACGCCCGGCGTTGATGTAAGTCAGTGCCGAGGTGTTCGCAGTCTTTAAGGCCGCCTTGGCAAGAAAGTCCTTGATCTCGAATGGGCTGAGCCCCTCGTATTGTTCCAGCGAGCGTCTGTCCATGAACTTCTCCCAAGGCATTGAATGGCGGAAATGGTAAAAGGGTCAAATGGCGTTCATCATGAGGACGATGATCATGCCGAAGATCGTCAAAACCATCTGACCGATGGCGTAGGGCATTCCATAACCAAGAGCCGGCACCTTGCTCCCAGCCTTTTCCTGGATCATCCCCAGAGCGGCAGTCGTCGTTCGTACCCCGGCGCAAACGCCGAACAGGATTGCCGGATGGAACTTGAAAACGAAATGCCCAAGCAATATCGCAAGGATCATTGGCAGACTTGTTGCAACCGCTCCCCACAGGAACAGGCTGATGCCGACCTGCTGCAAACCCGCCACGAAGCCAGGTGCCGCGTTAATGCCAACTACAGCGATGAAGACATTCAGGCCAAGTGTGTTCAGCAACCAAAGTGCCGGTCCAGGGATGCTGCCAAAGGTCGGATGGACCGCGCGGAAATAGCCCAACAGGAGGCCCGCGAGCAGCGCGCCTCCTGAGGTGGACAGCCCAATTGGAATACCTGATGGAACTCGATCCGCTCTACTGCGACTGCATCCTCCGCCGCTGGCAGACCTTCGCCAGGGATGACGTCATCCTCGCCGCAACGGGCGAGACCTTCGAGCAGGTTGAGATGGCACGGAAAACCGCAGCTGCCACGCCGCAGGAGGTGACGCCGCAACCGTAGTCAAAACGGAAAGTTGCCGTGGCGCGGTAATCTCGATGATCTCCTTGCGCTGTTTTCCACATCCTGGGGAAAGCGTTTCGATTTTTTCCGCGCCGCCTTGACAGCATGGCACTGAGCAAGCAGATGATCGGGCGGATGAACAAGATTATCGCCATGGCACAGAAGATGATCGAGACGGCTGAGAAAGAGGCAAAGGGCGGCGGCAAGGGCGGCGCAAGACGGCAACGGCGGTCCTCCGCCGATGCCGAAAAGATGAAGGCCCAGATCCTCGCGGCCCGCGCCAAGGGCGTTCCGGCGGCGACGCTTGCCGAGAAGTACGGCGTTTCGACCGCCTACATCTACATGATGAAGTGAGGCGGGCCGGCCGGGAGACGACGCGCCGGATTACACGCTGTTGCTCAGGCGCCTGACATCGCGCCATGGTTGAGGATGTAGTGCTCCTGTGCCTTTGTCTCGATGGCGCCGGGTCTCGCCTTGCGGACAACCTGGATTGCCTGTTGCGGGTCCATGCCGAGGTCAACCAGCATGAGGGCGGCGACAGTCCCTGCCCGGCCAAGCCCGCCCTTGCAATGCACGAGCACGCGGGCGCCCTCGCGGATAGCGGCGATCAGGCGCTGGCCCTCGGCCTTCCATGCCGCGGTGAAACGTTGATCGGGCACGGACACATCGGTGATCGGCATGTGCAGCCAGTCCATGCCGCGGGCTGCAACGTCCGCGCCGATCGCCTGCACCCGGAGCTCTTTCATCTCGTGGTGCTCGATGAGGGTGATGACCGTGGAGGCACCCCATTTCCTGATGGCGTCGAGGTCAAGTCCGAGATCACGGTGCCATGCCCCTGACATTGCGGCAGGCTGCACCTTGCCGGGACAGAACGTGATTCCGATTGCGCCCTTTGCATCGGGAGCAGTGACTTCGGCAATCTGAAGGGGATGGGTGAGGCTGGTGCGGGCGGTCATGGGTCACAGGCTCCTGTCGGCAAGGGATCTGTCATGCAGGCGGTCGGCAAGGTCCGTGATGCGTGCTGCCCAGGCAAGTTTGGCAAGCCATGCCTCGGGGATGCCCGAGGCACCCCACAAGGCTCCCGCCAGCTGGCCGGCAATCGCGGCAGTGGTGTCGGCATCCTCGCCGAGGTTGGCGGCAAGCAGCACCGCCTCCCGGTAGGAGCCAGCGTTCCCCACCGCCCAGAGCGCAGCCGCGAGACTGTGAATCACGTAGCCAGACCCCCGGACATGAGCGCGCTTCCACGCAACCGTTTCCATCTGCATGGCGCGAGCCACCTTTTCCGGCCAGTTGCCGGTGCGGGGCGTCAGAACCTCCGATCTGCTCTTTCCCTGTATGGCCTCGGCGATGAGCCCGGCATAGGCAGCGCAGGCTTCGACCGCCTCTTCCGCGCCATGGGTGGTGCGGCTCTGGCGGCGGGCAACTTCTTCAAGCGTATCGGGATCAAAGGCGAAGCGGATCGGCACCGGCGCCAGCCGCATCAGCGAGCCGTTGCCGGCAGACTGTGGGTCGGTGCTGCCGGCCACCGGGTTGCCGGTCTTCCGGAAACGCGCCAGGGCACCTCTCACCGTGATGCCGATGTCGAAGCAGCGGCCATTGTGGGAGTACTGCCCCTCCTCCGCCCAGGCGCAGAAGCGCTGCATGAGATCGGTCTCGTCGAAGCGATCATGGGCGAGGAGCGACTCACCCAGCGCCAGCGCCATGGAGGTGTCATCGGTCCATTCCCCCGGATTCAGGCCGAAGGGTCCACCGCCCACCATGTCGGTCAAGGGTGGATGGCTGTCTCTGGAGGTAAACTCCAGCGTGGTGCCCAGCGCATCGCCCACGGCGAGGCCCAGAAGGGCACCGCGGGTGCGGTCCCGCAGGGCAACAGGATCACAATCGGTCAAGCAATCTCCTTGTCTGAAGCGGAGGCGCTTCAAAGCGGTGGCGAGTTCAGAGCTTAGGTGTTAGATCTACACTTAAATAAACCATATAGTGTTGTCAACACACCAATGCCCAGGCCGCCCTACTGCTACGATTATCCCCGTCCGGCCGTCACCACCGACATCTGCCTGTTCACGGTGATCGACGACGAACTCCGCATCCTGCTGATCAAACGTGGCAACGAACCATTCAAAGGCTCATGGGCGCTGCCGGGCGGCTTTCTTTCCGAAACCGAGACGCTCGACCAGTGCGCAGCGCGGGAACTCAAGGAAGAAACCGGTGTCGGCATCGCCCATCTCGAGCCCTTCGCCACCTTCAGCGACCCCAATCGTGATCCGCGCGCCCGTGTCGTCACAGCGGCTTACTTCGCGCTCACCCCGGCCGGGGATCACGACCTGCACTCAGGTTCCGATGCCGACGATGCCAGATGGCACCCGGTCAGGCGGTTGCCAAAGCTCGCGTTCGATCACAGGGACATCATCAAGGCGGGCCGCCAGGCACTCGTCGCAAAACTTGACCGGGAGCCACTGGCCCTTGCTCTGCTCCCGCCGCGCTTCACCCTCACCCAGATCCAGAAGGTCTACGAAGCCGTCGAAGGCCAACCTCTCGACAAGCGAAACTTCCGCCGTTCCATCCTCAGCCGGGGCTGGATTACGGAAACCGGTGACATGGAGCGCGGACGGCAGAGGCCGGCCATGCTGTATCGGAGATCTTGACTGGGAGAACGATCCGCACCGAACCGTTAGCAGTCCAGCAGGATACGAAAGCTCACTCAGAACAAGTTTTAACGCCACAGCCTCGCAATGCAAACCTGAAGCCGCGGCATGAATTTGGAACGGAACATCAACTCCCGCTTCTACTCCATGTTCAAGATAGTCAACTCTTGTGACCCTACATCCTGAGTACCGATTAGCAATCGCCCTGCAACCGGCAATCTCCACGGCGTGCTGCTATAGTTGAACGCGAACAACAGGCTCCCGCGGCGGCGAATGCGGATTCCGTCCGGCAGGTCCATCGACGGGAGTCCCGCCTTTGCTGTCATGACGTCCATGAGCGATCCAAGCAGGTCCATGTTCGGCCAGCAGGCGAGATAGTGATGGTTGCCGGACGCAATCAGTGCGGGCGCGCCGTCCTGGAAGCGGGCGAGCGTCTCGGCTCCCAGCACATCGAGCAATTCGCGCCAGCGAATCGCCGCTCCCGTGATTTCTCCATCGATACCCTGGGTGAGCCCGGGGCGCATGGAAGACACCTCCAGTACGCGGGCCTTGACCAGCGGTGCAAGCGGCCCGGGGGCAAGCTGGGGAGGAATGGCATGGTGCCGGGTCTTGGAACCGGTGCGCGGGCCGTAGAGCACAAGCCCATCTGCTTCCGAGAAAGCGCGCTCCGCCGCATGCGACACATGCGGCATAGTCGGCACTAACACCAGCTTGTAGCCCGCGAGATCTGCTCCCGGCCGAACGAAATCGACGTCGAGTCCAAGCCGCCTCACCGCCTCGTACCAGCGGAACATCAGCTCGGCGAAATCGAAGTCACGGCCTTGAGGCTGGATGCGCGTGATCCACGATGCTTCATAGTCATAGACGATGGCAACGGAAGCTTTGCCGGAGGGAGGCAGGGGACCGATGTCCTGCAGTTCCCGGCCGACCTGCAGGGCCTCGCGCCCGCCCTGCGACCACTCGTGGAGGCCCGGCAGATTGAGCCCGGCATGCATCTGCTCCTGGCCTGACACAGCTTGCCGCCAGCGGAAATAGCTCACCACCTCCGCGCCATGCGCGAGAGCCTCCCAGGTGAAGATACGGATCATCCCGGGCTTCGGAACCGGGTTCCACGCAGCCCAGTTTACAGGGCCAGGCTGCAACTCCATGACCCAGTACCGGCCACGCCCGATGCAGCGGTACAGATCGTTGAAGAAGGGCGCTATGTCGGGGTGGCCGGTTTCAGCCCAGCGCACATGGTCTTCCTCGCTGAATGGAAAGCGCTCGGTGAAGCCGACAGGATATGAATCCCATGATGCAAAGTCGATGTCGTCGCCCACGGCCCAGTGGTCAAAATCATTGAAGAAGCCCATCATGTTGTGGGTTATCCAGCGTCCCGGCGAATGCGCCCGGATGATGTCGCACTGCATCCGATTGTAGGCCGCGACCTGCTCGGAGTGGAAGCGCCAGAAGTCGAGCTTCGCCGCCGGATTTGTCTCGGTCACCGCGAGGTTCGGCAGGCTCACCTGTTCGAATTCCTGCACATCCATGGACCAGAAGGCGTTGCCCCACGCCGCATTGAGCTGCTGCGGAGACTGGTAACGTGTCCTGAGCCATCGCTGGAAGGTCTTGAGGTCGGTCTGACCCCAGGACAGGATCGTGTCATGGCAGCCGTATTCGTTGTCGGTTTGCCAACCGACGATATGAGGGTTGTTGCCATAGCGTGCGCAGAGAATCTCGACGATGCGGCGACTTTCGCGCCAATAGTCCTCGGATGAGAATGTGTAGTGCCGCCGTGAACCGAAGCCCCGCGGGCGTCCCTGTTCGTCATAGGGAATCATGTCGGGGTTGTCGTCCACCACCCACTTGGGGGGTGTGCATGTAGGTGTGCCGAGCACCACCTTGAGCCCTGCGGCACCTAGAGTCTCGACAGCGCGGTCAAGCCAGCCCCAGTCGAACTGCCCGCGCCGCGGTTCGTAGCGCGACCAGGCAAATTCTCCGATACGCACATGCGAGATGCCAGCCTCGCGCATGCGGCGCGCGTCCTCGGCCCACCAGTCTTCGGGCCAGTGTTCTGGATAATAGCAAACGCCAAGCATCAGCGGGTCAGGTCCCCGTTCAGGATTGCAGCCGACTGCCCGTCGAAGAGATGGCAGGCGGCGGCGGGAAGGTTCAATGGGAGCGTGTCGCCCGCTTTCTGCGCCGCCAGCCCGTCGCCCTTGACGGCCATCTCGCTGCCATCCGCTAGTGTGGTGTAGAACATCGTTTCCGATCCAAGATATTCCGCCGCTCTGATGGTGCCGTTGAGAGCGCCGGAGGTCTCGACGCCCTTGCCGATGCCGACATGTTCGGGACGGCAGCCCAGTGTCAGGCGCGTGCCAGGCGCAGGAAGATGCCCAGGCATCGGCACAGCCATCTTGCCACCGCCCGGCAAGGCGAGGCTCACGCGTCCTTCTCTCGCTTCATCCACGGCCACGGGAATGAAGTTCATCTTAGGCGAGCCGATGAAGCCTGCCACGAACATGTTGCGGGGCCGGTGATAAAGCTCGAGCGGAGAGCCCACCTGTTCCACAATGCCGCCATTGAGGACCACAATCTTGTCAGCCATGGTCATCGCTTCCACCTGGTCGTGGGTGACATAGATCATCGTCGACTTGAGATCATTGTGGAGCTTGCCGATCTCGATTCTCATCTGCACGCGCAAGGCGGCATCGAGGTTCGAAAGCGGCTCGTCGAATAGGAAGACCTGGGGCTCGCGCACGATGGCCCGGCCGATGGCGACGCGCTGGCGCTGGCCGCCGGAGAGCTGCGACGGCTTGCGGTCCATTAGGCTGCCAAGTTGCAGCATGTCCGCGGCCCTCTGCGTGCGCCTGGCAATGTCCTGCCGGTCATGCCCCGTCATGCGCAGCCCGAAGCCGATGTTATCCCGCACTGTCATGTGCGGATAGAGTGCATAGGACTGGAACACCATGGCGACGCCGCGATCCGCCGGTTCTACATCGGACATCTCGCGCCCGCCGATCTGCAGCGAGCCCGATGTGATGTCTTCCAGCCCCGCGATCATGCGGAGCAGAGTGGACTTGCCGCAGCCCGACGGCCCGACAAACACCGTGAACTCGCCATCGGCGATATCGAGGTCGACACCCTTGATGACATGCACCGAACCGAAGGACTTGGCGACATTTCGAAGCGTGACGGTTGCCATGAGCTATCCCTTGGTGGCGCCGAGCGTGAGGCCGGCGATGAAGTGTTTCTGCATCAGGAAGAACATGGCGACAGGCGGAAGCGCTGCGATGATGGAGGCCGCCGCGATCAGTTCCCAGGCCACTTTCCACTGACCCTTCAGCTCGTTCATGCCGGCCGTTACGGGCCGCACGTCGGCCGACTGCGCCATCACGGTGGCCCAGAAATAATCGTTCCAGACGAAAGTGAAGATCAGCACCGACAGGGCCGCGATTGCGGGGCGCATCAGCGGCATGACGATGTACCAGAAGATCTTCCATTCGCTCACGCCTTCGACACGCGCCGATTCGATCAGGGCAAAGGGAAGGCCCTTGATGAAGTTGCGCATGAACAGGGTGCAGAACCCTGTCTGGAAGGCGACGTGGAACATCACCAGTCCCATGGTGGTGTTGTACATGCCGAACTGCAGCGTCAGGTCACGCACGGGAATGGCAAGAATCTGGAACGGCACAAAATTGCCGGCGACGAACATGAAGAATACCAGCAGGTTGGCGCGGAACTTGTAAACCGCCAGCGCATAGCCCGTGAGGCATGACAGGCCGACGGCGCCGATGACCGTGGGGATGGTGACCTTGAACGAGTTCAGGATGTACCAGCCTATGTTGCTGTTCTCGAAGACGGTCGAGTAGTTCTCGATGAAGTTGAAGCCGGACGGCCAGCCGAAGTAGTTGCCTGCCGCAAGGTCCGACGAAGGCCGGATCGAGGTGACGGCAATGCCGATCAGCGGCAGCAGCCACACGATCAGTGCTGCGGGCAGCAGCCATTTGTAGGTCCGCTGCACCCATGGTGCGGTTCTGGCGATGGGGGTCGGGAACATTCAGGCGTTCCTTTCCTGCTGCAGCATCCGCACGATGAAGATCGAGATGAAGACGAGCATGATGGCGAATAGAACCGTGGCGATGGCAGCGCCATATCCCATAGCAACGCCGTATTCTGAGAGAGCCTGTTCGTACATGAAGTAGGACAGCACGCGCGTTGAGCCGTAGGGTCCGCCGACCGTCATGATCGAGACCAGGTCGAAGGAGCGCAGCGCGCCGATGACAGTCACGACCATGGCAATGAAGGTGGCCGGGCGCAGCTGCGGAATGATGATGTGCCAGAGCATGGACCAGCCCTTTGCATTGTCCATGCGCGCGGCCTCGACCTGTTCCGGATTGATGTTGTTGAGACCCGTCAGGTACAGGATCATGCAATAGGCGATCTGCGGCCAGAGGCCCGCCGCGATGACGCCATAGGTCGCGTATCGCTCGTCGGCGAGGACGGCCACCTCGGAACCGGTGAAGAATCCGATGATCTTGGGCAGGAGCCCGAAGTCCGGCGCGTAGAACCACGAGAAGATGAGGCCCACCACCACCTGGCTGATGACGAAAGGAAAGAAGAACAGCGACTTGTAGAGCCTTATTCCGGTAACCGTCTGATTGAGGAACAGCGCAACAGCCAGGCCCGCCGGAATGGCGAGGAGATAAAGCACCAGCCAGATGAGGTTGTTCTGCAGAGATTTGTAAAAGGACTCGTCATCCAGCAGGTCAACGTAATTGCCGAGCCCCACCCATGTCTTGGGGCCTAGTCCGTCCCATTCGAAGAAGCTGATCCAGATCGACTGAAAGATCGGAAAGACAACATAGACCGCAAACATCAGCATGCCGGGAGCCAGGAACAGCCACGGCGCATAGGTGCGTTGGTTCCAGCGTTTTCGGTTGAGGCCTGCCATGTTCGGCGTCCTGTCTGGGCAGGGAGTGGCGGAAAGCCGCCCCGGCAGCAGAAGTGTTCAGGTTTCCCCGGAGTGGTTCAATCACGTTCCTGCGGACAGCCTGCCGCGCAAGGAGTTGGCCGGGCTCGCGAGCAAGCCCGGCCCCTGTGGTTTACTTGTAGACCTTCTGGCGGACCTTCTCGAGGCGCTCGAGGATTGCATCCACCTTCTCGGGCTTCACCATGAACTCCTGGAAGCCCTCCATGCCGGCCTTCGCCATGTCGGCTGGCGCATCGCGGTCGAAGAACTGGGCGAGCGCATAGGCGCTCGACAGCATTTCGAAGCCGGCCTTGATGAAGGGATCGTCACCCACCGTCGAGGTGTTGTTGGTGGGTAGCTGCCCGAGCGTCGCGTTCATCTTCGTCTGGGCTTCGGCGGAACCAAGGTAGGCGAGGAACTTCTTCGCATCTTCCTTGTTCTTGGCGCCCGACGGGATGTGGAACGTATCCGTCGGAGCTTCTTCGGCGCGAGGGACCCCAGGCGTGATTTCCGGGAACACCATGAAGCCCAGCGTGTCGTTGGTCATGCCGCCATCCTTGAAGGTGGCGACGGCAAAGTTGCCCATGACATAGTTGGCGGCCTTGCCTTGTGACAGAAGTGCCGCGGCATCCTGCCAGTCGATGGCGGCATGGTTGGCGGTGATGTAGGGAACGATCTTGGCCCACTCGGCGAATGTGGCCTTCACCCTCGGGTCGGTCCACGGCACCTTGCCATTGGCAAGGTCCATGTGGAACTCGTAGCCGTTCACACGCAGGTTCATGTAGTCGAAGATGCCCGCGCCAGGCCACAGCGCCTTGGTGCCCGTGGTGAGGCAGTCGATGCCCGCAGCCTTGAACTTCTCGCAGTTCGCGACGAACTCGGCCCAGTTCTTCGGCACCTCAGCGCCTGCCTTCTTGTAGGCCTCCTTGTTGTAGTAGATGCCCCACTGGTAATAGGTATAGGGCACGCCCCACTTCTTGCCATCGATGGTCATCGATGCGGCCGCGGACTTCAGTTGATCATTGAAGCCATTGGACTCCCACACATCGTCCACAGGTTCGAACAGTCCGGCCTTGACGAAGGGCGCCATGCGGTTGCCGGCATACCATGCGGCAACGTCGGGCGCGTCGGCGGTCAGGAAGTTGCGGATGGCGGACTTGTAGCCCTCATGGTCGAAGTTGTTCCACTTCACCTTGATATCGGGGTTCTTCGCCTCGAAGTCCATGATTAGGTCTTCCATGGCCTTCTTGGGCGCGGGGTCGGACTGGTCCGAGTTG
Organism: Aestuariivirga sp.; assembly: GCF_041738905.1. GTDB lineage: Bacteria > Pseudomonadota > Alphaproteobacteria > Rhizobiales > Aestuariivirgaceae > Aestuariivirga. The sequence goes on from NZ_JBGSOZ010000160.1 coordinate 14,739, forward strand.
ATGACCAGTTCACCGGCAAGTGCCGTGGACGTTGAAAGCGCAAAGGCGAATCCGAGCCCAAGCAGGCTCTTGAGAATTGTCATTGATGGTCCTCCCAGGATCGCCGCCACCATGGCGGCGGTAGCACGTCATGTGGCGGCTTTTCTTTGGCTCACATGTTGACCTTGACCTTCGATGCTTTTTCGACAAGTCTCTACCGCAAATGGCCATAGAACTTCCGGAATCCTAAGCACCATGGCAAGACTCACCCCCAACGCGCCCCGGTATAGGGATGAAAGCGTGCCGGCCCACCCCGGCATGAACCGTGGCTATCCCCTTGTTGTCTTTGGCGATCACCGTTTCTGTGCCGGCAGCAACCTCCAGGTCCAGCCCATGCCGGGCCCCCACATGCACAGCCAGGTCGAACTAAATTTCGTGTTGAGCGGCAGCATGACCTATTGGTTCGATGGTCGCGTGCTTACGTTGTCCGCGGGGCGGCTGGCGCTGTTCTGGGGCATGATCCCGCATCAGGTGACGGAATGCGAAACGGACACATCCTTCGTTGTTCTCTATGTGCCGATGGCGGTCTTCCTCGAACTGCCCACGCTCAGCGAATTACGTGCCGCAATCTTCCGGGGCGCCATGATCGAGGCGCTCGACATCAAGTCCTATGACAAGGACATGTTCATGCGCTGGCGCGAAGACCTGCTGCAGGGCGATGGGCAGCTGGAAACGATCGTCAAGGACGAGCTCACCGCCCGCGTCCGCCGCCTTGACCGTGAAGGATGGCACGACCTGCGCGAGATGTCGCCGCTGGCGCATCGCGAAACGCCGCTGAGCCATGACCACGACCGCGCGCTGCGGGTCGAGAAGATGGCGCAGTTCATCGGCGAGCACGCGCTGGAAGATATCTCTGCAGAGCAAGTGGCCAAGGCCGCGGACCTTCATCCCAACTATGCGATGACACTGTTCAAGCGGGCGGTCGGCCTCACGATCAAGCAATCGATCACGCGGCACAGGCTCGACATGGCCCAGTCGATGCTGATCGCGTCCGACCTGCCAGTGGCGTCGATCGCATTCGACTGCGGGTTCGGATCCCTGTCGAGTTTCTACACGGCCTTCGAACAGCGGTTCAAGACGAGCCCTGCCGCGTTCCGGCAGACCTACAGCCGCATCACCAGAGTGGCCTGACCTTAGAAAGCCGGAAGCAATTCCCGGCTTCGGTCATTGCTTTCCGCAACCCGAATGTGGATGCTGAAAGACAGCTTCCTATTCTGCACAGGTTATCGATCATGGCGTCCTCTCCCCGCATTGCCTTCATCGGCGCAGGTTCAACGGTGTTCATGAAGAACATCGTCGGCGACATCCTGCAGCGCCCGGCCATCAGCGGCGCCACCATCGCACTCATGGACATTGACCCGCAGCGCTTGCGGGAGTCCGAACTCGTTGCCGGAAAGCTGATCAGGACATTGGGCGTCAAGGCGCAGGTGCAGACCTACACCGACCAGCGCACGGCGCTCGAAGGAGCGGACGTCGTGATCGTCGCATTCCAGATCGGCGGCTACGAGCCCTGCACGGTGACCGATTTCGAGGTGCCGAAGAAATTTGGCCTCCGCCAGACGATTGCCGACACGCTGGGCGTCGGCGGCATCATGCGGGGCTTGCGCACCGTGGCTCATCTCTGGAGCATCTGCGAGGACATGCTGCAGGTTTGCCCGCAAGCGCTTCTGCTGCAATATGTGAATCCCATGGCCATCAACACCTGGGCCATCGCGGAGAAGTATCCGCAGATCAGGCAGGTGGGTCTATGCCACTCCGTGCAGGGCACGGCGGCCGAACTCGCGCATGACCTCGACATTCCGGTCGAAGAGATCCGGTATCGGGCCGCCGGCATCAATCACATGGCCTTCTACCTGCAGTTCGAGCACCGCCGGAAGGATGGCAGCACCATCGATCTCTATCCCGCGCTTCAAAAGGGCTACGCGGAGGGACGGTTCCCCAAGCCGTCGACCTGGAATCCGCGCTGCCCGAACAAGGTGCGCTATGAGATGCTGAAGCGGCTCGGCTACTTCGTCACCGAGAGCTCCGAGCACTTTGCCGAATACACGCCGTACTTCATCAAGGAGGGGCGGCCCGACCTCATTGAAACGTTTGGCATTCCGCTCGACGAATATCCCAAGCGCTGCATCGAGCAGGTGGCGCGGTGGAAGGACGAGGCCGCAGCCTTTCGCGAGGCCGAGAAGATCGAGGTCAAGGCGTCGCATGAATATGCCTCGGCCATCGTCAACGCGGTATGGACGGGCGAGCCCGCAGTCATCTACGGCAATGTGAGGAACAACGGCTGCATCACCTCGCTGCCGGCGGCCTGTGCCGCGGAGGTGCCCTGCCTCGTTGATGACCGGGGCATCCAGCCGACGTTCATCGGAGACCTGCCGCCGCAACTGACCGCGCTGATCCGAACCAACATCAACGTGCAGGAATTGACCGTTCACGCCCTCATGACGGAACGCCGAGAATCCATTTTCCATGCCGCCATGATGGACCCTCACACGGCAGCTGAACTTGACTTGCAGCAGATATGGGATCTGGTCGAAGACCTCATCGCGGCTCACGGCAACTGGCTGCCAGACTGGACCCGCAGGCACTGACGCACTGCCGTGGAAATGGCCTGCTTCTTTCTCAGCCTTTGAGTTCGATTTCGAACGGCACAAACCGCAGAGTGCGGAACTGTCAGGCCGTCTGATCCGGCATGGCGATGAGGCGCAAATGTTGCTGCCCCGCCGAACTGCACCAAGGGGAGCGGCGGGTCAAGCGGTCGCTGCGGCTTGTCCTTCGTCAGATAATTTGAGACTGATGGTTGCATGATCGAAGAGAGGATCTAGGGTCAGGACTCATTGATTGAGATAGAAGATGACGCTGGCCGCAATGCAGATTGCCGAGAAGAAGGTGTGAGAGCAACGGTCATAGCGGGTTGAGATGCGCCGCCAGTCCTTGAGCCTTCCGAACATGTTCTCGATCT
>NZ_JBGSOZ010000165.1:0-9725 GCF_041738905.1 Aestuariivirga sp.
CACTGGCAAGCGCCTCGATAGACGTGGTAGCTTTCTTCATGGTGTTGCTCTCCATTCAGGATTGAACACCCCGAGCCTACGGCTCGAGGAGAGCAACGCCAACCTCACTCCAATTTTCTACATTGAGCGGGACATCCCCCATGTCTGGCCAATTCGGGCATTCCGTGACTATAGTCTCCGCTTTCCAGGAGGAAACCAAAGCATGCCGCTGTCCAATATGGCCGTCCGTGACATCGAGACGGTTATCCATCCCTACACGAACCTCGCCCGCCACCGCGAGGTCGGACCCCTGATTCTCAACGAGGGCCGCGGCATCTATCTCTATGACGACAAGGGCAAGCGCTATCTCGAAGGCATGGCGGGCTTGTGGTGCACGGCACTGGGCTACGGCAATGTCGAGATCGCGGAAGCGGGTGCCGAGGCGCTGCGCAAGGTGTCCTTCACACACGCGTTCGGCGGCAAGTCGCATGACGGCGTGATCGAGCTTTCGGAGAAGCTGAAGGAAATCGCCCCCTGCCCCGCGTCGAAGATTCTGTTCGGCACGTCGGGCTCGGAAGGCAACGACATGCAGATGAAGCTCACGTGGTACATGAACAATGCCCGTGGCAAGCCCGAGAAGAAGAAGATCATCAGCCGCGTTCGCGCCTATCACGGCGTCACCATCGCGTCGGCCTCGCTCACCGGCCTGCCGTGGGTCCACACCGATTTCGACCTGCCGATCAAGAACGTCGTCCACACATCGTGCCCGCACTTCTACAGGTTCGGCAAGGATGGCGAGACTGAAGAGCATTTCGCTTCGCGCATGGCGCAGGACCTTGAAGACCTGATCCTGCGTGAAGGGCCTGAGACCTGCGCTGCCTTCATCGCAGAGCCCGTCATGGGGGCTGGTGGTGTCATCATGCCGCCCAAGGGTTATTTCGAGAAGATCCAGCCGATCCTCGAGAAGTACGACATCCGCTTCATCGCGGACGAAGTGATCTGCGGCTTCGGCCGCACCGGCAACTGGTTCGGCACCACCACCATGGGAATGAAGCCGCATTCGATCACCATGGCCAAGGCCATCACCACCGCCTATTTCCCGATGAGCGCCATCACCATCGAGGAAGACCTCTACCAGGCTATGCTGGACGAGAGCCGCAAGCTCGGCACCTTCGGCCACGGCTATACCTACACGGCTCATCCCGTGGGCTGCGCCATCGCGCTCAAGACCATCGAGATATATCAGCGCGACAAGATCATGGAGCATGCGGCAAAGATGTCGCCGCTGTTCCAGATGCGGCTGAACAAGCTGGCCGATCACCCGATGGTGGGCGAGGCGCGCGGAGTCGGCCTCATCGGCGCCATCGAGCTTGTTGCCGACAAGGCGACGAAGCGGTCCTTCGACCCGAAGAAGATGGCCGGCGCCACGATGGTGAACAAGCTGCAGGACCTGGGCCTCATCGTCCGCAACATCCAGGACTCGGTCGCCTTCTGCCCGCCGCTGGTCATCACCACCGATGAAATCCACGAAATGTTCGACATGGTGGAAAAGGGCCTCGACGAGATGGAAGCCTGGGCCTCCAAGGAAAACGCGAGGGCCGCATGATCGAGAGCGAGGGGGAACTGAGGTCGAAGTTCGGCGAGGTCCACCCCCTCGCGATCACCAAGTCGCGGCCGGGCCTCGACAAGTACTCGCGCCAGTTCATCGCCATGTCGCCTTTCGTGGTCGTGTCCACGGCGGCTGCGGATGGAAAGGCCGATCTTTCGCCCCGCGGCGATCCTCCGGGTTTCGTCCATGTGGTGGACGACCACACGATCCTCATTCCAGACCGGCCGGGAAACAACCGGCTGGACACGATGGCCAACATCGTGGCCAACCCCAATGTCGGCTGCCTGTTCTTCATTCCGGGCTTCGAGGATACGCTGCGGCTCAACGGCCGCGCGCGGATCACGGAAGATGCAGAGCTCCTCGCGCATTGTACGGTCTCGGGCAAGACGCCCAAGGTCGGCATCCTCATCCGGGTCGAGGAAGTGTTCATGCACTGCGCCAAGGCGCTGAAGCGCTCGAAGCTGTGGAGCGGCGAATACCGGCAGGACCGCGCGAGCATGCCCTCCATCGCCCGTATCATCATGGACCAGACCAGCGAAACGGGCGTGGACGAGTCGGAAGCCTCGAAGGCCGACGCCGATGTCGAGGGCGACTACAAGACCGGGCTCTACTGAAAAAACCCGGGAAGGATTGATCAAGGTCAAGGAGTTTGGTGTCAGCCGGCATCAGTGTCAGTTTCCATGGACACGAAACTTCTCCCCTTCGCCATGCAGGACGTGCCGCGGTACACGAGCTACCCGACGGCGGTTCAGTTCCAACCCGATTTTTCCGGCAAGACCGCCGACGACTGGCTGGTCTCGCTGGCACCGGACGCGACCCTCTCGGTCTATGTCCACATCCCGTTCTGCCGGCAATTGTGCTGGTATTGCGGGTGCCACACCTCGGTGCCCAATTCCTACGACCGCGCGGCGCGCTATGTGGAATACCTGATCCGGGACATCCGGCGTTCCGCCTCGCTCTTTGGCGGAAAGAAGGGGCTGGTGAAGCACCTGCATTTCGGCGGGGGCACGCCGACCTATCTCGATGACCTGCATATTGCCGAGATCGTGGACGCCATCGACAAGGGCTTCGGCCTGGCTTCCGGCGGCGAAGTGGCGCTTGAATCAGACCCGCGAACCCTCACCCGCGAACGTGCCAAGGTTCTGGCCGGAATGGGCTTCACCCGCATCAGCTTTGGCGTGCAGGACTTCGCGACACCGGTTCAGATGAAGATCAACCGGCTCCAGACATTCGGCCTCGTCGCGGCTGCGAACGAGTACCTGCGCGCAGCAGGTTTCACCTCGGTGAACTTCGACCTCATGTACGGTCTTCCTGCCCAGACCGTCGAAAGCGTCGCCAGGACCGCCCGGCAAGCGTCCGAGTTGCAGCCGGACCGCATCTCGGTCTTCGGCTACGCGCATGTGCCGTGGTTCAAGAAGCACCAGAAGATGATCAATGACGCCGAACTCCCGGGCGTCATGGAGCGCTATGCGCAGGCTACCACGATTGAATCGGAACTCAGGTCGCTTGGCTATGCCGCGATCGGCCTCGACCATTTCGCGCTGGGCCATGACGAGTTGACCCAGGCCGCGGCCAACCGCACCATGCGGCGGAATTTCCAAGGCTATACGACGGACGTCTCCGATGCGCTGCTCTCGTTCGGCGCCTCCGCCATCGGCGAATTTCCGCAAGGCTTCGTCCAGTCGGCACGCGACACGCTGGAATGGTCACAGAAGATCGACCGCAACGAAAGCCCGGTCACCCGCGGGCTTGCAACGACGCCCGAAGACCGCATGCGATCGGAGGTGATCGAACGGCTGATGTGCGATCTCAGCGTCGATCCCGGCAAGATTGCCCAGAAGCACGGTTTTGATCCCGGCATCTTCAGCGATGTGGAACAGAAGCTCGAAGCGGCAATCTGCGTGGGCATCGCGCGGGTGGAGGGCACGCGTCTCACGGTTCCGCCGCAGCATCGCCTGTTCCTGCGCACCGTGGCTGCTGCCTTCGACACGCATTTCGTGGCAGCGCCCAACCGGCACGCCAAGGCTGTGTGAGGAAACTCAGAGGCCGTTCAGTGCCTGTTCGAGGTCCGCAATCAGGTCATCGACATGCTCAATGCCGACCGACAGCCGAACCAGATTATCAGGCACAGGGCTTGTCGGGCCTTCCACCGACTTGCGATGCTCGGCGAGGCTCTCAACACCGCCGAGCGACGTCGCGGGCACGATCACCCTCAGCCGCGTGCAGAGGCGTTTTGCATCGTCAAAACTGCCCTTGACGAGAATCGACATCATGCCGCCGAAGCCGTCGGTCATCTGTTTCAGCGCAATGGCATGGCCCGCGTGCGAAGCAAGGCCCGGATAGAGAACCCGCTCCACCTTGGGGTGCTTCTCGAAATGCCGCGCGATGGCCATGGCGTTCGCCGACGATTGCCGAAAGCGCACGAAGACGGTCCGCATGCCCCGCATCAGCAGGAAGCATTCGAGCGGAGCCAGTGGTGCTCCCATCTTGGTGCGGAGCATCGCCACGTCCTTCCAGCGCTGGTTCACCTCGCGCGTGACCAGCACACCCGCGAGCACGTCGGAATGGCCGTTCAGATATTTGGTGGCGGAGTGGAAGACGATGTCGGCGCCAAGCTTCAGCGGCTGGGTCGTAACAGCGCCCGTGGCCGTGGCATCGACGGCAAGGATGGCGCCCGCGTCATGCGCGGCATTGGCGGCAGCCTCGATGTCGATCACATCCCATGTCGGGTTGAGCGGTGTTTCGATCCACACGAGATCGGTCTTGCCTTGCTGGAGCGATGCCGCCAACGCTCCCGCCTGCCGCGGATCGAACAGGGTGAGGCTGATTCTACCAAGGCCTTCCAGCCGCTTCAGCCAGTCGCGCGTGCCATAGTACATCACGTCGGGTGCCACGACATGGGCGCCTTGCGGAATGGTTTCGGTGAGCGTGGTGATCGCCGCCATGCCGGACGCAAAGAGCAGAGCCTCCGGGCCGCCTTCGAGTGCCGCAATGGTCTCTTCCGTCTGCCACAGCGTCGGATTGCCGTTGCGGACGTAGTTTTCCTTCATCTTCGGCAGATAGTTTTCGTCGCGAGCGTAAGTGGACGACGTATAGATCGGCGGCACAACGGCGCCCGTCGCTTCGTCCACGGCCCGCAAGGCATGGGCGGCGATGGTTTCCGGCCGGTATGCCGAATTAGACATGCTGCCCGCCGTTGATGTGAAGCTCGGCACCATTCACGTAGCTCGAACTGTCGGTGCAGAGGAAATAGATGGCCCTTGCCACTTCCTCGGGCTGGCCCAGACGGCGCTGCGGGATCTGCGCCACCAGCTTTTCGGTGCCAGGCGACAGGATCGAGGTCTCGATCTCGCCCGGTGAAATGGCATTGACGCGAACGCCGTGCGGACCGAAGTCCGCAGCCATCTCGCGGGTCAGAGATGCGAGTGCTGCCTTCGACGTCGAGTAAGCGGCACCGGCGAACGGATGAACGCGCGAGCCCGCGATCGACGTGACATTCACAACCGCACCCTTCGCCGCCACGAGTTCATCCATCAAGCCGCGCGCCAGCATGATGGGGCCGAAGAAATTGATCTGGAACACCGTCTTCCAGTCTTCCTCCGCCGTCTCGATGGTGTTGAGGCGACCGCCGCCCTTTTTCTTTGGGCTGATTGCCGCATTGTTGACGAGCGCGTGGAGTTTGGAGCCCTGCGCCTTCAGCTTTTCCTTCATCACCGCGATGGCCGCGTGCGTATCAACCGACGATGCGAGATCGAGCACGATGTGATCGTCCGGTCCTGCGTCCCACGGGCAATCCTCCGGAAAGGGTTGGCGAGAACAGGTGATGACGCGCCAACCCGCCGTCGAGAAGCGCTTCACGGTCGCGTGGCCGATGCCGCGCGAGGCGCCGGTGAGGATCAGGGTCTTGCGCTCGGAGGCTGCTGTCGTGTTCACGGATAAAGCCTCGCCTTCGTCCAGGCGCTCGTCATGTCGGGCCGCCGGAAGACAACACGGTCGTGCAGGCGGAAGGGCCGGTCATGCCAGAATTCCATCGACAGCGGCTTGATGCGGAAGCCTGACCAGTAGGACGGACGCGGCACCTCGCCGATTGCATAGCGCGCGGTGTTCATCGCCACCGCGGTTTCAAGCGCGAAACGGCTTTCGAGCGGGCGCGACTGCTGGGAGGCCCAGGCGCCGATGCGGCTGTCACGCGGGCGCGAGGCGAAATAGGCGTCGGCCTCCTGCTTCGTCACTTCCTCGACGAGGCCTCGCACCCGCACCTGCCGGCGCAAGGACTTCCAGTGGAAGACCAGTGCTGCCTTCATGGTGCCGAGGATTTCCTGGCCCTTCTGGCTTTCAAAGTTGGTGTAGAATACGAAACCGCGCTCATCGAAATCCTTGAGCAGCACCATGCGGACATTCGGGAGCCCCTCCTCGTCCGCCGTGGCAAGCGCCATGGCATTGGCGTCGTTCGGCTCCGACTTTTCAGCCTCCTTCAACCACTCGCCGAACAGGTTGAAAGGATCGTTCCGCTCGGTGAAGCCCATCGACGCCGTCAGTTTCGAAATATCGCTCAAGCTCATCGATCTTCACCCCAAGTGCCTTGCCGCTCAGGCTTATGCCATTGCGCCAGACTACGGATCAACCTCCCGCATAGACCATCAGCCATGTGAAGTCGCGAGGGATCGGAACCGCCCGCGGCACCTGCCGCAAGATGTCCGTCCCTCAATTCCTGCATGATTTCTTTCCAGTGGACCTGCTATCGGACTTGTGTCAATTAACCGCGCGCCGGGCGCGGACCGGCCATTTGCGGAAGATGGACAAAAGCATGAGCGAAAACAAAGGTTTGATGGCAGGCAAGCGCGGCCTCGTCATGGGGGTTGCCAACAACCGGTCCATCGCCTGGGGCATTGCCAAGTCCTGCGCCGCACAGGGCGCCGAGCTCGCCTTCACCTATCAGGGCGATGCGCTGAAGAAGCGTGTTGAACCGCTCGCCGCCGAAATCGGCTCCAAGATCGTGGTGCCCTGCGATGTCACCGACATGGCGTCGATCGATGCAACATTCGAGGCGATCCGGCAGAGCTGGGGCAAGCTCGATTTTCTCGTCCATGCCATTGCCTTCTCCGACAAGGATGAGCTGACCGGCCGCTACATCGACACCACGCCCGACAATTTCACCAAGACGATGTTCATCAGCGTCTACTCCTTCACAGCTGTCGCGCAGCGCGCCGAGAAGCTGATGAATGACGGCGGCTCGATGGTGACGCTCACTTACTACGGCGCTGAAAAGTGGATGCCGCATTACAACGTGATGGGTGTCGCCAAGGCGGGCCTTGAGGCCTCCGTGCGCTACATGGCCGCCGACCTTGGCCCCAAGGCCATTCGTGTCAACGCCATTTCGGCTGGCCCCATCAAGACGCTGGCCGCCTCGGGCATCGGTGATTTCCGCTACATCCTGCGCTGGAACGAATACAACTCGCCACTCCGGCGCACCGTCACCATCGACGAGGTGGGCGATTCCGCGCTCTATCTGCTGTCCGACCTCGGGCGCGGCGTGACAGGCGAAATCCTCCATGTGGACGCCGGCTATCACATCGTGGGCATGAAGCACCCGGATGCCCCCGATATCACGGTGAACGGCAACGGTGAGTAAGAGCCGCCCTCCCATCTTTTTCGTCCGCCATGGCGAGACCGACTGGAATGTCCAGGGGCTGATCCAGGGCTGGACCGACACGCCGCTCAACTCCAGGGGGCATGGCCAGGCCCAGGCCGTGGCCCGCGCGCTGGTGTCCGTCCCGGATTTCGAACCCGGCTTCAACTTCGTGGTGAGCCCGCTGCTGCGCGCCCGCCAGACCATGGGCTACATTGCGGAACAGCTGGCGCTCGAACCGCAGCAGATCGTGATCGAGCCCGCGGTCAAGGAGCTCGGCTTCGGCGTCTGGGAGGGCAAACCCTTCTGGGAGCTGAAGTCCTCGCCCGTCTACCCCGCTCATCCAGAAGACCGCTACTCCTGGCGGCCCGCCGATGGTGAGAGCTACGAAGACGGCCACCTGCGCATCAACCAATGGCTCGACTCGCTGGACCGGCCGACGGTCGTCGTCGCGCATGGCGCCATTGGCCGCTGCCTCATCGCGGAGATTGCGGGACTGCCCCGTCGCGACCTCGTGGAGCAGGTGATGCACCAGGGCTATTACTGCAAGCTGGCCAACGGCACGGCCGAGTGGTTTGACGCGACGGTCATTGCGGCTTAGGGAGTCGTCATGTCTTACAATAGTTTCGGACACATGTTCCGCGTCACCACCTTTGGTGAAAGCCACGGGCCCGGCATTGGCTGCATTGTCGACGGCTGCCCGCCCAACATTCCGCTCATCGCCGATGAGATCCAGTCATTCCTGGACAAGCGCCGCCCCGGCCAGTCGCGCTTCACCACGCAACGGCAGGAGCCGGACCAGGTCAAGATCATGTCGGGGGTGTTCGAGGACGACCGCACCGGAGGGCCTGTCACCACCGGCACGCCGATCATGCTGATGATCGAGAATGTCGACCAGCGCTCGAAGGACTATGCCGGCATCCGCGACAAGTACCGCCCCGGCCATGCCGATTTCACCTATCAGGCGAAGTATGGCGTGCGTGACTACAAGGGCGGAGGACGTTCCTCGGCGCGCGAGACGGCTGCTCGCGTGGCGGCGGGCGCTGTCGCCCGCAAGATCATTCCGGGCGTCAGCATCAGGGGCGCGCTCATCCAGATGGGGCCGCACAAGATCGACCCTACCAACTGGGACTGGACGGAAGTGGACCGCAACCCGTTCTTCACGCCCGATGCGCGCGCCGCGAAGTTCTATGAAGATTATCTCGATGGCGTGCGGAAATCAGGCTCGTCCTGCGGCGCCATCATCGAGGTGACCGCAAGCGGCTTGCCTGCCGGCTGGGGTGCCCCCGTCTATGGCAAACTCGACCAGGACCTCGCCTCGGCGATGATGAGCATCAACGCGGTCAAAGGCGTCGAGATCGGCGCGGGCTTTGCGTCCGCTGCATTGTCAGGCGAGCAGAACGCCGATGAAATCCGCATGCACCATGGCAAGCCCGAGTTCCTGTCGAACAATGCCGGCGGCATTCTCGGCGGCATCTCGACGGGCCAGGACGTCGTCGTCCGCTTTGCCGTGAAGCCCACAAGCTCGATCCTCAGTACACGGAAGACCGTGACGTCGTCCGGCGAGGAAGCCGACGTGATGACCAAGGGCCGCCACGACCCATGCGTCGGCATCAGGGCGGTTCCGGTGGGCGAAGCGATGATGGCGATCGTGCTGGCGGATCACTTCCTCAGGCATCGCGGGCAGGTAGGCTAGAGGCCCTCATCCCCCTTCGGGACCTTCTCCCATCCTGCGGACGGGCGAAGGCGCAAGAGGCGAAAGGCCTTCTCCCGTGGCGAAGTCATGGGAGAAGGTCCCGACAGGCGGATGAGGGCCCTACCCTTTCCGCGCGGCGATCAGGAATTCCCGGTTGCCGTCTCCGCCTTCAAGTGGTGAAGCGGTCATTCCCTGAACGCGCCATCCGTGCGACCTGATGAGTGCGGTGATGTCGGCGCAGACCTGAGCCTGTGCGGTTTCATCCGTCACGATGCCGCCCTTGCCGAGGCCGTCGCGGCCGACTTCGAATTGCGGCTTGATGAGCGCCACCAGCGAGGCGCCTTCTTCGGCCAGTTCAAGTGCGGGCGGAAGCGCCAGCTTGAGCGAGATGAAGCTCACGTCGCAGACGACGAGATCAATGGGGTGCGGCAAGTGATGGCCCGCGAGGTCGCGCGCGTTCAATCCCTCGATCAACGTGACGCGCTCATCCTCGACCTGCATCTGGCCATGGCCCACGTCGATGGCCGTGACATGCGCCGCACCCTGTTCCAGCAGCACCTGCGTGAAGCCGCCGGTCGAGGCGCCGATGTCGAGCGCGTGGCGGCTGTGCGGATCGATGCCGAAGTGAGAGAGCCCATGCTTCAGCTTCAGGGCCGCGCGCGAGACATAGTGCTGGGCCTCATCCGCAAGGTCAATGACGGCATTTGCCCCCACGGGCTGACTCGGCTTGGCCGCGACCTCGCCAGTGACGCGCCCGGTGCCGCGCCGCACCGCATCCCGCGCGCGCGACGGCGAGGCAGAGAGCCCCCGCG
>NZ_JBGSOZ010000200.1:0-6607 GCF_041738905.1 Aestuariivirga sp.
GCCAATCCTCAAGGCCGCACTTCAAAACCATCGGACCGAGCAGCCAGCCTCCCATGCAGTTGACCGCTTGGCCGATGCTGCATAAGGTTCAACCAGCGACGCCAGCCTTGGCATTTTCAACAGAGTACGGGACATCCCCGACATCTGACACCCGCATGCTGCCCAATCCATATCCTGAGTGGCAGGGTATGTCGATCACCCAACTCATGAACGGCAATTACCTGGTGGTGTTCGACAGTACCCAAAGAACCTCGCCGCTGGACACGCAGACCAATGTCAATGGGTTGCTGTTCGATCCACTTGGCAACCAGATCGGCGACATCCTCACGCTCAACGAATTTGCCGTCGACGGGGACCAGGGCTCATCCACGGTCGCCTCGCTCGACGATGGCGGCTTCCTCATCACCTACAGGAATGCCGATTCCGCGCTCCCGATCTGGGAAGAACACAATGCCGCTCTGGGCCTGGACGCGGCCGCGAGCATATCGAACGGCTTCAACGCGCCGGTCGCACCCGCAGACCTGTCCAATCCGGCCAACAGCCACCTGCTGCTCTCCACCAAGATCGAGTTGAATGCGTCGGACGACACCGTCGAACTGTATGGCCGGTTCCTCAACAGCGATGCCAACGGCTTCAACGCGCCGTTCCTGCTCGCGACCCGGAGCGTGCATGTCAACAGTTACGGCGGCGGCACCACTGAACAGGCAGCTCTTTCGGGCGGCAACTATGCCGTGGTCACACGTTTCCACGACCGCAACGGCGACGATCTCATCGTCTTCGTCCACGACAGCAGCGGCAATGTCGTGGGATCAACGAATGTCTTTCTGAACGGCGCCGGCATCTTCTTCAACGGCGAGACATCGCTGAACAACAACTTCAGCGGTGGAACCTATTCGCCTCAGATCACTGCTCTGGACGATGGCGGCTTCGTCGTGTCCTGGATCGTCGAACATCCGGTCAACGGTTCGTCCGAGTACTACGAGAACTTCACGCACGATGTCTATGCGCAGGTGTTCAATTCCAACGGCACCGCGCGCACCGGCCAGATCCTGCTGGATGAAAACGTGTCATCCGATGAATTCGGCATCACCAGCACGTGCGTGGTGGGTTTCGCCGACGGTGGCTTCGGGGTGGTCTGGGTGGACGGCCTGCTGGTCACGCCGGACGTGAACAACGACCCGGATCATCTCAACCTGGTGAAGGAGATCTACATCCGCGTGTTCGACGGCAACGGCATCCAGCGGGGCGGGGCGACTCTTCCCTATGCCGGTGCCCTGACCTACGAGGAGTCGGTGGAGGCGGCACGGCTGATGAACTTCAACGTCGCTCCGCTTGAAGATGGACGGGCCGTGCTGACTTGGTATGTCGACAACCAGAACGAATTCGAACCCTATACACTCCATTCCATCATCCTCGATCCCCGCGATCCTCTTGGCAGCGGAAACCAGCCCGGCAACGCAACATCGGGAAACGACTACATCGTCGGCACCAGGGTCGCAGACGTCATCTTCCGCTCCGGAGGCGCCGATACCATTCATGGTTGGGCCGGCGATGACCGCATCGAAGGCGACTTCGCCGATGATGCCCTCTATGACGGTGGTCTTGGTACCGACATCATCGACTTTGGAGGATTGGGCTCCTCAGGCGGCCTGGGCGGGCTGATCGCGGACATCGTCATCAATCTTGATACCTCGACTGCGACGTTTCGGGACGGGCGCAACCTGGGCACAATGGGTGTTGCCGGCTTCGAGGAGGTCAGAGGATCTGGTTATGGCGAAACCATCATCGACCGCAACTCCACGCAGTCAGCCGATATCCTGCGCGGCGCTGGCGGCAGCGACATTCTCCGCCTCACGCTGGGCAACGACACGGCCTATGGCGGCGCTGGCAACGATACCATTGAAGTGCGCCGCTGGCTTGGGACCAAGGACGTCTTTGGCAATTCCGGCATCGACACGCTCGACCTGAGGTTCAACTACGAAGTCGGCGACACGCGGATCGACCTTGGAGCAGGCACGGCGACACGTTTCATCAACAACGATGACGTCACCCTGAACTCCATCGAGAACGTGAGCGGCTCGAACCGCAAAGACGTCATCATCGGTAACGATGGCGACAACCGGCTGGATGGGTTCAATGGCAACGACGTGATCGTTGGCGGACTGGGTCTTGACGACCTGCTCGGTGGCGATGGCGACGACGCGTTCCAGTATGATGCCACCGATATCGTGGCGGGCGAGAGCGTCGATGGGGGCGCCGGCAGCGATGCGCTGTTGGCCGCTGGCAGCGGAACGTTCCGTTTCGATCTCCTCAGCATCGCCTCGATCGAGACAATCGACTTCTTCAATTTCGGCATCGTCGACCGCGTGGCCGTGTTTACGGCAGACCAGTTCAGGGCCGCCGGGGTTGCGCTCGATGCGCTGGTGGATGGCAATGCGCAGGCCAAGGTGACAGACACACTGCGCATCAATCTGACCGGTGGCACATCTCTGGACCTGTCGCTTTTAACTTTCGCCAACTGGGGCGAAGACGGCGATCTGGTTCAGGTCTTCGGCAGTTCCGGAAAGGACGCGGTGACGGGAACCTCCGTGGCCGATGAAATCCGGGGCGGAGCGGGCACCGATGTCCTCGACGGCGCCGACGGCGACGACAGGCTCTGGGGCGACGCTGGCGAAGACAGGCTCGACGGAGGGCGCGGACGCGATACCCTGAGCGGCGGCGGCGGCAGTGACATCTATGTCATCACTGACAGCCAGGCGGTGCCGGACATCATCATCGAACAGGCCGGTGCCGCGGCGGGCTCGGCCGACCAGATCGACACGGCCATCTCGTTCACGAACGTTCTCAACGTCGAGATCCTTCGCGGCACCGGCAGTGCCGACATCGATTTGACTGGCCTCGATGCCCAGAGTGACCGGCTGATCGGCAATTCCAGCAACAACATCTTGAATGGACTTGCCGGTGACGACGATCTTCAAGGCGCCAACGGCGATGACACGCTGATCGGCGGCCAAGGTGCTGACAGCCTGAACGGTGGAGCAGGGATTGACACCGCGAGCTACGCGAGTTCCTCCGCCGGTGTGGACGTGGACCTGGTCAGCGGCAATGCATCCGGCGGCGAAGCGGATGGCGACACGTTCCTCGACATCGAGAACCTGGTTGGCAGCGGGCGGGCTGACAGCCTGACCGGTAATGGCGAGTCCAACGTCCTGAGCGGCGGCGGCAGGAACGATCTCCTGCTGGGAAGAGGCGGCGACGACACGCTCGATGGCGGAGACGGCGACGATATCCTCGAGGGCGGCAACCACGACGACGTGCTGACCGGCGGACGCGGTACAGATGAAATGACCGGCGGCGCGGGGCTCGACCGTTTCGACTTCAACAGCACCAACCAGTCGGGCATCGGCTCCCTCCGTGACATCATCACCGATTTCTCGCAGGCCGATGGAGACCTGATCGACCTCCGCAACATTGACGCTAGGGTCTCACTGGGCGGCAACCAGGCTTTTCAGTTCACCGGCAACGGCGGTCAGGATGGGTTCTCGGGTGCCGAAGGAGAATTGCGCTGGTCCCAATCGGGCAACCGGACGATTGTCGAACTGGACAGCGACGGCGACGGCCTAGCCAATTCGGAAATCAGACTGAACGGGCAGATTGATCTGCTTGAAGCTGACTTCCTGTTGTAACCGGATTGCATGGGAGCGCGCGCCATCAGCAGTGCTTGACGGTCAAGCCGGCCAGAAGGCAGCCGGCGCCGCGACCTTCCCGCCCCCGGAAACAGGGCGATGAACTTCACGCGTTCGTTCAGGACACGACACTCCCTCCAAGGCGCGACGAGCGTCCTCGAAGGCAGTTAAAGAGTAACCTATGTCTTCGGAATGAAATACGGCCTATGTGCCCAGTATGGACCCAATGAAGATGGCGCGCCCGACAGGAGGGGTCCACAATACGACTCTAAGGTCTTAAATAGCTTGA
The DNA here is from genome assembly GCF_041738905.1 of Aestuariivirga sp. GTDB lineage: Bacteria > Pseudomonadota > Alphaproteobacteria > Rhizobiales > Aestuariivirgaceae > Aestuariivirga. The sequence goes on from NZ_JBGSOZ010000200.1 coordinate 3,976, forward strand.
TATATTGGGTTTTTCTTTAGTAGCTGTGGTCCCGAAGTGTGGTCCCAAGGAGTTCCAGAGATGCCCGATATGACCAATCTGTTCCTTCACGGACGTCAGTTCTACTACGACCGGAAGACCCCTGTTGACCTAAGGGAATACATGTCTGAGCCGTGGACTGGGAAGGCTCGATACAGAGTGAGACTAGGGACCACCGACCTAGCGACAGCGCAGCGGGCCAGAGCGATCCACAACGCACAGTTCATGCTGATGCTGGAGAAGGCAAGGAAGGCCAAGGAAGGCAGCGGCGATCAACTGGAACAGATCGATAGACTGGCGCTAGAGCTTCACGATCTTCAGCAGGGAGACGCTGTGCTGCCTGACGAGGTTCTGGAAAGGCCCTTCTCAGATCATCGCTGATGCCCTCATTGGCCAGCAGGTCCCTCACGTCAAAAAGATCGCGCGGATGCTGACGGTCGAGCGCGGCCATAATCTTCCCGGCATAAAGGTCGGAAAATGAGACCATCTGCATTTCTGCAAAGCCGAACGTGTCCTCCACCGCCGGCGAGACGGCCCTTACTTCCGGCTCGAACACGCAGCCGCGCAGCACGGGCGTCACCTCGATCTTGATCTGGGCATCGCTGCCCTGAACCATCAATTTGGTGACGATCTGCTCCCGGGCGTTCACCACCTCATTCACGCGCACGCCGCGCAATCCTGCGCGCAAAGCGGCGGCAATGCGCTTCATCCCCGTATCTATGGCTGCCAAAGACTCTGACCGAGGCGCGACCGGCAAATAGGTCAGGTCGATATCGACCGACAGGCGTGGCATATCACGGACAAAGAGATTGATCGCCGTGCCGCCTTTGAGCGCAAACTCCCGCTCCGCCGCGACGAAAGGCATGGCAGCGATCAGAAGGGCGACCTGGCGCCTGTAGCGTTCATTCAGGGGCACCGAGGTCCTCCGGCACGGTTATCAGGTATTTCGGGTCCAGCTTCCCGCCTTTGACCAGCATCCGCTTGCCGCTGCCAAGGCTGATCTCCTCGCGATTGATCTGCTTCAGCCAAGGCGGCGCATGGCGGTCTGCGAAGAAGAAGAACAGCCGCTTGACCTTCACGCTTCGGCAGTCGGCAAGCAGGGTCTGAAGCCGGCGCGGGCTTAAGGTATTCAGGCTTTGGACCATCATATCGACCAAGTGAAAGCTCTCCTGGCCGGGCAGCTCGTCAAGCATTTCCAGCAGTGCGCGCTCGGGCGTCGAAGCCACAAGCGGCCAATCCGTCGGTCCCGGCAATTCCCGCAACGTGCCGCCCTGTAACGGCTCCTTCCCGGCCGCAAGGTTCTTGAACAGCACTTGCGACCTGTGAAACCGGAACGACTCCTTCAACGGAAGCTTGGATAGCCAGCCGGGAGGCGGCTCCGTTCCATAGAGGTGGATCGTTGAAGGGCCGGACAGTGACAAATAATGGCTGAATCCTTGCAGATCGAGCGCGGTGCGCCCGCCGACCGCAAGGGCGTATCCCATGAGTTTCTGGAGAGAAACGACGGTTTTCTGCCAGTCCAGTTCGCCGAGTGGCCGTTTGTAGGTGCCGCGCACCGGCTGCACCAGCCAACCGGCCGAGACGTATTGGCTGCGCAGGCTCGTGGAATAGCCGTGCCGCTCCATCCATGCCGCATCGGCCACAAGGCCCTCCGGCAGGGTTCGTTCCAACTGGTTTAGCTTCCCGACGTTTCGCTCAGTCATACTTAGTATAATGTCATAAAGTCAAACCAAATTCAAGGTTCGAAACGACGCCCTTTTGCGTAGCCGGGCTTAGCAAAAAGGCCATTATGCAAACTTAACGAAGTATAGCGATACACCAAGCGTTCCCCCAAACTGCGAACTCCAGGGACAGGGATACTGCTGCATGAAAAACCGGCCGCGCCGTCCCGAGCGCGACCGGCATAGAGGTTTAGAACATCACGGTATTTGGTCGAGATCCTCGACCGTGTTGTTCCGCAGGCGCATCGCCTCCGGAAGCCAGCCGGTTCCAACGATCTCGCGGGCGGCAAGAACCGCGAGTTCGGTCTTTTTCATCTTCGACCATGACGGTGCCGCCGGCACGCCCTTCGCTTCGCACAGTGCCGCAACGATCTGCGCCCCGCTGACGCGCGAGAAGTAATTCTCGACACCCGCATTGCTGACCATCGCGCCAGCAAACTCGACGAACTCCTGCCCTGGAACTGGAAGCTGCAGCATCCGATGGCTCAAGCCGCCTGCAGGCTTTGCCAAGGGCCAGTCTTGCGTCCAACACAGAATTGCGCGAATCTCGGACCCGACAGGCTGGTCATCCGGTGGATATCCGTCAAACAAACCGAGCCACCACACTCCAACTGGAACAGTAGAGAAAGTTCAATGGCCGCGTCTTGTGTTGTTGTCCGGCGGCAGCCCTCATGAGACAAACTGGCTGACTTGAGGAAGAGAGGATTTCTGGTTCATCGTAGCTTTCAGGAGAAGCGCTGATGAGACAGAAATCCGAGACGACGAAGACCACCTCCGAGCAGGTTGTGAAGAACATCCGGCGGGCGACACGGAAGCATCATTCGGCCGAGGAGAATATCCGCATTGTGCTGGATGGGCTTCGCGGCGAATACAGCATCGCCGAGCTGTGCCGG
>NZ_JBGSOZ010000211.1:0-45909 GCF_041738905.1 Aestuariivirga sp.
TAGAGGAAGCGGTCGACCACCAGCGTGCCCGCCTCCTTGTCCATCTCGTACTTGATCGGTTCGCCACCGACCGGCACCTCGACGAGGACGTTGACTTCCTTGGGGGGATTGTTGCCGATCGAAATCGCGTCGATGCGCATGGGGCTTCCTTGCAGTTGAGCTTTATGGCAGCTTCATTGCCATGAGAATTCCTCTCTGGCTATTGATCTTCTGTCTGTTGCCGGCTGCGGCCATGGCTGGGGGGAATTCGAGCGTCTACACGAAGTTCGACCTCGGCAAGACCTGCAAGGTCATCGAGGCGGGTGACGAATATGTCTTTGCCGGCACCTGGAAATGCCCAGGATTGAAGAGCCTTGACGTGGTGGTCGCGAGTTCCGACGACCGGGACTACGTCGGGTTTGGGCCTGAAGCCGCCCGGACCTGTGCCTTCAGGAAGACCTTCAACCGCTTCAACACGGCCCTCAGCCCCATCGAATGGCGTCTCCGGGATGGCAAGCCCTACGCTGCCATCGAGCGCTGGCGCGTGGTGACCGATGATGAAGGCGGTGCGGTGACATGGCTTGTTGTCACTGCATTGAAGGGCAAGGAGGCCTGTCCCGTGCACTACGTTGCGGGATCCTATCCGAACGCCAACGCGCAAGCGCGCCTTGCAGCCGACGATCTGGCGGAAGACTTCGATTGCGAGCGCGATGCACCGATGGTCGATTCCAGGATCGGAGAGCCGGGTATCAGCATGGTGCCGTGCAAGGAACTGGCGAGCGATTGATTTTTTCTCGCCTTCGGAAATTTGCCGTTAACTTTCCGGGCAGACCATGATCTCGTCTTAATGTGGCCGTGGCGGATTGTTACTCGCCGCCGCTTCACAACCTCTCTTGGCAGGACACCGGCATGGGCTTCGAACTGCAGGGCAGCTACGTCTGGGACTTCTGGATTGCCCGCGATGATCACGAATATCATTTGTACTGCCTGACAGCGCCCAAGACCGGCGATCACCCGGACCTCCGCCACCCGCGTGCCCGGATCGGTCATGCCACGTCGAAAGACCTGAAAAGCTGGGCCTATCATGGCGTGGTCATCAGCCCATCGGAGCAACCCGGCTGGGATGACGGCGTGACCTGGACCGGCTCCATCACGCGGCGGCTGGATGGAAAGTGGATGATGTTCTACACCGGCTGCAGCAAGGCCGAGAACTGCAAGGTCCAGCGAATCGGCGCCGCAGTCTCGGATGATCTCTACAACTGGCAGAAGCTCGAGGGTCCGCTTCTGGAACTTGATGCCGCGCATTACGAAAGCTTCGATCCGGCGCGCTGGCACGACCAGGCATTTCGCGATCCGTGGGTCTATCCGGCGCCCGATGGCGATGGATGGCGGATGCTGTTCACGGCGCGCGATCCAAATGGGCTGGCCAAGGGTGCAGGCGTCATTGGCCAGGCAAGCTCGCCCGATCTCGTCAGCTGGACCGTGAAAGAGCGGCTGTTCGGAATTGGTTATTACGGCGAGATGGAGGTGCCGCAACTCTTCGAACTTGATGGATGGTGGTACTGCCTGTTCAGCAATTCATCGCGCCACCGGGAACCGTCCTACATGACAAACGGCAAGGCGGGCCTGGCGACGGGTACGCATTACATCCGTTCGCGCTCATCCTCTGGTCCCTTCGAACTCGTCGAAGAGGAGTTTTTTGCCGGAGACGACACCGGTCATTTCTACGGTGGGCGCGTGGTGGAGATGGAAGACGGTGCCTTGGGCTTCATGGCCTTCCTCAACCACGATGCAGCCGGCGATTTCGTTGGAACGATTACCGATCCCATGCCGATCTGGACCACGGCTGAAGGCTATCTTCGTATCGACGGCGGGAAATATGGCCTGTTGCCGCGCCTGGAGGCAGTTGCCCATCCGGTTTCGATCGACCTCAGTCCGCTCATCGTTTCGGCCAGGGAAACGTTAGCGCCGGATGCACTGCCTGCTGGTCAGCTCAATGTGCCGGGGGAGGCTGAAGCGGGTGTGGAAATCAGGCCATGATGGCGCAAGCCATCGAGTATTCCCGCTGCTGACGGCCACACCGAGAAGTAGGTTGTCGGCTCCTCGCGAAGTGCTTCCAGTTCATCGCTGTGGTTGCCGACGACGATGCCCTTGACCATGCCGCGCAGCATGTCGAGATCGTTGCCGGAATCGCCCGCCGCATAGATATCCCCGAGGTCAAACTTCCACTGCGTTGCCAGAAAGCGGAGCGCATGCCCCTTGGATGCGCGGACGGGAAGGATATCGACGCAGTATCTTTTCGAAACAACGACGCGTGCCTGAAGAAGATTCTTCCGTAACAGAGACTTGATGGCCGCAACCGTAGCCTGATCCGCGTTCTTGCAATAGTAGCTGATCTTGTTGACGGTCTGCGCCGCATCTTCCTGCGGAAGGAGAAAATCGAGGCTGTGCATCAGATTGCGGATGCGCTCTGGCTGCCAGCGAAACTGGATGTGCCGCCGCCAGCGCTCATGCTCATGCAGTTGCCCGAAGTTGGTGTGAATTTCGGTGCCGACGGACGTGATCAGGAACTGCGGATCGACCACCGACCATGATCTCAAAGTCTCCATCGCATCGGCCACATTGCGGCCCGTGGCGATGCCGAAGATCAGATCCTGCCGCTCGGTGATGAAATCATTGAACTCACGGATCGTGTTCAGATTGCCGGTGAGCGTGTCGTCGATATCGCACACCAGCAAATGGCTCGCCGTGCCAAGCGGCTTAGGCCTGGCACGCAACACCGCTGGCGAACTTGAGTGGCTGACGATGTTCCGGATGGCGGGAATGTAGCGATTGATATGGCTTTTCCAGCTGAGGTTGGCCTTGCTCGCCGCCTTGCCGCTTTCCGACATCTGCTGCCATTGTTCACGGTCGAGAAGAAGTTTTCGGACCTTCTTGGCAGTTGACTTCGAATCGTCCGGATCGACAATCACGCCGTGCTTGCATATCTCGAGAATGTCGGACATGCCGCCAGCCCCAGAACTCGCGACGGGCAGCCCCGCAGCGGCGGCTTCAACAAGCGTCAGCCCGAAGTTTTCGTGACGCGACAGGGCCAGCAGTGCGCCGCCCGTGTCGCGCGCGTAGTGGAAGAGCGCTGCGGCCATCTCGGGCGGATTGGTTTTCGGATAGGCCACGCTGCCATAGAGATCATGACGGTCGACCAGATGGAACACGTCCTGAAGCAGCTGCCTTTGCGCTGGTTCCAGTTCCTTGATGTCATCGCGTGCGCCAAGGAACAGCACCAGATTGCACATCTTGCGCAGCTCGGGCTCGGCAAAGGCCTTGATTGCCGCCAGGATGTTTTTCTGGGGATCAGGCCTGGCGAGCATGATCAGCGCCGGTTTCGCTGGGTCTTTGAGAAAGCGGCCAAGTGTGCTGGACAGGTCCTGTGCCACCCGTTTTCCCGGCGGCTTTCCATATCGTGCTAGGTCGCAACCCGGCGGGTTCACCATGATCCGCTTGGGATCGTAATGGTCGTAGAGCTTGTATTGCTCGGTTTCCTCATTGCTGCTGCTGGCAACAAGCAGCGAGGAGTTCTCGATCGTTTCTTCTTCAGCTTCGATGCGCTCCGCGAAGGAGTATGTCTCGTAGAGGCGGCTGCGCTTCATGCCGCGCGCGAGTAGATTCTGCAGCTTGAAGCGGCCGAGCGAGTGGCCGGTGAAGATGATGGGGATACCTAATACCTTCGACAGCCGCGCGGCCACGAACCCCGCATCTGCATAATGCGCGTGCAGTACATCGGGCAATTCGCGCTGCGTCCTGATCAATGCCAGAGCGCCATCGACGAATTCCGAAAGATATGGCCAGAGCAATTCCTTGCGGATGTAGCGGCGCGGCCCGCATGCTATGCGGCGGATCGAGGCCTTCTCACTCAGGCGCTCATGCTCGACCGCATAGTCGGACGAAACACGGGGATCAATGATCTTGCGAGTGAAAAGCTCGACCTTGCGGACACGCTGGTCCTGGTCGAGCGCGTTCATCAGGTCGAGCACATAGCGCACCTGCCCGCCGGTATCGAGGTCACATCCGATCTCGGGGCTAGATCCCCTGATCAGGCCGTGCAGGCTGAGATGTAGTATATAAAGCTGATCTGAACTCAATGCGGAACTGCCCTCCCACGCTTTAACGCGCGGAAGGGCAAATGGTTCCGGCAGACGAGCAGTTTTCAGTCCGTGTCATGCAGCGCTTTCGGCTTCCTTCTGGCGGCTGACGCGCTTTCTCTCGTTCGGGTCGAGAATCGTCTTTCTCAACCGGATCGACTTCGGCGTCACCTCGACGAGTTCGTCCTCACCGACGTAGGCCAGAGCCTTTTCGAGCGACATGCGGATCGGCGGGATGAGCACCACCGCTTCGTCCTTGCCGGAGGCGCGGACGTTGGTCAGCTTCTTGCCCTTGATGACGTTGAGCTCGAGGTCATTGCCGCGCGTGTGCTCGCCGATGATCATGCCGGCATAGACCTTGGTGCCATGCTCGATGAACATGGGGCCACGGTCCTGCAGGTTGAAGATGGCGTATGCCACAGCCTCGCCGTCGCTGTTCGAGAGAAGCGCTCCGGTATGACGGCCGGGAATCTCGCCGAAATAGGGTGCGTAGGAGTGAAACAGGCGGTTCATGATCGCCGTGCCGCGCGTGTCCGACAGGAGTTCCGACTGGTAGCCGATGAGACCGCGGGTCGGCGCATGGAAGACGATGCGCTGACGGCCGACGCCGGAGGGCCGCATGTCGCGCATTTCGGCGCGGCGTTCGGAGAGCTTCTGGACGACGACGCCAGTGTGTTCCTCGTCGACGTCGACGATGACTTCCTCGACCGGCTCCAGCTTCTCGCCGGTTTCCTCGTCGATGCGGAACACGACGCGCGGACGGCCAACGGTGAGCTCGAAGCCTTCGCGGCGCATGGTTTCGATCAGGATGCCGAGCTGCAATTCGCCACGGCCCGCCACTTCGAAGGCGTCGGTTTCATTGACAGACGCCGTGACCTTGAGGGCCACGTTGCCTTCAGCCTCGCGCAGCAGGCGGTCGCGGATGACGCGGGACTGGACCTTGTCGCCTTCCTTGCCGGCCAGCGGGCCGTCGTTGATGCGGAAGGTCATGGTCAGCGTCGGCGGGTCGATCGGCTGGGCGTAGATCGGCTCGGTCACGGTCGTGTCGCAGATCGTGTCGGCGACGGTTGCGGTCGTGAGGCCCGAAATGGCGATGATGTCACCGGCTTCCGCCTCGTCCACCGGAACGCGCTCGAGGCCACGGAAGGCCAGCACCTTGGAGACGCGGCCCTGCTCGGCGATCTTGCCATCTCGCGACAGGGCCTTCACCGACTGGTTGGCCTTGATCGAACCCGAGCGGACGCGGCCCGTGAGCACGCGGCCCAGGAACGGGTTCGCCTCGATCGTCGTCACCAGCATGCGGAAGGGGCCTTCCTCGACCACTGGCGGATTGAAGTGCTTCACGATCAGGTCGAACAGCGGCGCCATGTTTTCCTGGCTGCCGGTGGGTGAGTCGGACATCCAGCCCTGCTTGGCGGAGCCGTAGATGATTGGGAAGTCGAGCTGTTCCTCGTTGGCATCGAGGTTGGCAAACAAGTCGAACACCTCGTTCACCACTTCGTTGTGGCGCTCGTCCGGACGGTCGATCTTGTTGATGCAGACGATGGGCTTGAGGCCGATCTTGAGGGCCTTTTGCAGCACGAACTTGGTCTGCGGCATCGGGCCTTCGGCGGCATCCACCAGGAGGACGGCGCCGTCCACCATGTTCAGGATGCGCTCCACCTCGCCGCCGAAATCGGCGTGGCCGGGAGTGTCGACGATATTGATGCGGGTTTCCTTCCAGTTGAGGGAGGTCACCTTGGCCAAAATGGTGATGCCGCGTTCGCGTTCGAGATCGTTCGAATCCATGGCGCGCTCGGCGACCTTCTGGTTCTCGCGGAAGGACCCCGACTGCGACAGGAGGCGGTCGATCAGCGTGGTTTTACCGTGGTCGACGTGGGCAATGATAGCAATATTGCGCAAATTCATGAGGCGCACAGACTTTCTCAACTGTGGGAATTGGAGGGCGCTTAGCACGCGCAGCATGCAAAGGCAATTTAACGGTTGATTGGCGGTTTCCGTGTCACGAACGGGGCGTCAGCCGGGGTACCTGAAATGTTCGAAAATTCATCAAAGGCCGGATATGCGAACCGCGCGCTGGTCGCGCTCACCCTTGACGATGGCAGCGTGCTCAACGTGTCCATCAAGATGTCGCTGACCAACAAGATCGCGGATGCCCTGAACAGCGCCGAGCCGTTTCTCGATGTTGTCTGCCCGGATGGCGAACAGATGTTCATCGCCAAGTCCAGCATCCGCCAGGCCAGGCTTCTGGACGTGCCCAAGGCCAACCAGCTCAATCATCAGCGCCGGGTGTCGGACCGAGCCGTTTTCGATCCCTATGCCGTGCTGAAACTCGCCAAGGGGGCGGACATCGAGGAGGTACGGCAGGCCTATCTCCGCCTGACCCGCATCTATCACCCTGACCGGATGGGCGGATTCGAATTGCCGGACGAAATGCTCGACTATGCCCGCACCATGCAGGTTCGCATCAATCTCGCCTATGAGCAGATCGGGCGCTAGGGCAACCGGCGGTCAATTGACCACCGGCAAGTTGCTTGAAAGCTTTGAATCTGGAGCATTTTTGGCTTCGCAAGTGATTCCACTTGCTCGCCCGACGCGCTAGACCAGCCCGTCACCACCTATGAAGCTGTCGAAGGCGGCCAGGAACTGGCGGCGGATGTCATCCCGCTCGGTCAGGATTTCGTGCTGCGATCCCGGAACGAAGGTCAGCGCGACGCCCGGAACACTACGGGCCAGGGTGCGGACGGCCGTGTTGCTCACCACCCGGTCTGCACCTGCCGCGATGATGAGCACAGGCGAGGTAGGCTTGCCCATGCGCCGGACAGATGAAAGCGAGCGCCGTGCCGCCCTCAGCCATGAGAATGTGGCGCCCCCCAGCCCCAAATGGGGCGCCGCTTCGAGTGTCCCGCTGTCGCGGTTCCAGCGGCGCTGGTCCGAGGTCAGCGGGTTGCCGCGGAAGTGCTCCCGGCCCATCGGCCGCTTCATCACCCCAGGAAGGAATGCGCCTCCGAGACCGAGCAGGCTGGCGCCATTGACCAGCAATGCTGCCACGGGCCGGGGCCACGGTCCATAGATGACGTCCACCAGTGGCGAAACGAGGATCACCTTGCGGAACCAGGCCTGCCGCCTGATCACCCGCAGCAGGACATGGCCGCCCGTTGAATGGCCAAGTGCGTAATAGGGCGGCGGGCAATGCGGCAGAACGGCTGTTTCCATCAGGGCCCGGATATCCTCGTCGAAACCGGAGAAGCTCGGCAGGTAGCCGCGATAGGGATGTTTCGAGAGACGTTGCGAACCGCCCTGGCCGCGCAGATCGACCGAGGCCACGGCGAAGCCGCGTGCCATGAGGTCGCGCATGGTTTCGAAGTAGCGTTCGGCGAAATCGCCACGTCCCCCGATGACAACGACCGTGCCTCGCGCCGGGACCGGAATGGCGCGCATCGCGCGGAGCCTGATGCCGTCACGGGCGACAAGTTCGATGCATTCCGCACCCGGTGGCAGCGGGTTTTCCGCGGTGGGATGGAGTTTCATGGCGCTGCCCTCAAGATACAGGATAGCGCTGCGGACTCATATGCCGCAACCCGAAGATGGTTCCGGCAAATGCGCTCAGGGAAGCTTCTTGACTTCCGTCAGTTCGCCGCTTGCCGGGTCGAGCTTGATGGCGAAGGCCTTGCCGCCACGGCTGGCGTTGAAGGCATAGATCTTGCCCTTGCAGCTCTCCGCCTTGACGCTGGAAAAACCATAGCCGCTGACGATCGAGCCTGCCTTCTCGCAGCTGAGGCTACCGGTCGAGGCACTGGCGGCCGCCGTGTTCACATCCTTTCCGCTTGTGATCGATCCCGTCTCCTCGCCAGTGGATGGCACCTGCGTCTGCTTTGCCGTTGCGGTGGGCTTCTTCCTCGGCTTGGCCGGCTGGACGGGTTCCGGTTCGTAGTAGCTCTCGTCGAAGGAATCGGCATTGCCATTGTCGCCATAGAGCGTGTCGTATTCATCTTCCGTAAGGGCGTAGTCGCCGAAGAACAGGCGCAGGCCCGGAACGCTCCGGACAAAGCCCGGTGCCGCGTAGTAGCGCTCGTTGGCTTCGGCCCGGCGCTGCTTCTTGCGCTGGTCGGCCTCGGCCGATCCGGCCGCGAGGCCGATCGCGAGAAGAGCTGCGAGAGAGACTGTCAGGCCGCGCGCAAGCATTCGATGGTTCCTCATTGCGATGAGCGGGGCCCGGCGCAGTCTGCCGGTCCCTGCGTCCCTGTCGTGTCGTTCGTTCGGTTCAGATGCGGCCCCGGCTCACGATGTTGCCATTGCGGGCATTCACCTTGACGATATAGCGGGCACCCTTGCGGCTGGCCGTGAAGGAATAGATATCACCACGGCATTCGTTCGCCCGCACATTGTTGTAGCCGTTGCGGTCCACGACATTACGGGCCGTCGCGCAGCTCATCCGGCCGTTCCCGTAGCCATAGCCGTTGTAGTAGAGAGGACGGACGGGCGCATAGCCGTAGCCGTAGCGCGGCACGGCGCGGCAGCGCCAGTTGCCCTTCCAGCAATTGCCACCGCCGTAATAGTAGCCGCCGCCGACATAGGGCGTTCCAATTCCGATCACGACCTTGGTCTTGGCTTCGGCCTGCGTGGCCGGCATGAACATCAGGGTGAGTGCGGCAAGACCTGCCGCGAACGTGGTCTTCAATGCCATGATGGCCTCCTCTCGAGTACGGCCCTCCGGCCGGCTGACGTGAACCATAGCCGTGCGGTCCTGAACGGTACTCGACTTCACCGTTCATCTGTCGTTCAGCTTCGCGGCGATTCTGGGGCAGGCTGGATGACGATATCAAAATGGAAAAGGGCGCCTGAAGGGCGCCCTTTCCGGACAGTGCCGTCCTGATCAAAAGACCTTGTTGACCTTGTAGATGTTGCCGTAGCGGTTGACGCTAACGACAAACTTGTGACCCTTCTTCCAGGCCGTGTACTTGTAGGTGGGCAGGCTGCAGTCGATGGCCTTCACGTTGTGGAAACCGGAGTAGTCGACGATGTTGCGGCCCTTCTTGCAGCTGATGTTGCCGGGCGAATAGACCGGGTAGCCGCCGCCGTAGTAGCCGCCGCCGACACCGAAGCCGATGTTGATGTCGATGTTGGTCTTGGCTTCGGCCTGGGTTGCGGGGAGGGCAATGGCCATGGTGGTGGCGACTGCGGCGGCGGCGATGAGGGATTTGCCAATCATTTGAGTTCTCCTGGGTTTGCGTTCCGATGACTTCCTTCGTCATCCATGAGACGGAAACTAACAGCGCCTGCTTGAACCCAACCCGAACTCGCCGTTCATTTCCGGTTCACGTGGGGAGGACTGGCGGGGGTCTTGAAATACCCTTGCCCGCACCTATCTCATTGCTGCGGACGCCACATCGGGTCCGTGACGATCCATCAGCCCGGCCAAACCGGCGGGCGCCACATGACATTGCTCAAGGAGAATGTGACCATGTTCGACCTTACCCCCCTCTATCGCTCCACCGTCGGCTTCGACCGCATGGCCCGCATGCTGGACGAGGCCTCGTCCTTCGAGACGCCAACCTATCCGCCCTACAACATCGAGCGCCTCTCCGAGGATGAATACCGCATCACCATGGCGGTTGCAGGCTTTGGCCCGGCTGACATCAACATCGAGGTGAAAGGCAGCGCGCTGACCGTATCGGGCAAGAAGCCCGAAGCGAAAACGGAAGCGAAAACCGAATTCCTGCATCAGGGCATCGCCGCCCGCGCCTTCGAGCGCCGCTTCCAGGTTGCCGACCATGTGCATGTACAGGGCGCTGACATGGAGAACGGCCTGCTTCACATTTCGCTGAAGCGCGAAATTCCCGAAGCCATGAAGCCGCGCACCATTCCGGTGAACGCCGCTTCCAGCAGCAAGGTGATCGAGGCCCGCAAGGCCGCCTGATCTATCTGACATCGAAACTATTCGAGAGGCGCTCCCCACCGGAGCGCCTCTTTTTGTTTCATCGCTTCCCGATCCTGCCGAGATGCGTGTCGTGGAATGCAGTTGGATACTTGAGACCGTAGCCAAGAGCACGATCAAAGCCGATATGACTCAGCCAGATCGCGGCGACCGCCATCGCGACGGGCGATGACACGAGAAACCCGGCAATGCCGAGAGTCAGCGGCAGAACAGTCGAGTGAAGCAGATTGTAGCCCATCGCGCCAACTCTGGGGCCGAAGAGATAGGCCGCGAAACTCAGGTCCGGCACGAGAAAGAGGATGGCGGAGAGCCACCATGATTGTCCGGTGGTGGAGAATGCGATGATGCCCGCCGCCAGCAGGGCCAGCCCTTCCAAGCGGAGGATCAGGCGGGGTATGCCGTCAACCATGTCAGCCTTTTGCGATGAGGGTGAGAAACTCGTCCACCTCTGCTTCCGGAGTGGCAAAGGAGAGAACGAAGCGGGCGAAGATCTCGTCTTCCGCAATGCCGTCGCCCAGGCTGTCCGGCATCCAGTCATAGAATTTGGCACCTGAGGCCAGCAACCGGTCGTAGAGCTCGCGCGGCATCACGGCGAAGACCTCGTTGGCCTGCACGGGATTGGGAATGCGGATGTGGTTGAACTGCCGCAGCCCGGTGCTGAGCCTGGTAGCGAGCGCATTGGCGCGGCGGGCGTTGTCCAGCCAAAGGCCGTCCTCGAGGTAGGCCATCATCTGTGCGCCGAGGTAGCGGCTCTTTGAAACGAGCTGGCCTGAGCGCATGCGGCGATACGCGAACTCCTCCGCCAGGGCCAGATCGAAGAAGACGACGGCCTCCAGCATCATGGCGCCGTTCTTGGTGGCACCGAAGGAAAGAACGTCGACACCGGATTTCCAGGTGAGTTCCGCCGGCGTCACGCCGAGGCCCGCCACAGCATTGGCGAAGCGGGCGCCATCCATGTGAAGCTTCATGCCGCGAGGGCGGATCATGTCCGAGAAGGCCTTCACTTCGGCAGGCGAATAGATGGTGCCGAGTTCCGTTGCGTTGGTGAGCGATACGCCCTTCGGCTTGGGGTCGTGCTCGCCGCGGATGAAGCCCTTCAGCGTCTTCTCGACCATGGCCGGCGTGATCTTTCCAGCAGGGCCATGGAGCCCGATGATCTTGGCACCGCCGGTGAAATGTTCCGGCGAGTTGCACTCATCGACCGCGATATGGGCTTCCGCATGGCAGATGATGGCGCCATAGCCCGGCGTGATGGCGGACAGCGAAAGCCCGTTGGCGGCTGTCCCGGTGGTCACCAGGAAGGCGCGGAGGTCGCAGCCGAAGACTTCCTTCAGCTTTTCCTCTGCCGTCCTCGTCCGGTCGTCGCCGCCATAGGAGGGTGCCGTCCCGCCATTGGCATCGGCAAGCGCCGTCATGATCCTGGGGTGGACACCGTAGACATTGTCGGAAGCGAAATTCATGAAGAGGAACCCTGTTTGCAGAAGTCCTCTTTGCCCTAAACCTCGCGCGAACGGAAGTCCGTCAGGGAAGACGCTTGCCGTCCTCGCCGAAGCGGTGGGTCATCTGCGCGACAGGGCTCATGTGGATGGCGTCGCCGGGTACAAAACCAGTCCGGCCTTCCTCGCGCACCGTGATCAGGCCATGAGGCGTTGTCACATAGAGGAACGAGTCGCTGCCCAGCACTTCGGTGTATTCGACGGTGCCGGAGATCGCGCCCGCAGTCTTTGAGACCTCGAAATGCTCGGGCCTCACACCCAGCGTGTGTGCCTTGTGGGCGGCGGCGGGAGCGCCGGTGATGAGGTTCATCTTCGGAGATCCGATGAAGCCTGCGACGAAGGTGTTGGCCGGGCTTTCGTAAAGCTCCATCGGCGTTCCCACCTGCTCGACACGGCCCGCTTGCAGCACCACGATGCGGTCGGCGAGCGTCATCGCCTCCACCTGGTCATGGGTCACGTAGATCATGGTGGTATTGGGCATGCCGCGCTTCAGCTTGGCGATTTCCATGCGGGTCTGCACGCGGAGTGCGGCATCGAGGTTCGACAGCGGCTCGTCGAACAGGAACACCTTGGCACCACGCACGATGGCGCGGCCGATGGCGACCCGCTGGCGCTGGCCGCCGGACAAGGCCTTGGGCAGGCGCGTGAGATAGGGGGTCAGTTGCAGCATGTCCGCCACCTTCTCCACCTTCTGCCTGATTTCGGCGCGGGGCAGGCCCTGGTTCTCGAGCGCGAATCCGATGTTCTCGTAGACGCTCATGTGCGGGTAGAGCGCGTAGGACTGGAACACCATGGCGATGCCGCGCTTCGAGGGCGGAACATCGTTGACGACGGCATTGTCGATTTCGAGAACACCGGACGTGATGTTCTCGAGGCCGCAGATGGTTCGCAGCAGCGTGGACTTTCCGCAGCCTGACGGCCCGACAAAGACGATGAACTCGCCCGACGTGATGTCGAGGTTCACGTCCTTCAGGATATGGACGGCGCCATAGGCCTTGTTGAGGTTGGTGAGCTTGATGTCGGCCATGGATCAGCCTCCCTTTACGGAGCCTGCGAGCAGGCCTCGGACAAAGTAGCGTTGCAGCGAGAAGAACACGAGGAGAGGAACGATGATGGTGATGAAGGCGGAGGCCGTGAGGATTTCCCAGTTGCCGCCGCGCGAGCCCAGAAGTGAATTGAGCTGGAAGGTCAGCACCACCTTGTCGGACTCGCTGCCGAGGAAAACCATGGCGACGAGCAGGTCGTTCCACACCCAGAGGAACTGGAAGATGGCGAACGAGGCCAGCGCGGGGAAAGACAATGGCAGGATGATGCGCCGGAAGATCTTGAAGTCATTGGCGCCGTCGACCTGCGCCGACTCGATCAGGTCCTTCGGAAGCCCCGCGATATAACTTCTCAGGAGATAGATGGCGAAGGGAAGGCCGAAGCCCGTGTGGGCGAGCCAAATGCCGAGATAGGTCTTCGAGAGAAATCCAGACGCATTGTAGATCTTGAGCAGCGGGATGAGCGACATCTGCAGCGGCACGACGAGGAGGCCGACGATGACTGCGATGATGAAACCGCGTCCTGGTATCTTCATCCAGGCCAAGGCATAGGCCGCAAACGCCGCGATGAGAATCGGAATGATGGTGGCCGGGATGGTGACGGTGAGCGAATTGACGAAGGCGCGGCCGATACCTTGTGAGAACAGGACGTTCTCGTAGTTCTCGGTGGTGAAGCGCGGCGGCACGCTCGACACATAGAAGATGCGGCGGCCGCGGTCGTCCTCGAAGGCATTGGCGTTGGTCCAGACATAGGAGCCATCGGCATTGACGGTGAGGGTCTGGCCTTCGCCGATTTCGACGGTAGCACCCGGCGCGTTGGCGTCTGGCTTGTTGACGATGGTGCCCCAGGCGCTGAGGCTCGTATGGCCGCCCGCGCCCTCGAAGAAATTGCCGGCGATGACGAATTTGCCGTCCGTCTCCACCTGGTCGGCCTTGCCTTTGGTGCGGGCCTGCGAGCGCTGCTCGGAGGTGGAGAGTGCCGTCCACCAGCCGGAGACGGCAATCTGGTCCTTGTCGCGGAGCGAACTCACGAGAAGGCCGGCTGTGGGCAGCGTCCACAGCGCCACGATGATGAAGACGGCGAGGTGGAGGACGAAGCGGGAGGGTTCGAGCCTGATGCGGTCGAGCATGTCAGTGCCCTCCCTTCTGCTCGGCGCTCGCCTGGCGGATGTTCCAGATCATGATGGGCATGACCGCGAGCATGATGACGATGGCGATCGCGGCGCCGCGGCCGAAGTCACCGCCGCCGGTGAACATCCAACTGTACATGAGGTTCGCCAGCACCTGCGTATCCCACTGGCCGTTGGTCATGGTGAGCACGATGTCGAACACTTTCAGCACCAGCACGGTGATGGTGGTCCACACCACGATGATGGTCGACATGATCTGCGGCACCATGATGCGCCAGAAGATCTTGAAGGGACCGGCGCCATCGATGGTCGCGGCTTCCAGCGTGTCTTCGGGTACGCCACGCAGTGCCGCGCCGAGGATGACGGTGGCAAAGCCGGTCTGGATCCAGATGAGGATCACCATAAGGAAGAAGTTGTTCCAGAAGGGCGTGGAAATCCACACCTGCGGGCTGCCGCCGAAATACTCGACGACGGCATTGAGGATGCCGATCTGCTCCTGGCCTTCGCCGCGATAGTCGTAGACGAATTTCCAGATCACGCTGGCGCCGACAAATGAAATGGCAAGCGGCAGGAAGATGAGGCTCTTCGCCAGCGGCCCCCACCAGATGCGGTCGGTCAGGACGGCGATGATGAGGCCGAAGAAGGTGCAGGCGGCGGGCACCACGAGGAGCCACAAGAAATTGTTGAAGATCGACTGGCGGAACTGCGCGTCGTTCATCGCCCAGGCGTAGTTGGCGCCGCCGACGAAACTGGTGCCCGCCTTGTCATGGAATGAAAGCCAGATGGTCTGGAAGACCGGGTAGATCAGGTAGACTGTCAACAGGATGAGCGCGGGGCCTAGGAAGAGCCATGGCCTGACGGAGGACTGGATCTTGAGGTTGCGCACCGCCGCGGCGTCATTGCTGGCGCTGGCGGGGAAGATCCTGTCGAGCAGAAGGTTCGACACGTAGAAATAGCCGAGGCAGCCGCCGACACCGAGAACGACAGTGACGAGGGCGTAAAGCAACTGTCCGAGCATTGCCGCCGCTCCTGATGGAATGTCTGGAAAGACCCCGGATGGCATGACGCCATCCGGGTGCCGTAAGTCAACGCCGGGAGGAAGCGGCGTTTACTTGATTTCGTCCCAGGCCTTCTGGATGGCAGCGCCCGTGTCCTGTGCCGACTTTCCGCCCACGTAGTCGACCATGCCGGTCCAGAAGGCGCCGGCGCCGATCTTGCCGGGCATCAGGTCGGACCCGTCGAAGCGGAAGGTGGTGGCAGACGACAGGATCTCGCCCTGCTTGCGGGCGGCATCGTTGATGTAGGCGGCCTGATTGACCGTCTTGAGAGGGGTGAGGAAGCCGCCATCGGCCATGAACACCTCATGCGAGAGCGGCATCTTCAGGTACTCGATGAAGGCGCGTGCGGCCTTCGAGTCCTTGGTGATGGTAGCAAGCGTGCCGGCGCCGAGCACCGGCTTGCCGAGGTCGGGCTTTGCGGCGAAGGGCGGGAAGTAGAAGAAGTCGGCATCGGCCCCGACCTTGGTTCCTTCCGGGAAGAAGGAGGGAATGAAGGACGCCTGACGGTGCATGTAGCACTTGGGCGGCGTCGAGAAGAGGCCCTTGGGGCTGTCGCGGAAGTCCGTCGAGGCAACACCGGCAGCGCCGCCGTCAACCCATGCGTCGTTCTTGGCGAACTTGCCGAATTCCTCGATGGCACTGACGACTTCAGGCGAATCGAACTTGATCTCGTTGGTCACCCACTTGTCGTAGACTTCAGGCGACTGCGTGCGGAGCATCAGGTCCTCCACCCAGTCGGTCGCGGGCCAGCCGGTGGCACCGCCCGAACCCAGCCCGATGCACCAGGGCTTGCCGCCGTCGGCCACGATCTTGTCGGAGAGTGCGACGAGTTCTTCCATGGTCTTGGGGATTTCATAACCCGCGTCGCTGAAGTTCTCCGGCACGTACCAGACGAGGCTCTTCAGGTCGGCCTTGTAGGGGAAGGCGTAGAAGGCCGACGCGCCGTCCTTGCCCTTGTAGGTACCGAGTGCCACCCAGCTCGCGCCGGCGCCGTAATTGTCGGTGATGAAGGCTGCATCGGTGTCAGCCAGCGGCACCAGACGGCCCTTGGCGGCGAGGTCTGCCAGAAGGCCCGGCTGCGGCAGGATGGCGATGTTGGGCGGAGAGCCCGCTTCCGTGTCGATCACGATCTGCTGCTCGTAATTCTCGGAGGATGAATATTTCACCTCGGCTCCGGTGGCCTCGCGGAAGTATTCGAGGACAACCTGGATGTGGGCTTCATCGTCGCCGCGCCAGGGACCGAAGATGGTGAGGGTTTCACCCTTGAGGTCGACCTTCTTCAGTTCCTCGAAATTGGCCCAGTTGAACGGGCCTTCGCCCGGCTTGTACTTGAGTTCGGCAAGCGCCGGTGTGGAGATTGCGAGGGCCAGTGCCGCTACGCCGAGTGCCAGACGGAATTTCATCGGTGTTCCTCCCATGATGAATGTGCCGGATCAAACCGCTCCTGATGGTTGTTCCATCACGTTGTTTTTCCAAAGCGCTTTGAATAACATTTGCATAGGATGGATTTTACCGCTGGTCAAGCAGAAATCCTGACAAACCCCAAGAATAGGCCCTTGTTTTGTTGCGTTGCAGCAATCCATGACGGAAGTGGCAGAGGGTACAGCGTCACATCCGGTTACATATAATTTGAAAGCGCTTTGAGAATATGCCAGTCTCCTCATCATGAATCTTCGCGAACTCTCGGCCCAGCTTGGCCTGTCGCAGACGACGGTCAGCCGCGCCCTTAATGGCTTCCCGGAAGTCTCCGAGGAAACACGCGCGCGCGTGAGAGCGGCGGCAGAGTTGCACGGTTACCGGCCGAGTGCCGCCGCGCGCCGGCTTGCCACCGGCCAGTCCGGCACGCTGGGGTTGGTGTTTCCAGGCGAGCGCAACATGCTGGGCGACCTGCTGTTCACCGAATTCCTCCGGGGCTGTGTCGAGAAGGCGTCCGAACTCAGCTATGACATTACGCTCGCCATGGCCCATGGATCGCAGTCGGAAGAGGCGGTCTACCGGCGGGCGGTGCGCAATGCCCGCGTCGACGCGATGATCCTGTCGAGCCCCCTCAGCGAAGACCCGCGCCCGGCGTTGCTGCGGCAACTGGGCATGCCCTTCATCGTCCATGGCCGCACGTCGGGCGTGGAGCCCATCGGCTTTCTCGACATCGATAATGAGGGCGCATTCTTTTCCGCCGCCAAGCTGATGGCGGACCTTGGCCACCGCCGCGTGGCGCTGCTGAATGGCGAACGCCACCTGAATTTCGCCGCCGACCGCGAGCGTGGTTTCCGCCAGGGGCTTTCGTCGCGAGGCGTGAAGGCGGCAGACGATCTCTTCGTCGTTGGTCCCATGGTGGAACAGGAAGGCCTTCGTGCCGCCTCTGGCCTTCTGGACTTGCCGCCCGCACAGCGTCCCACAGGTTTCGTCTGTTCCAGCATCGGTCTGGCGCTTGGTGTGAAACGCGCCTGTTCAAAGCGGGGCCTGGTCATTGGCCGCGACGTTGCCCTCATTGCACATGACGACAGGCTGCACGACATGGGCGCGGAAAATTTCGATCCGCCGCTCACCGCCACGCAGTCATCCATCGGCGAGGCTGGACGGCGCGTGGTGGAACTCTGTATCGGCATGCTGCGCGCACCCGGTGATCCCATGCCGGCTGAAATCTGGCCGGTCGATCTCGTGGTCAGGTCGTCCACAATGCCGGCGCTCTGAGGGCTTCAGCCCTTCAGCAACGCCTTCAGTGCGACAGATGGATCGGCAAGGGTTTGGGGCGAAGGGCTCGCCTTCTTCGCAATCAACATCTCGGCCATTTTCACGTCGCGCGCGATCGAATTGCCCGTGCCGATGCCGGACGCGCCGACAACACGGCCCGCGTCATCGAGATGAAATATGACGAAGGCCTGTTCCGCGATCTGGCGGCGGACGGTTGCCGTGCCATCTGACGGCATGCCTGCGATCTGCAGCGAAAGATCATACTGGTCGGACCAGAACCACGGCACGGCGACATAGGGCTTCGATCCGCCCAGCATGTTGCCCGTTGCCACGTTGGCCTGGTCGGTGGCATTGCGCCAGGCTTCGAGGCGGATGCGCTTGCCGCCAAAGAGGCCATGTGGAAACGAGCAGCAATCACCCGAGGCATAAATGTCCGGGTCAGATGTGCGCAGTGTTTCGTCGCAGGCGATGCCGTTCTCGATCGCCAGCCCGGCCTGCTGCGCAAGGGCTGTTTCAGGCGACGCGCCGATCCCCGCGACCACGATACCGGCTTTCACCTTGCGCCCGTCCGCCAGCAGAATGCCATCGGTGTCGACGGACTTCAGCGCCGTTCCCACCTCCATGGTCACGCCCGCCTCGAGGTGGCGCTGATGAACCACGCGGGCAATCTCCTCCGGCACGCCGCGCATCAGGATGCGGGGCTGGGCCTCGACGAGCGTCACCTCGCAGCCGAGCTTCCGCGCGCTTGCCGCCACTTCAAGGCCGATGAAGCCGCCGCCGACGATTGCTGCCGTGGCGCTGGAGCGGAGCCGGTTCCTAAGGTGGTCGCCGTCAGCGAAGTCGCGCAGCGTATAGGCGAGTTCGCCGCCTTCAATGGCGAGGCGCCGCGGCTTGGCGCCGGTGGCGATCAGCAGCTTGTCGTAGGAAATGGCGCGGCCGTCCTCGAGCACGACGGCCCTGGCATCGCGGTCAATCCGGGTCGCCCGGCTGCCGCGGATGAATGTTGCGCCCAGCGAGGCGATCATGCCGTCGTCGAGAAGATAGACGGGCGATGGCTCCTGTTCGTCGGTCAGCATCGCCTTCGAAAGCGGCGGCCTGTCATAGGGCAGCAGCGTTTCCTCGCCAATGAGGGTGATGGGTCCTTGCCATCCATTGGCCCGCAGGCTGACGATGGCACGGGCTCCCGCCATGCCGCCGCCTACGATCACCATCCCTGCTTCCGACATTCGTTCTGCTCCGCGCATTCACTTTGGCTGGGCGGGGGTTCATCCCCGCGATCACGAGATTACATGTGGCGCTGTTCAATGCGACGGCCTCAAGCGACGTCGATGAAGACTTTTCCGTCCTCGGCCTTCACGGCATAGGTCTTCAGATTGACGCAGACCGGCGCACCCTTCGCGGCACCGGTGCGGTAGTCGAAGCGGCCATTGTGCTTGGGGCATTCGATGATGTTATCCATCACCAGTCCATCGGCCAGGTGAACCTTCTCATGCGTGCACAATCCATCGGTCGCGAAGAATTCGCCCTCGGGAGAATGATAGACCGCGAAGGTTCGGCCACCGTGATCGAAGCGCATCACGTCCTCCCTGTCGATGTCGCCGGTGCCGCAAGCCTCGATCCATTGTGCCATTCGTCTTTATCTCCGTATCGCGTTTGTCTATTCGGCCGCCGGCTTGAAGGCCGGAGCATTGTCCGGCAACTCACGCCGGACATGCCAGTCAGGCTCACGGATCTGGCGTATGACGGCGGGAATGATTTCGGCATAGGCCGCCCAGACGCTGGGGTAGGGCTTCGGGCAAAAGGGCTTCATCTCTTCGTGGAGCCTGGGCAGCTGGTGATAGGGCACCATCGGGAACATGTGATGCTCCACATGATAGTTCATGTTCCAGTAGATGAAGCGCAGCACCGGATTCATGTAGACCGTGCGGCAGTTGAGGCGATGATCGAGCACGTCTTCCGGCATTCCGGCATGCTGGGTCAGCCCGGTGAGGACGTGCAGCCATGCTCCATACATCGAAGGGAGCGGCCCCACGAGCAGCATCGGGACGATCGAGCCGATCCAGATCGAGAAGGCGATGACCGAAAGGTGGATCGCAAGCCAGATCCGCGCCGTGCGATAGACCTTGGCGCGCTCGCTCTCGGGGATGAAGGTCGCCTCGTCGGCGGCAACTGAGCCTGCCGCATGGCGCAACATGCTCTTGATGGCGCCCCACACTTGCGGGATGCCGAAGAACATCGAAATCACCCGTAGCACGACAGTCGGGCGCATCACCGCGATTTCCGGATCGCGGCCCACGATGAGCGTGTCGGTATGGTGGCGCGTGTGGCTCCAGCGCCAGACGGTCGGCTCGCGCAGGATCATGAAGCATGCGATGTTGTAGATGACGTCGTTCATCCACGGCGTGCGGAATGCGGTGCCGTGGCCGCATTCGTGCCAGCGCGAGTCGCTGGAGGAACCGTAAAGAACGCCATAGGCGAGGAAGAAGGGAATGCACCACAGACTGGGATAGAGCCATGCACCGAGGCCGCCTGTGACGGCGAAGGCGAGGAACCAGATCACGGTGTCGCGGATGGCGGGGCCGTCGCTCCGCTGCATCAGTTCCTTCAGCCGCTTCCGGGGAATGGGCGCCTGATACCACTGGGCGGACGCGAGGTGATGTTCCTCGGCATATTTCGAATCCCGGCCCGTGAGACTGTAGTCGCGCGGAAAGGTCAGTTCGGTCATGGAATGAATTCTCGCTCTTGTGCCAGCATAGAAAGAATGTTCCACGTTGCCAATATGTCCGTGGCGAAGGGCTCCCCTCGCATACCGCACTTCAAGAGAGGCTGACGTTTATTTGCAAGTGGTCTAGCCTTGCCGTGACTCAACCGCTGCCGGATATCACATGATCACGCTTGCCGCCGATGTCGGCGGAACCTTCACCGACCTCGTCCTCGTCGATACCGAGAAGAAGATGGTGCTTGTCGACAAGGTGCCGACCGGGCGGCGCGGGAGCGCCGCAGGGATCGCGCCGGGCATCATCCGCATTGCGGAGCGGGCCGGCTGCAAGGTTTCCGACATCGGGCTCTTCGTCCATGGCTTCACTGTGGCGACCAACGCCTTCCTCATGCGGGCGGGCGCACGCGCCGCCTTGGTGACGACGGACGGATTTGCCGATGTCCTCGATATCGGCAGCCAGATGCGGCCCAAGACCTACGCTTTGCTGCAGCAGAAGCCGAAGCCGGTAATCTCCCGTGATCTCGTGGTCGAGGTGCGCGAGCGGGTCGATGCCTTCGGCGCAATCGTGGAGCGGCTCACCGAACAGGAGGCGGAGCGGGTGGCTTCCGCCGTTGCAGCGCTCAAGCCTGAGGCCGTCGCCATCTCGCTGGTGTTCTCCTTTCTGAATTCCTCGCACGAGGAAGTTTTGAAACGTGCGATCACGGCCGCCGTGCCGGTTGTGCCTGTCTATTGCTCGCATGAGGTGAACCCGCAGCTCGAGGAATGGCCGCGCGCCAGCACGACCGCTATGGCAGCCTATGTCGGCCCCGTAGTGACGGGTTATCTCGATGAGTTGGAGAGGGTTCTGAAAGGCATAGGCTTTGCAGGCTCGCTGCAGCTCATGCGGTCCGATGGCGGCGTTGCCACGCCACGTGCCACGCGAGACAACCCGGCGCATATGCTCACCTCCGGGCTGGCGGGCGGAGTTACGGCGGCGGTGGACCTCTGCCGCAGGCTCAATGTTGAGAATGCCATCACGCTCGACGTGGGCGGCACTTCGGCCGACCTCGCCGCGATCACGTCCGGCACATCCGCCACGCGCATGTCGCGGATGATCGACGGCCAGCCGGTGCGGCTTCCGACGATCGACGTCGAGACGATTTCCAATGGCGGTGGCTCGATCGCCTGGGTCGATCGCGGTGGCGCGCTCAAGGTGGGGCCGCTGTCGGCGGGTGCCATTCCGGGTCCCGCCTGTTACGCGCTGGGCGGGATTGAGCCCACGGTGACGGATGCCGCGGTGGTGCTCGGCTGGCTGGCGCCGGAGGATTACCTGGGCGGCGACGTGAAGATCATTCCCGGCCTTGCGCGCGAGGCGGTGGCGCGAGTGGCCGCGCGATTGGGACTGTCAGTCGAGGCGGCAGCCTTTGGCATCATCCGCGTTGCCAATGCCATGCTGGTGCAGTCGATCCGTTCGCTGGCGGTCGAGCGCGGCATCGACGTCAGGCCCTTTGCACTCATTGCCTTCGGAGGTGCCGGGCCGCTCTACGGCGCCATGATCGCGCGCGAACTTGGAATGCGCGAGGTGATCGTGCCGCGCCATCCCGGCGTCTTCGCGGCGGAAGGGCTGCTCGCCGCCGACATCCGCCACATGGCGCAGTCGCCGTTCCGCACGGGCGTTGCCGATCTTGCCAGCGATGCGATTGCCCCGGTGCTTCAGCGCATGCGCGGCCAGATGGACCATGAGCTTGCCGCCGATGGTGTTCCGCCTGACCGGAGGACGTTCCGCGTGCTGGCCGATCTCCGCTACATCGGACAGTTCCACGAGATCGTCTGCGACATTCCCGACTACTTGTCGGTGCGCTTCAATGCAGAGGAATTGTCCGCGCTGTTTCATCGCCAGCATGAGGCGCATTATGGCCATGCGGATCCGAAGGCTCCGGTCGAAATCGTCAATCTCCGCATCGAGGCGACGGGGAAGCTGGATACTCCGGACCTCTCGGGAACAATCCGCAAAGCGGGACCGAACGCCGCGCCGCTCGCCTACCGCAAGGCAGTGATGGCGCAGGGCGAGGCTCCGCGCGATGTGCCCGTCTATGATCGTGCGGCGCTGGCCGCAGGACAGGGTGTGGCAGGCCCCGCCATTCTGGTGCAGCGCGATTCGACGACCGTTGTGTTCGAGGGGCAAGTGGCCCAGGCCGACGACTCCGGCGTTCTTCGTATCAGTGAGGTGGCACGATGATCGACAGCGTCAGCCGCGACGTGTTCCAGCATGAGGTCGTGTCGGTCGCCGAGGAAATGTCGGCGGCACTCAGGCGCTCGGCCTTTTCCGCCATCATCTGGGACATGATCGACTATGCCTGCGGACTACTCGACCCCGACGGCAACGCAATAGCGCAGGCGCCCACCATCCCGGCGCAACTCGGCATCATGCCCACGGCCTTTCGCCACATGATCGAGCACATTCCGCTTGATCAATGGCGCGAGGGCGACGTCATCATCTGCAACGATCCGTATCTTGGCTGCACCCACACGCCGGACCTCGTGCTGTTCTCGCCCGTCATCTTCGAGGGCCAACTGATCGCCATCGCCTCGACGGTTGCCCATCACATCGATGTCGGCGGCCGCGTGCCGGGTTCGGAATCGGCGACGGCGCTCGAAATCTTCGAGGAGGGCTTGCGGATTCCGCCCCTGAAACTCTTCGACCGCGGCCAGCCCAACGATACGTTCTTCAAGATCTTCGCGCGGAACGTCCGCGACCCCAAGGCATCGACCGGGGACATCAACGCCCAGGTCGCGGCCTGCCGCACAGGCGAGCGGCGGCTGAAGGAACTTGCAGCGAAATATGGCCGCAAAGGTTTCGCGGAACATGTCGCGGCGGTGTTCGATTATTCGGAAGCATTCCTCCGAAGTTCGCTGAACGAGGTTGCGGCCCAGCGATCTCGCGCCGAGATCCTGACCGAGGACGACGCGTCCTCCGACGAG
The DNA here is from genome assembly GCF_041738905.1 of Aestuariivirga sp. GTDB lineage: Bacteria > Pseudomonadota > Alphaproteobacteria > Rhizobiales > Aestuariivirgaceae > Aestuariivirga. Next base: position 23,155 of record NZ_JBGSOZ010000211.1, read on the forward strand.
CCCATGCGGCTCGTGGCCACCGCAAGCGTGGAGGATGGCAGCCTCACCATCGACTTCACCGGCACGAGCGCACAGCGGCCCAATGGCCTCAACAACCCCTATGCCTCCACCATATCCATGGTGCATTACGCGGTGAAGGTGGTCTTCACGCCAGACCTGCCGCAGAATGAGGGCTGCAACAGGCCCGTCAAGGTGATCGCGCCGGAAGGCACGATCCTCAATCCGAAGGAACCCGCCGCAGTCTCGGTGCGGCACCTCACCCAGCAGGCGGTGGCGGATGTGGTGCTGAAGGCGCTTTCAGCCATCGCGCCCAAGGCCTCGTCTGCCGGGTGCCAGATCTCGTTTCCGACATTCGTCATCGGCGGTTTCGACCATCGGCCCGCGCAGGTGGCGCGCAATCACGGTGAAGCGCCTTACTTCGTCGTGACCGATATCATCGGCGGCGGCATGGGTGCCTCGGAACATCAGGACGGGATCAGCGGGGTCGATACGCATGGCGGCAACTGCGCCATTCTTTCAGCGGAAGTGCTGGAAACGACGGGCCCCGTTCGCGTCATTTCGACGAGCCTCGTGCCAGGTTCGGGCGGCGCAGGAATACATTCCGGAGGCCTCGCCATCGAGCGCGAGTATGAGATGCTGTCGTCGGGCCTCGTCATCTCGGGCTATACGCAGCAGACGAACCCGGAGACCGCGCCCTGGGGCCTGGAAGGGGGCGGGAACGGCGGGCTGGCCGCGGTCCATCTGGTTCGCCGCAACGGGCTTGAAGAAAAACTCAAGAGCAAGTTCGTGGCGGTGCCATTGCAGCAAGGCGAGCGGCTCCGCATGCGGGCGTCCGGCGGGGCCGGATGGGGGAAACCGGAGTGAACCGTCAGGCCTGAGAAGCCGGCTTTTCCGTTGTGATCTGGCTCGCATTCACGACGAGGCGAGGATCGATCGTGCCTGCGAGGAAATCGAGAATGTTCTGCACGGAAGCCACAGCCATTCGTGCTGCGCATTCATCCGTGAGGCCGGCAGAATGCGGGCTGATGGTGACACGTTCGTTGGCGAGCAGGGGATGTCCCGGCTTTGGCGGTTCTTCCGCCAGAACGTCGAGGCCTGCGGCCAGAAGGCGGCTAGACTTGAGAGCCTCGTCGAGTGCCGTCTCATCGATGAGACCGCCCCGCGCGGCATTGATGATGATCGCCGAGGTTTTCATCAGGGCGAGTTCGCTTGCGCCGATCAGGGCACCTGCTGGAGATGGCGGCATGTGAAGCGATACGAAATCCGCAGCGCCCAATGCACGCTTCATGTCGGTTGCTGGGCGCACGCCCGCCGCTGCGATCACGTCGGCGGAAAGATAAGGGTCATAGGCAGTCACTACCATGCCGAAGGCGCGCGCCAGTTCGGCGACCCGGCGCCCGATGCGGCCAAAGCCGAGGAGCAACAGGGTCTTGCCGTCGAGCTCAACCGTCTCGAAAGCGTTGCGGACATTCCAGTGCCCGGAGCGTGCGGCGCGGTCATGTGCGACCGTGTGACGGGCGGTGCTCAGCATCAGCATCAAGGTGTGCTCGGCCACCGCGCGCGAATTGACGTCACCCACGATGGTGAGGGCGATGCCGCGTGCATCGAGGGCCTTCACGTCCACCGCGTCATAGCCGACGCCATGGCGCGACACGACTTTCAGCTGGGGAGCGCCCGCGATGATGTCCGCCGTCATCGGTTGCGTGCGCAAGACCACCGCATCGGCGTCACCGATGAAGGGTACATAGGATTCGACGGAAATCTCATCGACCAGCTTGAAGGTCACGCCGGGTGCCGATTGGAGCCGCGCGATCCCTGCGGGATGGAGCCTGCCGGCGACGAGAATGTGATGCATGTCAGTAGCTGCTGTTGGTCGATTGGGGAGTGGCGGCCCGCTGTTCGCCAAGAAGCGTCCGCGTGGCCTGGATATTGGCAAGAGACGCCGAGGCCAGAAGGCGCGCGTCACTCAATAATGTGACCAGGTCGAAGCCCCAGCCGATGGCCTTGGCCGCATAGGCGGGCGAACCGCAATGCAGGCAGGCCCGGATGCCAGCGCCGTGGGCCCTCGCCAGAATGGTCCTGATGGCCTCGATCATCTCGGGTTCTTCCCGGTCGAAGCCCGTCGGGTACTTGCGGCCGGTGAGCCCAAGCGTGAGATCGGCAGGACCGATGTAGACGCCGTCGAGGCCGGGCGTGGAAACAATCTCGTCGAGGTTCTTCATGCCGTCCGCCGTCTCGATCATCGCCAGGCACAGAACTTCCGCATCGGCCTTCTGGCCGTAGTCGGAACCATGCGCGACCACGGCGCGCGTCGGACCGAAGCTGCGCTGCCCATGAGGCGGATAGCGCATGAAGGAGACGAGTTGTTCGGCTTCCGCGCGCGAGTTGATCATCGGGCAGATGATGCCCATGGCGCCGGCGTCAAGCGCTTTCATGATGTCGCCCGCCGATAGCCACGGCACGCGCACCATGGGCGTGGCGCTGGAACCTTTCATGGCCTGCAGCATCGTGGCCATCTGTTCGAAACCGAGGAAGCCGTGCTGCTGGTCCACGGTGACGGCATCATAGCCTTGTGCCGCGACGATCTCGGCGACGAAGGGATTGCCGATCGACAGCCAGCCGTTCAGGACGGGCTTTCCTTCAGCCCAGAGGCGGCGGATTGCATTGGGTGTCATCGGGCATCTCCTTGAAACGTGGCCGTCCAGTAAACGTCAGCGGGTGAGGCAGGTCGCCCGGCGGGAACGCGAGGTTCCCAATGGTGCAATTTCAATTGTGCAACAAGATTTGCGGCAACAAAAATTTCGTGTCAAGTATCTGGGTCCACGCTGTCGGTGGTTATGGATTCTGGCTATCCATCTGCCGTAACGTCCCGAAGTGTGAAGTCCAGATCCGGTGTTCATGGCCAAGAACCAACATTCCTCTTCCGTCAGCGTGCCGCAGAACTACGAGGGCATCGTCAACCTCATCACGCGCGATTATGCCGGGCTGTCGCCGGGCTACCAGCAGATTGCCCGCTTCTTCACGCAGAACCCCAATGTCATCGCGCTCGAGTCGATCAATGCCATCGCCGAGAAATGCGGGGTCCATCCCTCCAGCCTCGTTCGCTTCGCACAAAATCTCGGGTATTCGGGCTTCAAGCAGTTGCAGGGCGTGTTCCAGACGAGGCTTGCAACTGCGGCTCCCGGTTTCCGCGAGCGTATCAGTGCGCTGGAGTCCGAGCTTTCGCGAAATGTTAGCCACGGCAACAAGGGGTTCCTCAAGGATCTCGTGGTGCGCGACATGGCGGCGCTGCAGGGATTGCTTGAATCGGTGCCGGAAGAAGCGCTCTCGGCGGCGGCAAAGTTTCTCACCACGGCGCAGACGGTGTTCATTGCGGGCCAGCTCCGCTCCGAGCCGCTGGCCCTGCTGCTCCGCTACCTGCTCACCATGCTGCACCGGCGGGTGATCCTGCTCGACCCCGCAGGAGGCCTGGCGCCCGAGATGGCGCAAACCATGGGCGAACGCGACGTGCTGGTTTCGATAGCCTTCCGGCACTATGCGAAAGAGGTGGTCTCGATCACCGAGATCGCCGCCGCCAGCGGCACGCCCGTCATCGCCATCACCGACAGCCAGCTTTCGCCGCTTGCCAAGGAAGCCCGCGTGCTGTTCACGGTGCCAGAGGACGAATATTCGTTCTCGCGCTCCCTTGCCGCACCCATGTGCCTTGTCCAATGCCTTGCGACCGCCACGGCGGCCGTGCTTCAACCGAACAGGGAGGCAGCACCTCGCATCCCAAGCGTGACGGAGATCGCCCGCGACCAGAAGGCGAGGCTGCCGAAACCGCCGCGGGTGCCAGGCAAGCGGTCTTCGCAATAAAACTTGCTTGATATGATGTTATGCAATAAAAGTTTCTAACCATAAACGGAACGTCTGGGAGGATCACGCATGTCGACCGTTCGCTTGACGATGGGGCAGGCGCTCGTGCGCTACCTGTGCAACCAGTTCACCATGATCGAAGGCAAGCGCGAGCCGCTGTTCGCCGGGCTTTTCGGTATTTTCGGGCATGGCAACGTGACCTGCATTTCCGAGGCGCTGGAAGCCGTTCAGGACACGCTGCCCACATGGCGCGGCCAGAACGAGCAGTCCATGGCGCTTGCCGCCGTCGGCTATGCCAAGGCCATGCGGCGCCGGCAGATCATGATCTCCCTGTCCTCGATCGGTCCGGGCGCCCTCAACATGGTGACGGCGGCAGGCTGTGCCCATGCAAACCGGCTTCCGATCCTGATCCTCGCCGGCGATGTCTTTGCAAACCGCAGGCCCGATCCCGTGCTGCAGCAGGTGGAGCATTTCGGCAATCCCACCGTGTCGGTGAATGACGCCTTCAAGGCGGTCACCCGCTATTGGGACCGCATCACGCATCCCGAGCAGATCATCTCCTCGCTGCCGCAGGCCATAGCCACCATGCTCGATCCCGGCGATTGCGGGCCGGCCTTCATCGGCCTGTGCCAGGACACGCAGGAGATCGCCTTCGACTATCCGGAGGCCTTCTTCACGCCGACGGTTCATGCGATCCCGCGTCCGCGCCCCGACAAGGACCGTGTTGCGGCGGCCATCGAGATGATCAAGTCCGCCAGGCGCCCGCTGATCATTTCGGGTGGCGGCGTGCGCTATTCGGGGGCGGAAAAGGAAGTCTCCGACTTTGCCTTGAAGCACGGTATCCCGATGGCCGAGACGATTGCGGGCAAGGGGGCGGTGACACATGACCATCCCGCCCATGTCGGTCCCATCGGCGTCATCGGTTCGTCGTCCGCCAACGAGATGGCGGGTGCCGCCGACGTGATCATCGCCATCGGCACCAGGCTTCAGGATTTCACGACGGGCTCGTGGACCGTGTTCAGCCACGATGCGAAGTTCGTCTCGATCAATGCGGCGCGCTACGATGCCGTGAAGCACCGCGCGCTGTCGGTCGTCGGCGATGCGCGCGAGACGGTCACCGAGATCGCCGCCGCGATGAGCGGGTGGAAGGCGGACGCAACATGGACGAGCAAGGGCAAGACGGTGTTCAAGGCCTGGAATGACCTCCTTGACAAGCACCAGGCGCCGACCAATGCGGCGGTTCCCACTTACGCGTATGTGGTGGGCACGGTGAACAAGTGGGCGGGACCAAACGACACGATGGTGACGGCAGCGGGCGGCCTTCCGGGCGAGACGGCCAAGGGCTGGAAGATCAAGAACCCCAATACCTATGACCTCGAGTTCGGCTTCTCCGCGATGGGCTACGAGATCGCCGGCGGCTGGGGCCATGCCATGGCCAAGAAGGGCGATGGCGAAACCATCGTGATGGTGGGTGACGGATCCTACCTGATGATGAACTCCGACATCTATTCGACCGTGCTGACGGGCCACAAGCTGATCGTCATCGTCTGTGACAATGGCGGATACGCGATCATCAACCGCCTGCAGAACTTCAAGGGCACGCCCTCCTTCAACAACCTCATCAAGGACAGCCGCGTGAAACAGCCCTTCGCGGTGGACTTCGCCAAGCATGCCGAATCCATGGGAGCAGCCGTGCGGCATTGCCAAAGCCTTGCCGACCTTGAGGCAGCACTCGCCTGGGCGAAGACCACCGACCGCACGACTGTCATCTCCATTGTGACCGACGCTTTCGCATGGGTGCCTGGCGACGCGGACTGGGACGTCGGCGTGCCCGAGGTTTCTGATCGCCCCGAGGTGAATGCCGCGCGCGCGCACCATGATACAATCCGCAAGAAGCAACGCATCGGAGTCTGAGACCATGAAAGCCAAGCTCGGCATGTCACCCATCGCGTGGTGGAACGACGATCTTCCGCAACTCTCGGACGATGTCTCGCTTGAGGAATGCCTGCGCCAGTCGCGCTCGGCAGGCTTCACCGGCATGGAAAAAGGCCGTCGCTTTCCGGAGTCGGCGGCCGAGATGCTGCCGATATTGAAAAAGGCCGACGTCACGCTCTGCGGCGGCTGGTTCTCCGGCACCATCGTCAATGAATCGATCGAGGCAAACCAGCATCGCATCCAGCCGATGATCGACCTGTTCAAGGAGGTGAGCGCGCCGTGCATCGTCTATGGCGAAGTCGGCCGCTCGATCCAGGGCGACCAGTCGAAGCCGCTGGCGACGAAGCCGAAACTCGACGGCGACGAGATGAAGTCCTACGGGCGGCGGATGACCGAATTCGCGGAATGGGTGGAAGCCCAGGGCATGCCGCTGGTCTATCATCACCACATGGCCGCTGTGGTGGAGACCGAACCCGAACTCGACTCATTCATGAACCACTCCGGCATTTCGCTGTTGTTTGACGCGGGCCACATGGCGTTTGCGGGCGGCGACGTGCTCCGCTGCATCGACAAGCATCACGCGCGCATCAAGCACGTCCACACGAAGGACGTCCGCATGGATGTCATCAACGGGCTTGACCGCACGAAGGAGAGTTTCCTCGATGCCGTCATCAAGGGCGCCTTCACGGTTCCGGGCGATGGCTCGCTCGATTTCGGGGCAATCGTGAAGAAGCTCGCAGGCTATGGCTATGAGGGCTGGTTCGTGGTGGAGGCCGAGCAGGACCCGAGGAAGGCGCCGCCGCTGAAGATGGCGCAGATCGGCCACAAGGAACTGATGCGCGTGATGACGGCGGCCGGTTATGAGGTGGTGGCCTGACATGAAGGAACTCGGCATCGGCATCATCGGCACGGGCTTCATGGGGAAGGCTCATGCCTTTGCCTACCGGGCAGCGCTGGCCGCCTTTCCGGACATTCCGGTTCCGCGCCTCGAAATGATTGCCGACGTCGACGCGGCATCGGCCGCGAAGGCCGCGCATCAATATGGCTTCGCGCGCTCTTCCGGCAACTGGAAGGACATGATCGCCGATCCGAAGATCGACGTTATCTCGATCACCACGCCCAACACGCTCCACAAGGACATGGCGCTGGCCGCCATTGCCGCGGGCAAGCATGTGCATTGTGAGAAGCCGTTGTCTCCCTCCCTTGGCGAGTCCCTCGAGATGGTCGAGGCGGCGGAGAAGAGGGGCGTCAACACGCAAGTCGGCTTCAACTACATCAAGAACCCGCTGCTGAAGCTGGCGCGTGAGATGGTGGAGGCGGGCGAACTCGGCGAGATCACGGGCTTCCGTGGCATTCATGCCGAAGACTACATGCATGATCCCGAAGGCCCATGGACATGGCGCATCGATCCCTCGGGCGGGCCGGGCGTCATCGCCGACCTGGGCTCGCACATCATCGGAATGGCGCGCTTCCTTCTGGGCGAGATCGCGGAAGTTTCGGCGGATGTCCGCACCGTCGTGAAGTCACGTCCCGTCGCGCGTGGCGCGGCTGAACGGAAGGACGTGCTGGTCGATGACGTGGCGCGCATCCTGGTGAATTTCGGGCGCGGTTGCGGCGGCACCATCGAGGCCAACTGGATCGCCACCGGCCGCAAGATGCAGCTCGGTTTCGAATTGACGGGCGCGAAGGGCTCGTTGGTGTTCACGCAGGAACGCCTCAACGAATTGCTGTTCTACAAGGCGGGGCAGGACCCGCGCACCAGCGGCTACACCAAGATCGAGGCTGGACCGCAGCACTATCCATACGGCCAGTTCTGCGTGGCGGGCGGGCATGAGCTCGGCTTCAACGATCTCAAGACCATCGAAATGGGCGAGTTCCTCAGTGCTATCGGCAAGGGCCAGACATCCGGTCCCGGCTTCCGCGAAGCCTATGAGATCCAGAAAGTGGTGGAGGCGGCAATCGACTCGTCGAAGGCGCGGAACTGGGTGAAGGTGGCCTGAGCCCGCTTACGTCAGCCAGATTCGCCCTTGCGGAGGAAATGGCAGGGCTCCATCGTGAAGATCGACTGTCACATTGGCCAGCCGGTCTCGCCATTCCGTGACGCCTGCCGCTTTGAGTGTGGTACGCGGGATCGATTGCCAGCGTTCCGAGAAATTGAACACGCACACAAGCGCGCCGACAGGACTCCGCCGCGCGAAGGCAAAGACGCCAGCAATTCCGAAATCGACAATGGACACGGGATTGGCAGCGTGAATGTGCGGTGTTGCGCAGCGCCGTTCGATGATGGTGTGGAGACCTCGATAGATGCGGCCTTCGATTGTGGTGATGTCGTTCCGGCGTTCGGCTTGCGTCCAGTCCATCTTAGGCCGATGCATCCAGCGGCCATCGTGTTTCAGATGTTCGTCCGCTTCAAAGGCATGATCGTTGAGGACGCCCAGTTCGTCACCCATGTAGAGAAGCGGAATGCCGCCGAAGCTGGCAATCAGAGCATGGCCCATCAGGATGCGATGGATGGCAGCAGCGATGGTCGCTTCATCATTCGCCGCGAGCGCGGATTCCAGTCCGCAAAGCGAGGCGCAGGAGCCGTTGGTGCGCTTGTCGCCGGTGCCGGGATTTGACTGGAAATCGCCGCCCCGCGCATAGCTTCCCGGAAAGCGGCCCGCGAAGAAATCCGCTAGAAAACTCCGGTGTGCAAAGCCGTTGATCCCGACGGCGGCAGCGTCTTCGTCAGTCACGGCCCAGCCGATGTCGTCGTGGCAGCGCAGGTAGGTGCCCCAGGTGGCATTGACGAGGCTCTCGGGGAAATGCGAGCGCAGCACATGAGTCATCAGCTTCGTCTCGCGCGTGGCGAGTGCTGACCAGAACTGCACCATGAGCGAATTGTGATAGGCGAGGTTGCCTTCTTTGCCGGTGTGCTTGCCGGCACCAAGATAGGGAATGAGATCCTTCGGCGCGACGATCGCCTCTTCCTTGTGGAGGAGTGCCGGCGCCACGATGCGGCTGGCGGCACGCAAGGCCTGCAGGAGCTGATGCACTTCGGGCTGGTTCTGGCAATTGGTTCCCATGCGCTTCCACATGAAGGCGACCGCATCGAGACGCACGGCCTCCACGCCCTGGTTGGCGAGGAAGAGCATGATCTTCACGATTTCGAGGAAAACCCGCGGGTTCGACCAGTTGAGATCCCATTGGTGCTCGTTGAAGGTGGTCCATACCCACTTCTGCATGTCTTCGTACCAGGTGAAATTGCCTGGCGCGTGGGCGGGGAAGATTTCGAGCAGCGTCTCGTCATAGGCATCGGGCCGCGTGCGGTCGTCGAACATCCAGTAGTAATCCTGGTATGCCGTCTCGCCGCGCCGGGCACGCATTGCCCATTCATGCTCCTTGGCGGTGTGATTGAGCACGAGGTCGATGCAGACGCTCATGCCGCGCTCGCGCAGCGCCGTGGTGACGGCGGCGAGATCGTCCATGCTGCCCAGGGCCGGATTGACAGCGCGGTAATCCATGACGGAGTAGCCGCCGTCGCTGTCGCCGGGGCGCGGCTTCAGGCAGGGCATGAAGTGGACGTAGGTGACGCCAAGCTCTTCAAGATATCCGGCCTTGTCGAGAACGCCTCTGAGGGTTCCCGCAAAGCGGTCGATGTAGAAGACATAGCCCACCATGCCGGGCCGCTGGAACCAGTCGGGTTCGAGGTCGCGCCGGAGATCGAGATGGCGGAGGGCCGGAGGCCGCTCGGCCTGCAGATCGATCAAGGCCGCAATCAGGTCTTCCCGAAATCCCGCATAACCGGGCGAACCGCCATAGAGCGCCTCAAGCGGTTCGAAAAGGTCGGCCTCGGAGCGTTGGAAGCGCAGGCGGAAGAGGTCTTTCGTGTGGGCGTCGAGACGTGTTTCGGCGCTCAGAAGCCTGTCCGCAATTTGCGCGGCCTGTCCCGTGGCTTCTGTCATCGCGATCTCCCGTGGCTTGTCAAAGCGCTTTGAATTTTTCTGCCTGGACGTTTCCAGATTGCTGACGGCTGCGAGTTATGCTGCGATAAAATGACGAAATCAACGGGTTTTTGAACCGCGCTTTCGCTGCAGTTGCGAAGATCAAATCTTCAAAGCGATTTGAAAACGTTGCCAAAGCATGCTAAGTGGCATGAGATCACGGATGGCTATGGGAGGCCCGGATGACGATTCGCGCGCTGGTCTGGAACGAGAACGAACACGAGAAGACGAACGCGCTGGTCAGGCGCCTTTATCCCGACGGGATCCATGGCGCCATCGCCAGGGCCTTCGATGGCGAATCCGACATCGAGGTCTCCACCGCCACCTTGGACATGCCCGAGCATGGCCTGACCGAGGAGCGTCTCGCCAAGACCGATGTGTTGCTGTGGTGGGGCCACAAGGCCCATGGCAAGGTCGATGATGCGATCGTCGAGCGGGTGCAGAAGCGCGTGTGGGAGGGCATGGGTCTCATCGTCCTGCACTCGGGCCATTTCTCGAAAATATTCAAGCGGTTGATGGGTACGCCGTGTGCCTTGAAATGGCGCGAGGCGGGCGAGATCGAGCGCGTCTGGGTCATCAACCGCAATCATCCGATCGCGGCGGGCCTGCCTGAATACATCGAGATCGAGCATGAGGAGATGTATGGCGAGCCCTTCACCATCCCCGAGCCGATGGAGACGGTCTTCATCTCGTGGTTCGAGGGCGGCGAGGTGTTCCGCTCCGGCGTGACATTCCAGCGCGGCGCGGGCCGCATCTTCTATTTCCGCCCCGGTCACGAGGCCTATCCGACCTACCAGAACGCCCAGGTGTTGCAGGTGATCCGCAATGCCACGCGCTGGGCCTATAATCCGGCAAAGCCATGGACGGCGGTGAACGATGCGCCGAACGTGCCGCACGACAAGGCGCCGGTTCCGCTCACTGTCAAGGGGCCGCGCCTTCATGAAGAGGGCGAGGAGGGCTACCGGTGACGGCTGCCTCTCGCCGCCGTGTCCGCGTGCTGGTGCTCGGCACCGGCTCTATGGCAGCAAACCATGCGCGTCTCTTCGCGTCCGATCCGCGCGTTCATGTGGTTGCCGCAGCGGATGTCGATGCCGCGCGCGCCAGTGCCTTCGCGAGCAAGCACGGAATTGAAAAGTCGTTCGGCACTCTTGAAGACGCATTGTCTTGGGGCCAGTTCGACGCCGCCACCAATGTCACGCCCGATGCCGTGCACTACCCCACCACGATGAAGATCATCGCGGCCGGCAAGCATGTGCTGTGCGAGAAGCCGCTGGCGGAGAATTTTGCGCTGGCCGACGAGATGGCGGCGGCGGCGGACAAGGCCGCGATCGTCAACATGGTCAACCTCAGCTATCGCAATGTGGCTGCGCTCCAGAAGGCGCAGAAGCTGATCGCGGCAGGTGAGATCGGCGAGGTCCGCCATGTTGAGGCCTCCTACCGGCAAAGCTGGCTTGTTGGAAAACACTGGGGCAACTGGCGCACCGAGCCCATGTGGCTGTGGCGCCTGTCGGAACAGCATGGCTCCAAGGGCGTGCTTGGCGACGTCGGCATTCACATCCTCGATTTCACCACATTCGCCATCGGCATGATGCCAACGTCTCTGCAGGCGCGAGTCAAGACATTCGCCAAGGCAGAGGGCAATCGCATCGGCGACTATCTACTCGATGCCAATGACAGTGCCTCCATGCAGGTCGAGTTCGAGAATGGCGCTCTGGGCGTCATTCATGCGAGCCGCTTCATGACCGGCTATGGCAATGTGCTGAAGCTCGACGTCTTCGGCACCGAGGGCGCGATCGAGATCAACCACGGCCTCGAATGGACTGAAATCCGGATGTGCTCCGGCGAGGATGTTCACACCCAGGCCTGGCGGCGCGTGCAGGCCGACCCGGTGCCGACGATCCATGCAGGCTTTATCGATGCCGTGCTGAACGGCGAGAATGGCCAGCCGTCGTTCCGCAGGGGCGCAGAGCTGCAAGCCATTCTCGATCAGTGCTTCAGTCCCGAGGCCACGCATGCAACCCCGGTGCGGGTGCAGGCTTAGGCCGCTACTCCGGTTCCTATGGGGCAGGAGACGCCGGTGCCCCCCAACCCGCAATAGCCGCCCGGGTTCTTGGCGAGATACTGCTGGTGGTGCGTCTCCGCGAAGTAGAACGGTTCAGCCTCAGCGATCTCGGTCGTGATCGGGCCGAAGCCCTTGGCTTTCAGTGCGTCTTCGTAGGTGGCCTTGCCTGAAAGTGCTGCGTCGCGCTGGGCTGGACTCGTCCAGTAAATGGCAGAACGGTATTGCGAGCCCACGTCATTGCCCTGGCGCAAGCCTTGAGTGGGGTCGTGCGACTCGAAGAACACCTTGAGAAGGGCCTCATAGCTGACCTTGGCGGGATCGTAGACGACGAGCACCGATTCGGTGTGGCCTGTGAGGCCGGAACAGACCTCCTCGTAACTCGGATTCGGCGTGAAGCCCCCGGCATTTCCAACGGCGGTAACCCACACGCCCGGCACAGCCCAGAACTTGCGTTCCGCGCCCCAATAGCAGCCCAGCGCGAAGATGGCGGTCTCGAAACCGGCCGGGTAGGGGCCTTTCAGCGCGTTTCCATTGACAAAATGGCGTTCCGCTGTGGGAATCGGGCTGGAACGGCCCGGAAGGGCCTCGGCAGGTCCGATCATGCGGGATTTCTGGCGGGTGAAGAACATGGTGTCTGATCCTTCCTCTGATGACTGTCACATATAGTGTGACAATCTTCTCATGGCCACTCAACAGTGCTTGATTTCAGGACTTCGATGGCTATAGTCCGCGCCACTTAAAGGAAGGGTGGCCGAGTGGTTTAAGGCACACGCCTGGAACGCGTGCATACGTGAAAGCGTATCGAGGGTTCGAATCCCTCCTCTTCCGCCAGAATTTTTCTCCAATATATTGAAATACAATGACTTTTTCGGATGCTTACGGAGTAAATCCTACCGTCTGTCCTACCAGCATCAATTCTTTCGATTTGGTGCTGTTGCCATTGGAGGGGACGATTTGAAACCCAAAACTTCACAGATGAGAAACCTGAAGGCTAGGCAAGCGCGAGCGAAGGAACTTCAATACCCAGTACAGTTGCACAAACCCACGGCACTCGATGCGGTGCTCCGTTCCCACACCGACAAATCAATTCAAGAGCAAGCAGTACTTCTCAAAGGAGAATTGCTATCCAAAGTGCAACTTCTAACAATGCACTATGGTTTTGAAGGGTCGCTTAGTCCGGAGGCACAGCAATTGATTCTGAGTATCGCCACCGACTGGGTACCAGGCTTCCTATTTGATGCATCCTCTCGGATGCCCGGCAAGGGGAGACCTCGCAAGGTACATCTAAGGGATACGGTCGAACTCGTACTGGCAATTGACGAAATCAAGAAGAAGAGACCTGGCACAACAACTTCAAAAGCTTGCAGTTCGTTGAGTAAGCAGAAAACTGAACCGAAGAAATGGTATGGCAAGTCTCCGCTCACGTTGCAGAACGAGTACAGCCGACATTCCCAACGGACTCACGACCTCGTAGGCAGGCTCGGCAGTGGCGAACTCCTGATGCGGTTGATCGATACCTTGGCCCCTCTCGATGAAGACCCTCAGGGCACAAAATAATCTCACAAGATTTGGTGCACTCCTTTATCTGTGAGAACTGATCGGCCACCTTCCTCACGCAATTGGCGAATGCCAGCGTTCACGTGAGGATACCATGGCTAACATCGAACCTATTCTGATTTCTGTTGAAGAGGCCTGCCAGCTTCTGAATGCAGGCCGTACCACATTCTATCAAGCTGTAGGTTCCGGGAGACTGAAAGTCCGGAAACTCGGGCGCCGCACGGTCGTCGAGATGACGGAATTGCGCCGGTACGTCGATACCTTGCCCACCATGAATAAATAGAGAAGACGGACGGTGTTCCAGCACCGCCCGTCTTTTTTTGTCAATTTCAAACCCTGAGAAAGGAACGAAACCATGCCGACTATAACTCAGAACCCGTCCCGAATCCATCAGACAAGCCCGTCTTCATGTGAAACGTCGGGCCCCGACTTCGTTACGAAGAGGATGAAGCGTTACACTATCTCCAAGGGCAGTTTGGTTTCGCCCATCTGGGGCGTCGAAAAGGTTCGCAATTCCTCCGACAGCAGTTCCTAGGGGCCGGACCAATGTCTGATGCAAAGCCCCCCTCTGCGAATGTCGACCGCTCGACCTTCATTGAAACGCTTCCCACGGGTGATAAAATGGAAAAAGTCCCCGGAAAAATTCCCGTCTCCGACTTGAAGGTGCTGGGGCATCCTGATCGCCCAATCGACGCAATCCGGGCAAATTGCCGGCAGTGTTCAGGTGGGAGCACCGCCGAAGTCCGGAAGTGCGTGGCCGTGGCATGTCCGTTGTGGCCGTTCCGTATGGGTTACAACCCATATCACGGCAGTTTCCGCGGACGCTGACAAATAGACCCCTCGGGGGGGTACGCATGGAGCGGCCCCCCCTTCTTGCCCCCCATATGGCGTGAGCCCATGACCTCCAGTTCCAACAAGACCGGCCGCAGCAAGACGAAAATGTCGTCTTTCATCGCGATCGAACGGTACATCCTGAAATGTGATGCCTGGCGCTCTTTGTCTCCCAATGCGCGCGCCACCATCCTTGAAATCCTTCAGATCTACAATGGGTCAAACAATGGCAAACTCGCCATGTCGGCCCGTACACTCTCAGAGCGCCTCCCCCTTTCTCGGTCGACCACGGCACGAGTTCTGAAGGAGCTTCTGGCACATGGGTTTATCGAGCAAGTGCGTCCAGGTGGATTCAACATCAAGTCGGGTGACCGGCGGTCTACTGAATGGCGGCTGACCTGGTTTCATTGTGATGTGACGAGGGCGCCCCCTTCGAGGCTGTTCATGCGCTGGAGCCAGGGAAAATTTCATTTCACGGTCTCATCTGAGAGCCATCCCGGTCTCACCAGAGAGCCACTCGGCTCGGCCACGAAATAATATTGCTCGCTTGTGGCTCTGTGGTGAGACCGGTTGAACGGTGGCGAACAAACTGTCGGTCTCACCACAGAGCCCCTTATAGATATCTACCATACACTCAGGCATGAGGGCGCGACCGACGGAGGCGCATCACGACGCAAGCCGGAGGGCGCGACCGCCTTCCTTGAACTCCCGGACCCGTGCGCCAGCACGGGCCATGAGGGCCACTGAGGAGGTGCAAAAGGCTATGCTTCAGGTGCCATCTCGAATATGCTCCTTGTCAAGTGCGCGTTGACTCGAGTTCCCGTGTGATTTGCCAATTTGCGCATTCCGCATCTATTTGAGATATTGGGCTTATTCTGCTTCTTCTTTGGCTTCAAACAGCTCACGGGTCAGCGACATGACGAGGGCGACACTCTGTCAACGCTTCTGCAAGTAGCTTTACCTAAAATTATGCGCGTGCAGTAACTGATCAAAAGATGTTCAGCGCGGCACTTCCCGATCCAGCATATTGCGAAATTCAGGTACTCCGTTGATCATACTGTTGAACCAAAAATCGTAGGCTCGTCAGATTAGATGTTGATTCCAGGAACTTTCGTAGGACTTCGCGGTCGTTCTTGGCTGGTCGAGGATGTGCAAGGGGAACCACCGGGCCTGCAAACAATCAATGTCTCGTGCATTTCGGACGACGCCCAGGGGGAACGGTTGGAAGTTGTCTGGGATGCCGAAATTGGAGCTATGGAGCTCGATACGGACGGTTGGCGGAATGTCGGCACAGGTCTTCCCGACCGCGCCGAAGTTCTGGCGGCGCATTTGCGCTCAGTTAGATGGGGTTCCGCCACTGCGGCCGACCGAGACCTATTACAGGCCCCATTTCGGGCAGGCATTCGGCTAGATGCCTATCAGCTGCTTCCTCTGCGCAAGGCGCTTCGGTTGCCTCGTGTCAATCTCCTGATCGCGGATGACGTCGGTCTTGGTAAGACAGTAGAGGCGGGTCTCGTTGCGCGGGTGCTGCTCTTGCGCCGCCGAATCGACTTTATCGTCATTGCCGCACCGCCGGCGATGACGATCCAATGGAAGGACGAACTCGAAGCGAAATTCGGCCTTTCGTTCGAAATCATTGATCGGGAGCGCATCGGCGAAATGCGTCGACTGCGTGGCTATTCACTATCTTGTTGATGGGGGACATAGAGGGGACGGATCGCCGGTGTTGCAAGAATTGAGCGACGTGGTAGGCGCCCATATGCCAGCGTGCCAGAGGCCCGTGCCTCTATTGGGCGCCACGTCGATTTCTATAATGGTCGACGCCCACATTCGTCGCTTGACGGAAATACACCCGATCAGGCCTACTTCAATGCGCAGTCACCAATCCCGGTGGCAGCATAACAGAAGCGGAAATCCACTTATGAGCACCCAGCCGACTGTTCAAACAAACCGAGCCACCTCTGACCACCTGTCCTTCAAGATCGCTATAGATTGCAGGCATTCATTTCTCCAGAATCAAGACGTGGTCAGACTAGCGCGACTGTGTCTCTGGGCAAACGCGATCTGAAAGCTCCTGGCAGCAATCAATTCAGGCGGCCGCAGACAGAGCGTCCATGTCCTGTCTTGCCGACCTGCTGCTTACCGCAAACGCCGAGCGTAAGCGGCAGGAGCATGAACTCGACCACCCTGGCGTGATCATGAGACTCCGCCGGGCCTCATCGATTGAACCATCACACCAGGCGAAACACGAAGACCGCCCAGATGAGAGACAGAACGAGTCCTCCCCAGAGAGGGGTTCCATAGAATCCCAGCCAGGCGAGGAAAATGAAACATGATCCGAGCAGCGTGATGAACAGCCTGTCCCCGCGGGTCGTTTCCAGGGCGAAGACGCCGCGCCGCGGATCGCCGCCGGGCGAATAGTATTCCCAGACGCCCATGGCCGCGATGGAGCCGAAGATGAAGATGAAGAACAGTCCCGTCTGCCAGGTCCAGGCCATCCAGGCCAGATCGAATATGCCTCCCGCTCCGGTCATGGCTTCCTCTCAGACGCGGCCCAGGGCAAAGCCCTTGGCGATGTAGTTGCGGACAAAGTAGATGACGATGGCGCCGGGAATAAGGGTCAGCACGCCTGCCGCCGCCAGCAGACCCAGCTCATAGCCCGATGCACTCGACGTTTTCGTCATGGCGGCGACGATGGGCTTGGCGGCCACCGATGTTAGGTTCTTGGCCAGCAGCATCTCGACCCAGGAGAACATGAAGCAGAAGAAGGCGGCGACGCCGATCCCGGCCGAGATCGTGGGCAGGAAGATGCGGACGAAGAAGGAGGGGAACGAGTAGCCATCGACATAGGCCGTCTCGTCGAGTTCCTTCGGTACGCCCGACATGAAGCCCTCGAGAATCCAGACCGCGAGCGGAATGTTGAAGAGCGTGTGCGCCAGCGCTACGGCGATGTGCGTATCGAAGAGGCCGACGGAGGAATAGAGCTGGACGAAGGGCAGTACGAAGACGGCGGGCGGCGCCATGCGGTTTGACAGCAGCCAGAAGAACAGGTGCTTGTCGCCGAGGAAATGATAGCGCGAGAAGGCATAGGCCGCGGGCAGCGCCACAGCCACCGAGAACAGCGTGTTGAGCCCGACATAGACCAGCGAATGGACATAGGCCATGTACCAGGTCGGGTCGTTGAGGATGGTCTGGTAGCTCGCCAGCGTGAACTCGCGCGGATAGAGCGTGAAGCCGCCCAGGATCTCGTTCGTGGTCTTGAACGACATGTTGAGCAGCCAGTAGATCGGCAGCATCAGGAAGATGATGTAGATCAGAGGAACGAGATAGCGCTTGCTCATCACTTGGCCTCGTTGCGCATCATGAGGGTGTAGAACAGCCAGCTCAGCAGCAGGATGATCAGGAAGTAGACGATCGAGAAGGCGGCGGCGGGACCGAGGTCGAAGCCCCCCAGCGCCTTCTGCACGAGGTCGATCGACAGGAACTTGGTGGTCGAGCCCGGACCGCCGCCGGTGAGCACGATCACCTCCGTGTAGATCATGAACGAGTCCATGAAGCGCAACAGGATGGCGATGGTGAGAACGTGCTTCAGCTTCGGCAGCTGGATGTGGCGGAACACCGCCCAGGGCCTGGCGCCATCGACTTTCGCCGCCTGATAATAGGCGTCGGGGATCGAGACGATGCCAGCGTAGCACAGCAGCACCACGAGCGAGGTCCAGTGCCAGACATCCATGAGGATGACGGTGAACCAGGCCGATATGGGCTGGCGCGTGTAGTTGAAGGGAATGCCCAGCGCGTTGAGGCCCTTGCCGAGAAGGCCGATGTCAGGCAGTGCCATGATGTTCCACATGGAGCCCACGACGTTCCACGGTACCAGCAGCGGCAGCGACATGAGCACGAGGCAGACCGAGACCCATGGCCCTTTGCGCGGCATGCACAGCGCGATGCTCAAGCCCAGCGGAATCTGGATCACCAGCACGGTGGCCGTGAAGATGACCTGGCGGCGGAGCGAGTCGAGGAACTGGTCATCGGCCAGGAGCTGCTGAAACCATGTCGTTCCCGACCAGAAGAACTCGTTGTTGCCGAAAGTTTCCTGCACCGAATAGTTGACGACTGTCATCAGCGGGATCAGCGCGTTGAAAGCCACCATCAGGAAGACGGGAAGGACCAGCCACCAGGCGCGATTGTTCTGTGTCTTGGTCATGAGCGGCTCCCCGCCATCCAGCCATCCTCGTAGATATGCGTATGCGATGGATCGAAGGCGAGGCGCGTGCGGCCCTCCGGCACCGCGTCCCCCTCCTTTACCAGAAGCTTGACCGTATGGCCCTTGACCTTCGTCTCCACGATGCGGAAGCGGCCAGCGTCCGACACGCGAACGACGTCGGCCTCCATGCCATCCCCGGCAATCGTGACGAATTCGGGCCTGACGCCGATCTCGGTGCGGCCCTTGCCGGTCGCCGCCTCGCCATTGCCGACGCTGAGCACCTCGCCGCCGAAATGGGCCTTGCCGCCTCTCACCTCGCAAGGCAGCACGTTCATGCCGGGCGAGCCGATGAAGTGCCCGACGAAGGTGTGCTGCGGCTTCTCGAACAGCTCGACCGGCGTTGCGGCCTGCACCACCTCGCCCAGATTCATCACCACCACTTGGTCGGCGAAGGTCAACGCCTCGGTCTGGTCATGCGTCACGTAGATCATGGTGCGCCTCGTGCGCAGATGCAGCTCCTTCAGCTTCGAGCGCAATTGCCATTTCAGGTGCGGGTCGATAACGGTGAGCGGCTCGTCGAACATGATGACATTGACATCCGAACGGACAAGGCCGCGGCCCAGCGAGATCTTCTGCTTGCCGTCTGCGGTGAGGCCCGAGGCGCGGTTGTTCAGCGTCTTCGTCAGTTCGAGCATCTCGGCGATCTCGGTGACGCGCGTCCTGATCTCGGCTTCGGCGACGCCGCGGTTGCGGAGCGGGAAAGCGAGATTATCATAGACGGTCATAGTGTCGTAGATGACCGGGAACTGGAACACCTGCGCGATGTTGCGCTCTTCGGGCGATGCGCGCGACACATCGCGGCCATTGAAGCTGATGGTGCCCTCGGTCGGCACGAGCAGGCCCGAGATGAGATTGAGCAGCGTGGTCTTGCCGCAGCCCGACGGGCCCAGAAGGGCATAGGCGCCGCCATCCTGCCAGGTGAGCGACAGCCGCTTCAACGCGAAGTCATCGTCCGTCTGCGGGTTCGCCATGTAGGAGTGGCGGAGCTTCTCGATGCGGATTTCAGCCATCAGGACACCCGTTCGCCCGAGGGCGCGAAGAACAAGCCGCGATCGATGTCGACATGGAGCGTTGCCGGCGCGCCGACCTCGAAGGGATGAATGCCATGCGATTGCGAGACCCAGGTGGCCCCGCCGACGTCGAGATGGATGACGCTTTCGGAGCCCGAGAGCTCGGTCACCAGCACGCGGCCCAGGATTTCTCCCGTGCCCGCCTCGGAGGCCATTGGAGTGACGTGATGCGGCCTGATCCCGAACGTATATTTGCCATCGGGCAGGCTGGCTCCTGCCGCTCCCGCGGGCCATGACGTTCCATCGGTCAGGATCAGCCTGTTGCCGCGCTTCTCGACGGCGGCCGTGTTGATCGGCGGATCGGAGAACACTTGCGCGGTGGTGAGGTCCTTGGGCGTGCGATAGGTGGCGGAGGTGGGGCCGAACTGCGTGATGCGGCCCTCGTGAAGCGTCGCCGTGTTGCCGCCGAAGAGCAGTGCCTCCGAAGGCTCGGTCGTCGCATAGACGACGATGGCGTTGCGCCCTGCAAAAAGCTTCGGCAGCTCGTCGCGCAATTCTTCGCGGAGCTTGTAGTCGAGGTTGGCGAGCGGCTCGTCGAGAAGGATCAGGTCCGAGTCCTTGACGATGGCGCGGGCAATTGCCGTGCGCTGCTGCTGCCCGCCGGACAATTCCGAAGGCCTGCGCTTCAGCATGGGTTTCAGCCGCAGCAGCTCGGCGGCGGCCATCACACGGCGTTCGATCTCGATGGCGGTCATGCCTGCGACCCGCAAGGGGGAGGCGATGTTGTCGTAGACGCTGAAGTTCGGATAATTGATGAACTGCTGATAGACCATCGAGACGTTGCGCTTCTGGACGGCCACTCCGGTGACGTCCTTGCCGTGGAATCGGATGGTGCCCGATGTCGGCCTCTGGATGCCCGCCATGATCTGCATCAGCGTGGTCTTGCCGGCGAGCGTCGTACCCAGCAGCACGTTGAACGATGCTTCAGGCAGAACGAGCGACGTGGGATGGATATGGGTCTCGGCGCCCACGCGCTTGGTGATGTCGATGAGTTCGAGGGACATGAGCCTGTACTGTCAGGGCAGTATGTGAGCATCACTCCGGCCGCGCCGGAATGGAAGAGGGACGGGAGCGCGGGAGGTTCTTGGTCCCGCGCTCCGCTCGTGCCGGCTTACTGCTGCCAGCGCTTCACGATGTCTTCATAGGCGACGGTCTGGCCGGGCTCTTTCTCGTTTTCGAGCTTGGCCTTGGGGCCGTCAGCCTTGCCGAGCCACTCGGACGGGTCCTTCGGCTCAGCCAGACGGGGGCCGCAACCGCCGTAGGTCTTGTTGGCTTCGTCGGCGGCCTGCATGCGGGCCATGACCTGCTCCATCTCACCGGCAAGACGGTCCATGGCTTCCTGCGGCGTGAAGGCGCCGGAGTTCACGTCACCGATCTGCTGCCACCAGAGTTGGGCCAGCTTCGGATAATCCGGAACGTTGATGCCCGTGGGAGACCAGCGCACGCGGTCCGGCGAGCGGTAGAACTCGACGAGGCCGCCGAGTTTCGGGGCACGTTCAGAGAAGGATTCGTGACGTACCGTGGAGTCGCGGATGAAGGTCAAGCCAACCTGGCTCTTCTTCACGTCGACGGTCTTCGACACGGCGAACTGGGCGTAGAGCCAGGCAGCCTTGGCGCGGTCCGTCGGCGTCGACTTCAGGATTGTCCATGAGCCCACGTCCTGGTAGCCGATCTTCTGGCCTTCCTTCCAGTAGGGGCCATGGGGCGACGGGGCCATGCGCCAGAGCGGCGTGCCCTGATCGTCGACCGTATTGTTGCCGTCGGCCTTGGGAGCCACCATCGAGGCGGTGAAGGCCGTATACCAGAAGATCTGCTGGGCGACATTGCCCTGGGCCAAGGCCGGCAGCGACTGGTAGAAGTCGTAGTCTGCGGCTCCGGGAGGCGCATACTTCCTGAGCCATTCGTCCCACTTGGCGATGGCATAGACCGAGGCGGGACCGTTGGTTTCGCCGCCGCGCGAGACGGACGCGCCGGACGGGTTGCACGAACCCTTTTCCATGCGGATGCCCCACTCGTCGATCGGGATGCCGTTGGGCTCGCCAGCGGTGCCGGCACCAGCCATCGACAGCCAGGCATCGGTCATGCGCCAGCCCAGGTCGGGCGCGCGCTTGCCGTAGTCCATGTGGCCGTAGATCTTGACGCCGTCGATTTCCTTGACGTCCTCGGAGAAGAACTGCGCGATGTCCTCATAGGCGGACCAGTTCACCGGCACGCCGAGATCGTAGCCATACTTGGCCTTGAACTTTTCCTTCAGGTCGGCGCGGTCGAACCAGTCCTTGCGGAACCAGTAGAGGTTGGCGAACTGCTGGTCGGGCAGCTGGTAGAGCTTGCCATCCGGGCCCGTGGTGAAGCTCGCGCCCATGAAGTCGGCGAGGTCGAGCATCGGGTTGGTCACGTCCTTGCCGTCGCCCGCCATGAAGTCGGTGAGGTTCACGGCCTGCTGCAGGCGAGAGTGCGTGCCGATCAGGTCGGAGTCGTTGACGTAAATGTCATACAGATTGCGATTGGTCTGCATCTGCGTCTGCACGGCCTGGACGACTTCGCCTTCGCCGAGGATCTGGTGGTTCACCTTGATGCCGGTGATTTCCTCGAAGGCCTTGGTCAGCACCTTGGACTCGTAGTCATGCGTCGGAATGCCTTCGGAGAGCGCATTGATCTCCATGCCCTTGAAGGGCTCCGCCGCCTTGATGAACCATTCTAGTTCCTTGAGCTGGTCGTCCTTCGACAGGGTTGAGGGTTGGAATTCGGAATCGATCCATTTCTTGGCGGCTTCGATGTCGGCAAGGCTGGAACTCGTGGACGCCACGAGCGCCAGGATTGCTGCCGAAGCCAGATATTTCAGTTTCATTGTGGTCCTCCCTAGAACACCGGCGTTGGTTTGTATTCACGCCTGCGACAAACTATCACTTGAAACAAAACGAAGGTCAATAAGCAAAATTTCGAACTTATTGTGCACTGCAAGATTGCGAAAACCGAAAAAAAATGAAATACGAGCTTTGATAAGACAGGCAGTCGGGCCTTGTTTTCGATTGAAGGTTTTTCGCAGGCAAAGTGATGATGGAAGGCGTAAGCCCACGGCAACAGCAGATTCTCGTCCTCGCGCGGCAAGCCGGCAGCGTGACGGTGGATGACTTGGCGTTGCGTTTCGACGTGACGCCGCAGACCATCCGCAAGGACCTGAACGAACTCTGCGATGCG
>NZ_JBGSOZ010000218.1:0-4324 GCF_041738905.1 Aestuariivirga sp.
GCGGCAATCGCCATCGACGGCCTCGCCTCGCAGTCGGCCTTGGGCACGGCCCTGGCGGCGGCAGGCTTCGAGGTGAAACTGGTGGAGCACGACGCCGCCGGAGCAGACGTGGTCTTCGCCTCCGCGGTGCGCCTGCGCACGCTCGATGTGGGCACGGGGCCACGGCCAAAGATCGTCTGCCTCGGGTCGATCGGCGATTCCGACGGGGAAGCCGCAATCGCAGCGGATCGCGCCGACGACCTGATGATCCTGCCATTGCGCCAGCAGGACATGGCCGACATCGTCACACGCATTCACGAGAACCGGCTGCGCGGCCTGAGCGTTCTCGACCGCCGGCCACAGGAACGCAGCCAGCAGGCAAGTTTCCCGGGCCGCCATGTCCTTGTGGCCGACGACAACGCCGTGAACCGCGAGGTCATCATCGAGGTGCTGCGCAAGCTTGGCGTCGCGGTCGAGGTCGCCGTGAACGGGCGCGAGGCGGTCGATCTCTGGAAGGCCCGCAAGCCCGACCTCATCTTCATGGACTGCAGCATGCCGGAGATGGATGGCTACAGCGCCACCCGCGAGATCCGCGCGCATGAGGTTCTCGCCATCGCAGGCGGCCGCACGCCCATCGTGGCGCTCACCGCGCATGTGGCGGGCAGCGGTACCGAGACCTGGCGCGGCGCCGGCATGGATGCCTACATGACCAAGCCTTTCACCCTTGCCCAGATCGTCTCATGCCTTGAAACCCAGCTTGCGGGGCGGCCCTTCGCCGAGGCCACGCGCATCGCCGAGACTCCTGCGGATGACGTGCTCGACCGAAGCGTTCTGGCCGACCTTCGCAACATCGGCGGCAGCACCGCTCTGTTCTACCGGGTGCTTGATCTCTTCGCGGGCCGCGTCCCGCAAGCCGTCGAGCAGGTGACGGCGCTCTCCGCCACGCCCGACCTCATCGCCTTGGCGGATGCCACGCATGCCCTGAAATCGATGTGCGCAAACATCGGCGCCATGCGGGCCGTCGCGGCCTGTCATGATCTGGAGCGCGCCGCCCGCACCGGCGCGGCGTTCGACGCTGGTGCCATGGTGGGCAGCATCGTTCGCGAAATGCATCACGTGATGTCGGAAGTGGAAAAACTCCGCGCCGGCTGACCTCAGTCGAGCGGCACGACCTTTACCTTGGCGACACCCGACGAGATGAGGCCCACGACCTTCGCCGCGCCGAGGCTCAGGTCGATGACGCGGCCATGCGCAAACGGGCCACGATCGTTGATGCGGACGATGACCGAGCGCCCGTTCTTCAGGTTCGTCACCAGCACGCGCGTGCCAAAGGGAAGCGTCCGGTGGGCAGCAGTATAGCCATGCGGGTTGAAGCGTTCGCCGTTGGCGGTACGTTTTCCGCTCTTGTAGTACGACGCAACACCGGTCTGGGCCGCATCAGCAGAGGAAAACACTCCCATTGCCATCGCGGCGACACAAGCGGCAACCGCCAAACGCACCATTTTCATATCGGAACATACCCTGCGGTTTTTATTGCAGGGCACCATAGGGTCATTTGCGGCGGGAATGAGGCAATGCATTACGCGACGGCAGTCATCCCGTCGAGCGCGATCTGCGGAGGTTTCCCGGCAACGAGGTCAGCCGTGACCCGCGCCGCGCCGTGGCTCATCGTCCAGCCCATGTGGCCCTGGCCAGTATTGAACCACAGGTTCTTCAGCTTGGAAGGCCCGAGAATGGGCGTTCCTTCAGGCGTCATCGGCCGAAGCCCCGCCCAATAGCTCGCCGCATTCCAGTCCGCGCCATCGGGGAACAGCGCCTTCATGGTGGAGAGCATGGTGGCGAAATCCTTTGGCTCGTGGTCACGGCCATAGCCTGAGAATTCGGCCGTCGCGGTGACGCGAATGCGGTCGCCATAAGGCGCGTAGGCGACCAGCGTTTCCTCGTCCACGCCGCCGATCGTCGGCGGGTTGTTGCGGCCCGCCATGGGCGCCGTGATCGCATAGCCCTTCACCGGATAGATCGGCAGGTCGTGTCCGATCTGCTTCGCGAGGTGAGGCGAGTAGACGCCAAGGCAGAGCACGACGGCATCTGCGGCCTCACGGCCCTTGTCGGTCATGACGGCACTCACGCAGTCGCCTTCCGTCTCGAAGCCTGTGATAGTGGTACCGAACTTGAAGGTGACGCCCTGGCCCTTCAGCCAGTCTCCCATGTTGCGCGCGAACATGCGGCAATCGCCGCTCTCGTCATCCGGCGCATAAAGCGCTCCTGCGAATTTTTCCTTCACGGGCGCAAGTGCCGGGTCGCGCGCAGCCACGCCATCGCGGTCCAGCGTTTCGATGCGGCAGCCATTGTCGGAGAGGATGCGCGACTTGGCGGAGGCCGCCTTCAGCGCCGCCTCCGAACGGTAGAGATAGAGAAGCCCGCCGGTGCGCCCGTCGAAGGCTACGCCGGTGCGTTTCACCGTCTCATGGAACACATCCATCGAATAGTTGCAGAGCTTCACCTTGCGCGTGGTGTTCAGCGCCGCGCGCTCCGGCGTGCACTGCCCCCAGAAGCGCCACATCCATGTCCAGAACTTGAGGTCGGTCGAGAACTTGAAGCGCAGCGCCTGGTCGCCTTTCCACAGCGACCGGAGAAGGATCTTCGGCGCAGCAGGCGACGACCATGCATAGGCATGGCCTGGCGCGAAGAGGCCCGCATTCGAGTAGCTGGTGAAAGACGCGGGCTCCGCCTCGCGGTCGATCACCGTCACCTCGTGCCCGTCACGGTTCAACTCATAGGCCGTGGTAATCCCGACGATGCCGGCGCCCAGCACAAGTACCTTCATGTCACGGCCCTTTTTGATCTTGTTCGATTCCGATGCTAGCAAGGGCGCATCATGGCTTCCACCACACATCCGCATGCCTTCCATTTCGACCGCGCAGTTGACAGCTACTGGGAGGCTTCCGCCGACCCGCTGGGGCTCGACACGCCAGCCCTTGCCAGCGACGAGGCTTGCGACGTCGCCATCATCGGTGCTGGTTTCACGGGACTTTCTGCCGCCCTTGAACTGGCAGGCCAGGGCCTCGACGTCCGCGTGCTGGAGGCGGGCCATGTCGGCTGGGGCGCATCGGGCCGCAACGGCGGCTTCGCCTGCATCGGGTCGCACAAGCTCTCCTATGGCAAGATGATCAGGACCTACGGTCTCGACGCGACACGCGCCTACTATCGCGCCATGGCGGAATCGGTCGATCTCGTGCGAGACCTGACCATACGCCACGGCATCGATGCCTGGGCCGGCAGCGACGGCGAGGTGACACTCGCCCATCTGCCCAGCCGTGCGGCGGAGTTGCAGGATGACCAGGCCTTCATGAAATCGACCTTCGGCGAGGACACCGAACTCCTCGCCGTCGAAGACCTGAAGGAACGCGGCATCTGGGGACCGCAGTTCTTCGGCGGGCTGAAGGCCCACACCGGCTTCGGCATCCATCCGCTGAACTATGCGCGAGGTCTTGCGCAGGCTGCCGCAAAGGCGGGCGCCCGCATTCACGGCCGGTCGCAGGTCACCCGCTGGGAGGAGCGGCCGGACGGCCATCTCCTCACCACGGCCGGAGGAACGTTGCAAGCAAAGCACGTGATCGTCGCCACCAATGGCTACACGCCCGAGGATGTCTCAACCCGCCACGCGGGCCGTATCATGCCGGCCCTTTCCAGCATCATCGTCACGCGCCCGCTGAGCGAAGACGAACGCCGCGCGCAAGGCTGGACATCGAGCCTCATGGCCTTCGACTCACGAAAGCTTCTTCATTACTTCCGGCTTCTGCCCAATGGCCGCTTCCTGTTCGGCGGGCGCGGCGGAACCGACGCCTCGGACAAGGGCGGCGCGGCCTACAGGCCGCTCCTGGCCGGTGCCTTCAACCAGCTCTTTCCGGAATGGCGAAACGTGGAGATCACGCATTACTGGCGCGGCTTCGTCTGCCTCGCCTACGATCTCGTGCCCTATGTCGGCACGCTAGATGAAAGAGAGACAGTGTGGACCGCCATCGCCTATCACGGCAACGGCGTCGCCATGGGCACATGGTGCGGCCGCGCGGTAGCCCGCATGCTGACAAAAAGGGCGGCGCGCGAGGAGGTTCCGAACGTCCTCACGCGCCGCCTTGCAAGATTTCCGCTGCCAGCCTTCCGCCCGCTTTATCTGAAAGGGGCTTATGTCTGGTACGGCTGGCAGGATTCCCGCTGATTACTTGGCGGAGGCTTTCTTCGCGGCCTGGCGGGCTGCCTTTTTCGCAGCGCGTTCGGCGTCCGGCTTCTTGCCGGCAGCCTGGCGGGCCGCCTTCTTCGCAGCGCGGTCTTCAGCGCTCAGCTT
>NZ_JBGSOZ010000003.1:0-4019 GCF_041738905.1 Aestuariivirga sp.
GCCGGACTGCCAGACAGCCTCGGCGGCAAGCGCATGGCGATCCGTGTGGCAGAACTGGCGCGCGCCGGTCTAACCCCCGACTGGATGCCCGGCCTCGTGCCGCGCTGCGTGCCGGTGGAAACCCGGCAGAACCAGCACGGCGAACGCTCCGCCACCATCGTGGTGGGCACAGAACGCGTTCTGACCCGGGGGCGCTGGCGCACCGTCGAGGTTCTGGCCTGTCCGGTCACCTGGCGGCCGAACCCGGAACAGATCGCAGCTGCCCGGCGCGGGTATGATGATTGGTGGCAGTCGCTGGACTGGGCGCGCGGTGGGCTGATCGCAGGCGGGATGCTTCGGGAGGTCGAGGTTACGGGTGCGATGCCGAAGGTGCGGCCTTGGTCATGAGGAACCGCACCGTGAGCAGCCGTAGCCCGCTCTTGCCAAATGGCATGATTTCTTTATATTCGTGTCATAGAGGAGAGCATTATGCAGTTCGCCACAATCCAACCCACGATCGCTCGCCCTGACCTTCCCGCCATCACGGACGAGGAAGCCGCAGCGCTTGCACGGACGACCGTGAACCTGTTTCGCGCCTGGCAGCTCAGCGACCTCGAAGCCCGGACGCTGCTGGGCGACATGGCGCAGCGCACGTGGGCGCGGTGGAAAGAGGGCAGCATCGGCCGGATCGACCGCGACCTGCGGGCGCGGATGGCGATCCTCATGGGGATCCACAAAGGCCTGCGCTATATCTTCACCGACCCCACGCGCGGCTATGAGTGGATCCGCAAGCCGAACGCCGCCTTCAACGGGCAAAGCGCCCTCGACATCATGATGCGCGGCGAGATCACCGACCTGATCGACCTGCGCCGCTATCTGGATGCCGAGCGTGGTGCGTGGTGACATCGCCCGTGCGTCGCGTGGTCTGGCCGCGCAGCGCCCGGATAATCCGCTCGATCTATCCGCCGATCGACCTGTTCGAGGATATCGCTGACCCCGCCGATTGGGAGGCGCTGGCTTC
Organism: Aestuariivirga sp.; assembly: GCF_041738905.1. Lineage (GTDB taxonomy): Bacteria > Pseudomonadota > Alphaproteobacteria > Rhizobiales > Aestuariivirgaceae > Aestuariivirga. Next base: position 1,001 of record NZ_JBGSOZ010000003.1, read on the forward strand.
GGCCGAGGCCAAGTTCAACCCGCGCATCCGTGACAGCATCGGCGACCTGTCCAAGGTGCCGATCACCCGCCGGGTGACGGGACCCGGTGCCAGTTGGATCATGGCACCCTTCGTCCACTGCTCACCCTTGCGGCCCGGAAGGTTCTCGGACGGCAGCTTTGGCCTCTACTACGCGGGTGACAGCACCGAGGTGGCAATCGCCGAAACCATCCACCACCACGCCCGCTTCATGCGCGCCACGAACGAGGCCCCCGGCTGGACCTCGCAGTTCCGCGAACTGATCGGTTCGGTGGATGCCGATCTGGATGACGTGACCGGCCGCGCCGATCTTGTCCACCCCGACGACTATGGTCCCTCACAAGTTTTCGGTGCTGAACGCCGCGCAGCAGGGTCGAGCGGCATCATGTGGCCCAGCGTCAGATATCCCGAGGGGCAGTGCATTGCCGTTTTCTGGCCCGACGTGATCCCGATCCCTACCCAGGGCGCCCACTTCGCCTATCACTGGAACGGAGCGGCGGTCGACTTCGTGAAGCGGCTGGACAATGGCGAGGTCTGGCAAGTGACCTGACCCCGTCAGAAACGGTCAGCCCCGCGCCGCACTGAACAACTTTGGGCTGCATTTTGCCCGGAAACTCCTTAGCTTGGCTGCAACGACCTCCTTCACTGAAAGTCCGTGATGTCCGATTCCCTGCGTAATCTTGTTCTTGCCAGCATTCCTGAAGACGGCTCTGCCATTGGAAACGGTGCGCTTCTCGCTCTGCTGCGGAAAGAGATGCCGGACCTGACGGATGACGAGTACCACTCAACCCGGGATGACTTGGTTGCAGAGGGCTTGCTGGCCAAGGGACGTGGGCGTGGGGGCTCGGTCTCGCGGGCGGGCATCGACGCGCCGACGGCACAAGAACCTGCCAAACCCAAAGCCGCGCCCACCGCGTCCGGGAACGGATCGGCCGCCTATGCGCATGCGGATCAGGCCGTTCTGCGCCCCGATGTCGGGGTCGAAGCGCAGTTCTCGCACCGCAAGCCGCCGAAGACCTATCGTTACGATTCCAGCCTCGCGCCGGAACTGGCCTGGGACGAGAACGGAGAGCGGCCGTTTGCGGAATGGCTGCTGAACTTGGTGGCAGATGCTGCCGAGAAGGGGGAGGCTAAAGTCTTTGCCCAGCCGCAGATCTGGAATGGGACAGAAGAGCGGTTCACGTCGCTGTCGCAATGCGCAGCGCGCCTGCGCAGCCTTACGAAGCCTTTCCTGAACTGGGCAGGCAAGGCGGAACGACAGCAGATCAGCGTGCCGACGTTGCCCTTGTTCGTGCACGAGCGTCATTCGACATCGGCGATCCTCGAGACACTGACATCACACAAGGCGCGCGGGCAGACCTTGGACCTGTTCGGTGATGTGGACCTCGACATCGCCGATCGGATGGACGCCTACGAGCACAAGGGCCCCTGGACCAACCGCCTGATCCTTGGCGACTCGCAGCAGGTGATGAATTCGCTCACCGAATACGAGGGCATGGGCGGCCAAGTTCAGATGATCTATTTCGACCCGCCCTACGGCGTGAAGTTCGGCTCGAACTTTCAGCCTTTCGTGCGAAAAAACCGGGTCGATCACGGGAAGGACGACGAGATGATCCGCGAGCCCGAGATGGTGAAAGCCTATCGGGACACGTGGGAGCTCGGTCTGCACTCTTACCTGGCCTACCTGCGTGACCGCGTGATGCTGGCGAGAGAACTGCTGACAGAGTCCGGTTCGCTGTTCGTTCAGATTTCCGACGACAACGTGCATCACGTTCGCGAAGTGCTGGACGAGGTGTTTCCAGGCGGCTTTGTCTCTCAGATCACCTTTCAGACAACGTCGGGGTTCGAGTCGACGACGCTCCCAACGCTCGGTGACTACCTGCTCTGGTATTCAAAGGATAAGAGTAAGGTCAAATACAACAAGGTCTTTCAGCCGCAGCCGGTTGAACTGGGCAAAGGCAACGCGCGCTGGGTGCTGTTCCCTGACGGGATGTATCGTGGTGTCACTGCCGCTGAAGCTCGCGGTGAGGAAGAACTGCCAAAAGGCGTGCGACTATACAATCCCGACAACATTCAGTCGCAAGGAGCAGCTTCCGAAACACAGCCATTCAAGCATTTTGGAAAGACCTATCTGCCGGGAGGCAACTCACACTGGAAGGCGAGCTATCCAGACGGAATGAACCGTTTGGCAGCAGCCGGTCGAATTCACGTCGCCAAGAACAGCATCCGCTATCGCCGCTTCGCCGATGACTTTCCATTCCAGCAGATCGGCAACATCTGGACTGATACAATTACCGGCAACTTCACGGACGACAAGATCTACGTCGTGCAAACCGGCTTCAAGGTGATTGAACGCTGCATGCAGATGACCACTGATCCCGGCGAATTGGTGCTCGACATCACTTGCGGCTCGGGGACTACAGCAGTCGCAGCCGAGCAATGGGGCCGCCGCTGGATCACAGTCGACACGTCCCGCGTGCCGGTTGCCCTAGCCAGGCAGCGCCTGCTCACATCGTCATTTCCCTGGTACAAATTGAAGGAACCCTCAAAAGGCCCAGCCGGTGGCTTCGTCTATGAGCGCAAGCGCAACAAGAAGGGCGAGGAAATCGGCGGCCTCGTCCCCAGGATAACGCTCAGGTCGATTGCGAACGATGAAGACCCCAAGATGGAGGCCCTTGTTGATCGTCCCGAGGAAAACGACAAAATCACGCGGGTTTGCGGCCCGTTCACGGTCGAGGCCACGATCCAAGCAGCTGTGAGCATGGGGGACGATGCGGACGGCCCATCCGAGCAGCCTCATTCATCGAGTCCGCGTGCCTACCTTGATCGGATGACCGAAGTGCTGCGGCAGAGCAAGTCGCTCAGCCTGCCCGGCAACGAGACGCTGCAACTTGACAACGTTCGCCCACTGGCTGACCGCGAGTATCTGCATGCGGAGGCTGTGGCAAAGAACGGCAGCGAGAAAACCATCGCAATCGCCTTCGGCCCCGAGGACGGCGCC
>NZ_JBGSOZ010000034.1:0-5496 GCF_041738905.1 Aestuariivirga sp.
TGATCCGGTCCGCTATGCAGAGCCGCCGCGTTATGCCGAATCAGCGTCAAGTTGGCAGGACGAGGCCGTCGCGCTGCCGCCGCCTCCACAGCCGCGCGAGGCATTCCGCCCGCGTTCGGATGCCAGTTCGATCCTGTCGGGCGATTCGGCGCAAGCCGTGCAGGCCGCCTTCAACCGGCTGGCCGATACCGTGCTGTCCCGCGCCACTGGCGACCGCTCGATCGAGGACCTGACGCGCGAATTGCTGCGCGGCATGCTGAAGCAATGGCTGGACGACAATCTGCCCGCGATGGTGGAGCGCATGGTGCGCGAGGAAATCGAACGCGTGGCCCGCAACGGGCGCTGATTGCTGCCGCTGATGTGATCTCCGGCAACGGGATTTAAACAATACGCAAGGACTTGCACGCTAGGGTTTCGCATCGAGAGGGCGGGATCGCATGGCCACGCAAGGGCAGGACAGCCCCGAAGAAAACAAACGGACGGCGCGGCGGCTGCGGGTTCTGAAGCAGGGTAAGATCCTGTTGGCCAACAACCTGAGCATTCTCGACTGCACCGTGCGGGACGTATCCCCGACGGGCGCCAGGCTGATCTGTAGCGATCCTGGCGCCATCCCGAATGACTTCAGGCTTGTTCTCACGGCCGACCGCACCATGCGCGATGTGAAGGTGATGTGGCGCCGTCCCGAACAGGTTGGCGTGGTGTTCACGTCCGAACCGCGAAGGGCACCGCTTCTCAGGTGGTAGCGGCAGGCTGACCGGCTCGGCATCGGCTGTATCCGCGAGTGGCACGCTGCTTGCGACAACTCCTGCTGAAAAGGCCTGGAGTGTCCAAATGGAAGACAACCGCAAGACAACCCGCATGAAGCGTCTCAAAGAGGGACGCGTGGTGTTCAACAACAAGCGCTCGGTGATGAGCTGCGTGGTCCGCGACGCCAGCAAGTTCGGCGCGAGGGTGACGATCGGCGAGCCCTATCTTGTGCCCTTCGAGTTCGACTTCGTGATGGCGGGCGAGGAACCGCGCGCCGCCCGCAAGGTGTGGATCCGCGAGAACGAGATGGGGCTGCAGTTCACCGCCTGAGAGGCTTGTTGCGCGGGGCTCTCCGCTGGTGTTTAAGGCGCGGAAACAGCGCCAACACCGGTTGACATCCCCATGCTCGAGAAGACCTTCACGCCTGCCGAAATGGAAGCCCGGCTCTATGCCGAATGGGAGGCCCGCGGCTTCTTCAAGCCGGGCCGCAAGCCGAAGGCCGAGCCCTATACGATCGTGATCCCGCCGCCCAACGTCACGGGCTCGCTGCACATGGGGCACGCCCTCAACAACACCATCCAGGACATTCTCGTCCGCTTCGAGCGGATGCGCGGGCGCGACGTGCTGTGGCAGCCGGGCACCGACCATGCGGGCATCGCAACGCAGATGGTGGTGGAGCGCCTGCTGCAGAAGGAAAACGGCACCGACCGCCGCACCATGGGCCGAGAGGCCTTCCTGAAGCGCGTTTGGGAGTGGAAGGAAGAGTCGGGCGGCACCATCTCGCGCCAGCTTCGCCGTCTGGGTGCGTCATGCGACTGGTCGCGCGAGCGCTTCACCATGGACGAGGGCCTGTCGAAGGCCGTGCTCAAGGTCTTCGTGCAGCTCTACAAGGACGGGCTCATCTACAAGGACAAGCGGCTGGTCAACTGGGACCCGAAGCTGCTGACCGCCATCTCTGACCTCGAAGTGGTGCAGAAGGAAGTAAAGGGCAGCCTCTGGTATCTCCGCTATCCCATCGAAGGTTCCGATGAATCCATCGTGGTCGCCACCACGCGGCCCGAGACGATGCTGGGCGATTCCGGTGTCGCCGTTCACCCCGAGAACGAGAATTTGAAGCATCTCATCGGCAGACAAGTGCGCCTGCCTCTGGTGGGCCGCCTCATCCCCATCGTGGGTGACGACTATGCCGATCCCGAGAAGGGCACCGGTGCGGTGAAGATCACGCCCGCGCATGACTTCAACGACTTCGACGTCGGCAAGCGCAACAATCTCCGCCAGATCAACATTCTCGACCAGTTCGGCAAGGTGCTCATCGAGGGCAATGCCGAGTTCATCGAAGGTGCCGATGTTCCGACCGCGACGATGGCGCTGCATGGCCTCGACCGCTTCGAGGCGCGCAAGCGCATCGTCGCCATGTTCGAGGAACTGGAACTGCTTGAGAAGATCGAGCCGCATGTGAACCAGGTGCCGCATGGCGACCGTTCGGACGTGGTGATCGAGCCGTGGCTCACTGAGCAATGGTATGTGAACGCCGCCGAACTGGCGAAGCCCGCCATTGCCGCAGTGGAGAAGGGCGATACCGCCTTCGTCCCGAAGAACTGGGACAAGACCTATTACGAATGGATGCGCAACATCCAGCCGTGGTGCATCTCGCGCCAGCTGTGGTGGGGGCATCAGATTCCAGCGTGGTATGGGCCGGACGGCACGGTGTTTGTCGAGGAAACCGAAAACCTCGCTCTCGGCGCCGCCACCCGTCACTATGGCAGCCGCGTCAATCTAACGCGCGACGAGGACGTTCTCGACACGTGGTTCTCCTCCGCGCTGTGGCCGTTCTCCACGTTGGGCTGGCCGGACGAGACGCCGGAACTGAAGCGGCACTACAAGACGGACGTGCTCGTCACCGGCTTCGACATCATCTTCTTCTGGGTCGCCCGCATGATGATGATGGGGCTGCACTTCATGAAGGAAGTGCCGTTCCACACGGTCTATATCCACGCGCTGGTCCGCGACGAGAAGGGCCAGAAGATGTCGAAGTCGAAGGGCAACGTCATCGACCCGCTCGAATTGATCGACGCCTATGGCGCCGACGCGCTGCGCTTCACGCTGTCCGCAATGGCCGCACAGGGGCGCGACATCAAGCTGTCGAAGCAGCGGGTGGAAGGCTACCGCAACTTCGGCACCAAGCTGTGGAACGCCGCGCGCTTCGCCGAGATGAATGGCGTGGCGCGTGACTTCAGTTACGATCCCGTGGCGGCGCGCGTCACCGTCAACCGCTGGATCGCGGGCGAGGCGGTGCGTACCGAGCGCGCGGTGAAGACCGCACTCGAGGACTACAAGTTCAACGAGGCGGCGGCAGCACTTTACCAGTTCGTGTGGAACGTGTTCTGCGATTGGTATCTCGAACTGATCAAGCCGATCCTCACCGGAACCGACGAGGCCGCGAAGGCCGAGACGCGCGCCAGCACGGCCTGGGTGATGGACCAGATCCTGCTTCTGCTCCATCCTTTCATGCCCTTCGTCACGGAAGAACTGTGGCAGCAGACGGCGGCGCGCAAGCACTGGCTGATCGAATCCGACTGGCCGGTCTACATGGGCCTGGGCGATGCTTCGGCCGACGCCGAGATGGAATGGGTGATCCGCCTCATTTCCGAAGTCCGCTCGGTGAGGGCCGAGATGAACGTGCCGGCGGGCGCCAAGATCGCCTGCGTGATCGTGAGTGCCGGCAGTGAGACAAGGCGGCGTGCGGCGGGCTGGGAAGCCGAGATCATGCGGCTGGCCAGGCTCTCCTCCATCTCGTTCGAAGACGAGGTGCCTAAGGCTTCAGCGCAGATCGTGCTGGAGGAGGCAACCATCGCGCTTCCGCTCGAAGGCGTCATCGATTTCGGCGCCGAGAAGACACGCCTCAACAAGGAACTCGAAAAGATCGCCAAGGACACCGCGCAGATCGACGGCCGCCTCAACAACCCCGGCTTCGTCGCCAAGGCCCCGCCGGAAGTGCTGGACGAAAGCCGCGAGCGCAAGGCCGAGCTTGAGGCACGGAAGGCCAAGGTGACGGAAGCGCTGGGGCGGCTGGGGTGACATTTCCTTCTCCCGCCTTGGCGGGAGAAGGTGCCCGCAGGGCGGATGAGGGCTGCATGGCGATGCCGTGCGGTCTGTCCCTGCGGCACCACCGCAATGCGTTCGTATCGCAGCCCTCATCCGTCGCTTCGCGCCACCTTCTCCCAAGCTGGCTTGGGAGAAGGGGAGTGCTTTGATGCTGTTTACTCAACCAGTTGGAAGTCGCCGGGCTTCCAGGTCTTGTTGAACCAGGGTTCCAGCGGGCCGTAGAGGCGGAGGAGGGAGTTGAAGCCCTTGCCCGGCAGCGTCTGGACCCAGTTGCCTTCCTCGCCCTGCGGCGCTTCAGGGCTGAACCAGATGGTGGCCGAGCCGTCGGCGTTGAGCTTCAGGTCCTTCGACAGGCTGTCGACGCCTGCCGACTTCTGGTTGGTCTCCAGAAGCGAGCGCGTCTGGTTGTCGTAGACGGTGAAGGACCAGAAGTTGTTCGCCGGGATGGGGCCGGGGAGTGTCACCTTGTAGGTCTTCGACCCGTCGAGATAGTTGCCCTTCGAGTCGCGGAAGGCGCCGGCATAGGCCGAGCCCGTGCCGGGCTTCGCATCCGCCATCGCGGGCGTGATGCCGGTGGCGTAGTAGAAGAAGGTCGAGCGCACGTCGAGCATCAGTTCCGCGCCGCTCATGAAGAGGTAGCTGCCGCCGACGAAGGGGTTCAACCACTGGCGGTCGTCATAGATGAAGACGCGCTTGTCGCGCGGCGCCCAGAGGAAGGAGCGCGCTGCGGCATTGCCCAGCGCCACGGCCTCGGTGAGGATCTTCGTCATGCGCTCGTCGGGCGCGAAGGGTTGGCCCTTGCGGATGCCGACGGCGGCAAAGAGGCCGACGGTCTCAGGGCCGACGAAAACCTCCGGCTCGTTCTGCACCACCGCATCGAGCTCGTTGTAGAACTCGAAGGTGTTGCCGCTGATGGTGTTGAACTGCTGGCCCGACGTATTGACGAAGACGGTGGGAGGCGGGTTGGCGGCGGCGGAGAGCGGATAGAGCCTGGCCTTGGCCTTCACGCCATCGACGGCGGCCTTGAGGTTCCCGTCCTTCACGAAGGCGCGGTAGAACATCAGCAGCCGGTTGGTGGGTGACTTGACGATGTGATAGCCGTCCGCGGGCACGTCTCCCGTGTAGCCCGGCGGCAGGAAGAGATACTTGCCGCCCTGGCCCTTGTCCGGCCCGGTGAAGCCGACGTCCGTCACCCAACGGAAATAGGCGTCATCCACTGGCCCCAGAACGTCCGGCGGCACCTCGATGACCATCGGACCGACGGTGAGATTGAGGCAGGAGAAGACATAGGGTGTCGTGGTGTTTGGCGTGAGGAAGAGCGAGCGGGCGTCCATCAGGTCTTCGGTGATGCCAACGCCTTCGTTCTCCTTCACGCCGATCGACGCGACACCACGGCAGGCCGCGTAGACCGATGTGGCGGGCATGCCCTTCATGAAGGTCTCGATGCCGCGCGCGAGATCGAGCTGGTCCAGCGCGAGCTTCACGGTGGCCTCATCGGGCGCGCCAGGGGATGTCCCGTACTCTGTTGAAAATGCCAAGGCTGGCGTCGCTGGTTGAACCTTATGCAGCATCGGCCAAGCGGTCAACTGCATGGGAGGCTGGCTGCTCGGTCCGATGGTTTTGAAGTGCGGCCTTGAGGATTGG
>NZ_JBGSOZ010000079.1:0-51476 GCF_041738905.1 Aestuariivirga sp.
ATGATGCGCGGCGGATGTTTCGCGCCAGCCAGTGCCGCGACCAGCAGCGAGCGGGCCTCGTCGGGTTTCGTCAGGTCGATGATGACGCAATGCGCCTTGTGCTGTGCGGCCGCCATGAGGGCGCCTGCGACCTTGGGTTCCGCGCTCAGCGAAATGGCGGTGCCGAGAGGGGCGAGAGCCGCTGCGATCAGGGGCAACTCGTCGCCGACATAGATCACCGTTCGCGGCGCAGGAGCCGCGGACGAAGTGCCCGTGTTGGCGACGTGGGTGTTCATGCCGGATCAGCCCGCCTTGGCCGCGGGCTTGGCGCCCCGCGTTTCCCAGGAGGTGGTACCGAGCGTCGCGATCGCGAGGGGCGTCAGCGTGATGTACATGACCGGGAACACGAAGGCCATGGAGAGAAACCATATGCCGGAGGTCCGCGCGAATTCAGGCAGCTTGTGCTTGTTGAGTTCATAGGGAAGCGCGAAGGCGGTGACGAGGAGGGCATGTTCCAGCATCGGGACGACAAAGCCCAGCCGTACGATCTGGCTCACCAGGAAGAGCGGGTAGAAGAACAGCAGGAAGGCGATCGAGATGTAATGAACGAGAACAACCGGGTTGAACCGGTTCATGTGCGGGATCGCGGTGATGAAGTCGATGGTATTCGACCTGCGCCATCGCAATTGCTGGCTGAGGTAGTTGCGGATCGTCGCCGGCGCCTTGGTGAAGCAGCGCGATGTGAAGCACAGCCGTGTGCGGTAGCCACGCTCCACGAGCTTTCTCGTGAGGAAGCGGTCCTCGCCGTACTTGACCTCGTCGCCCAGAAACGTGCGCTGCTCGAGATCGGCATCGACGGAGAGCAGTGCGGCGCGCTTGTAAAGGGTGAGGCAGCCCGACAAGCACATGACGTGATCGAAGGCGTTTTCGAGATTCTTCAGGAACTGGTAGCCGATCCAGTACTTCACCGCCTGCATGCGGGTGAGCCAGTTCTCGTCGGCGTTCGAGACGAAGACGCAGCCGCCGACGGCGTCGGCGCCCGAGGCATACATGTGCCGCACGAGATTCTTGAGGGAGCTGTCTTCGACGATGACATCGGAATCGACCGAAAGTACCAGCTCGCTGTCGATCCTCAACACCGCATTCTTGATGCCCAGGCGCTTGCCCATGTTGCGCGGGTTCTTCTGCACATCCATCCACGGGAAGTCGGCCTGCGCGGCCTTCAGGTGATCGTAGGTGCCATCCGTCGAGCAGTCGTCGACAAAGACGACGCGGAGACGGTCACGCGGATAGTCGAGGGCGGCAAACGACGCGGCGGTCTTGCGCACGCTCGGGCCTTCGTTGAAGACCGGCACCACGATGGCAACGCGCGGCCAGACCATGGGGTCCTTGCCGAAGCCGGGCGTGGTCCGGCCGTCGGACAGCCTCAGCAGCGAGCCGAATATATAACGATTGGTGAACACGATCAGCACGAGGATCGCGAACAGCCACTCGATGACCACTAACGAAAGCATACACACTCACTCACAGGGCATTACGCACCCTTGGAGAGCCAATTACATCAGCTCCCTGAATCGACAGTAAGTGCCAAAGCATTGAGTTGCAGTTAATGCTGGGTAATTCAACAGTTAGACGTTGAGTTGAAGTAGCCGGAAAAAGTTCAGGCTACACGAACCACGTTCAATCCTTCAGTAAGGTTGAGGCCCGTTAACCAGGTTGGTTTACTCGCGTTACACGAGAGTGGAGTTGTCTGTGTCCAACAAACGGGGACGCAGAAACATGCTTGTGAATACTCTTCTGGTTGCGGATCGTGGGGATGAACCGCACCTCAAGGACCATCTTCGCCTCATCACCGAGCCGCCGCCGCCGCTGCCGGACGCAGCGACGTGCCGCGTAGCCGTGATCGGGCTGGGCTATGTCGGGTTGCCCTTGGTACTTGGGTTCGCCAAGGCCTCGCGCGCCATCGGGCTCGACATTTCGAAGTCCAAGATCGAGGAATTGCGCCGCGGCATCGACTTCACTGGAGAAGTGAACGGCGAGGAGCTGCGTGTCGCCGATGCAGATTTCACCACGGACACCTATGCCCTGCGCGAGGCCGACGTCGTCATCGTCTGCGTGCCGACCCCCGTGAACAGCCACAACCGGCCGGATTACGGACCGCTCCTCGCGGCATCGCGCACCATCGGCCAGCATTTGAAGCGCGGATGTGTCGTTGTGTTCGAAAGCACCGTCGATCCGGGCACCACGGAAGAGCGCTGCCTCCCCGTGATCGAGCAGGTCTCGGGCCTCAAGGAAGGCGTCGACTTCTATCTCGGCTATTCGCCGGAGCGCATCAATCCGGGCGACCCGACCCGCAAGCTCGCCGACATCAAGAAGATCGTGGCAGGCTCGACGCCTGCGGTCACGGACTTCCTCGAAGGGCTCTACTCGCGCGTGGTGAATGCAGGCCTGTTCAAGGCAACCTCGATCCGCGTGGCAGAGGCAGCCAAGATTCTCGAGAACACGCAGCGCGACGTGAACATCGCGCTGATGAACCAGATGATGGCGCTGTTCGACAAGATGGGCATCCGCTCCACCGACGTGATCGCGGCGGCGGGCTCCAAGTGGAACTTCCACCACTATCGTCCTGGCCTCGTCGGTGGCCACTGCATCGCGGTCGATCCGTATTTCCTCGTCGATGCCGGGCGCCGTCATGGCCTCGCCATGGAACTCGTGGCCGCTGCGCGCGCGGTGAACGAGCAGACGCCGCATTACCTCGTCGAAAAGCTCGAGGAGCAGTTCGGCGCGCGGCGAAATGGCCTGCAGGGCGCGCGCATTCTCGTGCTCGGACGGAGCTTCAAGGAAGACTGTCCCGACACCCGCAATTCCAAATGCTTTCCCATGATGGATGCGATGTGGAACCGGGGCGCGGAAGTGTTCAACTTCGATCCCGTGGCCTTCGACGATCATTTCGAGGGCGGGCGTGGCACCAAGATCATCGACGATCCCTTCGCGCATGGTCCCTATGACGCCGTGATCGTCACTCTCACGCACACGGTGTTCCGCCATCAGTTCGATGCGGCAACGCTCGTCTCGCTCGCGGGCAAGCATGCGCCGCTGATCGACATGCGCGGCAGTTTCGATTCACCGGAAGTGCGCGACTGGTTCCGCTACTGGCGGCCCTGATCTATCCTGCGGTGCCCGCCGTCTCGCGATAGAGGCTGAGGGCATCATCGACATTCGCAGCGAAATCGACGGCGGGCGGCTTCACCCCATGGGTGAGGAGCGCCCGCCGGATATCGATGTTGGCACCCGCCACGAAGAGCCGGACATTGCGCCGGTGCGCCTTGTGGGAGAGACCCTCCATCACGTTTGCCCCGGTCGAGTCGAGAAACGGCACGCCCGAGAAATCGACGATGAGTGCCCTGTGCGTATCCTGGATGCGGTCCAGCACAGACGCGATCGAGGCTGCGGCACCAAAGAAGAATGCGCCCGTGATGCGGTAGATCACGATTTCCGGATTGGCCGCGCGTGCCTCGTCATAACCGCCGCGCGGTTGCTCGCTGTCGGCCATGTCTTCGCCCACGAAGGGCGTGTGGGTCTCGACTTCCGTAGCCTTCGACATGCGATGGATGAACAGGACTGAGCCTAGGGCAAAGCCCACGACGATGGCTTCGGTAAGGTCGCGGAAGATCGTCAGGAAAAACGTCGCACCCAGTACCGCGGCATCGCCCCAGCCGGACCGTACCAGGACCGCGATCGCGGGCTTCTCGATCATGTTCCAGGACACGATGGCGAGAACGCCTGCGAGGGCAGCCAGCGGGATATAAGCTGCTAGCGGTGCCGCGATGATCATGAAGGCGAGGATGAACACGGCATGGAGCATGCCGGAGACTGGCCCATGCGCGCCCGCACGCACGTTGGTGGCGGTGCGCGCGATGGTGCCGGTCACGCAGAAGCCGCCGAAGAGGGCAGAGCCGATGTTGGCCGCGCCTTGCGCCACGAGTTCGCAATTGGAGCGGTGGCGGCGGCCCGTCATGCCATCGGCCACGACCGCCGAGAGGAGCGATTCGATTGCGCCCAGAAGTGTGAAGGACAAGGCGGCGGGAAGAACCTCGATGATCTTCTGCACGGAGAGAACCGGAAGAGCCGGGGCGGGCAGCATCTTGGGGATGCCACCGAACTGTGAACCGATGGTGGCGACGGGCAGGTGAAGCCCCGCTGTGACGGCGGCGGCCACCGCGACCGCGACGAGCATGCCCGGCCAATGCGGACGGAACGTCTTGAGGCCGAGGATGATCGCAATGGTTGCCACTGACAGCGCTACGGCGGCAGGCGTCAATGTGGGCAGGGACTGCCAGAGCACGGGCAGCTTCTCCAGCAATGGGCCGGGTTCGCTTGCGACAGTGAGCCCCAGCAGTTCCTTGATCTGGCTTGCAAAGATGATGACGGCGATCCCTGCCGTGAAGCCCACCGTGACCGGGAAGGGAATGAACTTGATGAAGGTGCCGAGCCTCAGGAAACCGATGGCCGCCAGCATGATGCCAGAGAGGAATGTCGCGAGGATCAAGCCATCCATGCCGTGCTGCGCCACTGTCGCGGCAACCAGCACGATGAAGGCGCCCGCTGGCCCGCCGATCTGGAAACGCGATCCGCCGAGCATGGAAACGATGAATCCGCCCACTGCGGCCGTGTAAAGCCCCTGTGCTGGTGATGCGCCGGACGCGATGGCGATGGCCATGGAGAGGGGAAGCGCCACGATGGCCACGGTGAGGCCTGCGATAGCGTCGGTCCGGAGGTTCGAGAAGCTGTAGCCCTCGCGCAGCACCGTCACCAGCTTGGGCGTGAACAGTTCGGCGAAGCTTGCGCTGCGTGGCGCGGGTCTTGATGAGGATGCGGTATCGACGGACATCGGGGGACTACCCTTGCTCAGGAGTTCGGCGGCACCTTTCCCGTCCGGAAGCGGACGCCCCGGCCGCCGCCGGAGCTTACGGCACCCTCGCCGAGCAGTTCAATGCCAGCGCCTTCGAGCGCCTCGACGACCTTCACGAGACTATCGACCACGCCTCTTACCTGACCATCGCTCGCCTCCATGCGCTGGATGGTCGGAAGCGAAAGCCCAGCGCGTTCGGCCAGCGTCTTCTGGTCCATGCCGAGGAGGGCACGGGCAGCGCGGATCTGGCTCGATGTGATCATGGCTTGACCAAGGGATGCTTTGGGAACATCTGGAATGTAATAATCCAGCTTCCAGGTGTCAATGTTGATGTTTTAAACATCAATTATGATGCTTCATCGCAAGAGCGGATTTCTCAACCTCATGTGCCGGTTAACGTCCTTGTAGAGCAGGTAGCGGAAACGGCCGGGGCCGCCGGCATAACAGGCCTGCGGGCAGAAGGATCGGAGCCACATGAAGTCGCCTGCCTCGACCTCCACCCAGTCATTGTTGAGGCGATAGACGGCCTTGCCTTCCAGCACATAGAGGCCGTGTTCCATCACATGCGTCTCGGCGAAGGGAATGATGGCGCCGGGCTCGAAGGTGACGATGTTCACGTGCATGTCATGACGAATGTCAGACGGGTCTGCGAAGCGCGTGGTCGCCCACTTGCCGTCCGTGCCGGGCATGGCGACAGGCTTGACGGCATCATCGCTGGTGACGAAGGCCTCGGGCATGCCGATCCCCTCGACCTTTTCGAATGCCTTGCGGACCCAGTGGAATTTCACGGGCTCCGAGGTCTCGTTGGTCAGCGTCCAATTGGTGCCGGGCGGTATGAAGGCATAGCCGCCAGTCTTCATCTCATGGCGCTGTCCTGATAGCGTCAGGGTCATGGCGCCATCCACCACGAAGAGCACGCCCTCGGCCTCCGGGTCTGGTTCCGGCCTGTCGCTGCCGCCGCCGGGAGCGACCTCCATGATGTATTGCGAGAAGGTCTCGGCGAAGCCCGAGAGCGGGCGTGCGATGACCCAGGCGTGGGTCTTGTCCCAGAAAGGCAGCAGGCTGGTGACGATGTCGCGCATCACGCCCTTGGGGATCACCGCATAGGCTTCGGTGAAGACCGCGCGGCCCGTCAGGAGATCGGTCTGCGGAGGGTGCCCGCCAAGGGCGGCGTAGTAGCTGCGGTTCGTCATGTGTCGGCCTGGCTCGTCCTGCTGGTTGCAGAGACGAGGGATAGAACCGCGGCACGAAAGCCGCAAGCGCGCTCGTCAGCAGGCCGCGCTAGTAAGTCTTGTCGCGTCAGAAGGTCTTGGGCTGGGGCTGGCCGTAGATGAAGCCGGTGCCGTCGAGGCCGTAGACATCGGGGCGGAAGTTCACGCGTCCGTCCTCGGTTGCCCAGGCGGTGAGATAGATCCAGCGCACGTCAGGGCCGTTCTCGATCTTGAGATCGAAATTCTCACGGCTCGACACAACCATCTCGTATTGCACTTCATCCATCTGCGCCATGGTGCGGTCCATGATCCATCGCACCACGGTCGCTACCTGGTCGATCCGCACGCAGCCCGAGCTTTCGAAGCGCACATTGCGGCCGAACAGCTCGCGATGCGGCGTGTCGTGCATGTAGACCATGTGGTCATTGGGGAAATTGATCTTCACTGAGCCCAGCGAATTGTGATCGCCCGGTTCCTGCCGGAAGAAGTAGCGCTCGGGCGGCGTGGTCGTCCAGTCGATGAACGCGGGATCGATCTCGGGGCCACCGACGCCGTCGAAGATGCGGATCTGGTTGTCGACGAGGTAATTGGGGTCGGCCATGTATTTCGGCACGATGTCGCGATCGACGATCGAGGCCGGGATCTTCCAGTAGGGATTGAAGTTGATGTCGCTCACCTTGCTGGCGAGCGTGGGCGAGGGCCGTTCGAGCTTGCCCACCACGATGTTATGGCGCGAATAGACCCGGCCGAATTCCACCGTTTCAAGTTGAGCTGCGGGAATATTGACGAGGATCGAGCGGTCGGTGAGATCCTGCGCATAGGCTTCGACACGCGGCAGGTTCTCGCGCAGCATGCCGAGGCGGGTTTCGGCGGGCACGTTCAGCTGCGCCAGTGTCTTCTCGGCCACGATGCCAGAGGGCAGCACGCCATGATTGATCTGGAAGGCGCGCACGGCTTCCATCAGTTCATCATCATAGACCGCAGCGTTGTCGCCGCCCAGACTGTCGAAGGGAATGTAGTTTTCGGCAACCAGCCGCTGGCGGAGCGCAATGACGGCTTCACCTTTCGAGCCCTTCTTGAGGGTCTTGGAGCCCAGCTGCTGCCAGCCGCCGCCGGCCACGAATTCCTCGTACATGTAGATGGCGCCCGTCAAGGCGTCATAGGAGCCAGGTGACAGCATCGGCACTTGGTCGAGGCCAGCGACGATCTCGGTCTGGGTTGCGAGCTTGCCGTTCTTCGGAGCGGTTTTCGCGGGCACGCTCGCAATCGAGCTGGTGAAGATGGGCTCCTCGGCGAGAACGGGCACGGTTGAACCCATGGCCAGCAGGCTGCCCATGGCGAAAAGGTTCCGGTTGAATACGCGACGCGACAGCACGGCTTTCCCCTGACTTGCTCGATCTCACACTGGTCGAGTTTGGTAAATGGTGTCTTAAGTGTGAGAAATCTAGCGCCTGCCTGCGTCAGGAATGAGGCGGGCCGAGGCCCGCCTCCCCATGTCAGATGATCACAAAGTCGTCAACGGACAGGCCGGTCAGGTTGCCGTCGATCCGCGCCACGAGCTGACCCGGGTCGCTGTCGTCCCACATCTGCTCGTAAAAGCGGAGCTTGCCGTCTTCCGTCACCACAAAGCCAGGGCCAAGCGCTTCCGGCCGCTCGCCGAAGGAAATGAGGTTTCCGACCTCCGTCCCTTCCGGAATGCCGAAAGCCGCGGCCGATATTGCAAGAATGTCCTCGCCCAAGGTGAAGTCGGTGACATTGTCGATGCCATCGCGCGAGCCGAACACGAAGGTGTCCGCCCCGCGGCCACCTGTCAACCAGTCGCGGCCCGCACCACCATCGATGATGTCGTCGCCCTGCCCGCCCTCGATCCGGTCGGCGCCGCCATTGCCGTAGAGGATGTCGTTGCCGCCGTTGCCGAATATCTGGTCGTTCTCGTCCGTGCCGGAGATCAGGCCGCCTGCATCACCGCCGATCATGCCGTTGGCGAGCACGAAGGACTGATCGTCGATCTCCACGAACTCGATGCGGCCGGCATTGGTGAAGTGATCCTTGATGAGGATCGAGCCGCCGCCGGAGAGCGTGATGCGGAGATCGGCTCCTGCGCGGACAGAAGCGGTGACATCTGTCAGTTCGGCGAGCTGAAGAACGTCGCTGGCGCCGCCGGAGTCGGAAATGCGGTCGGCTGCGCCATCGTTGTCGAAGACCTCGTACTCATCGTTGCCGTCACCGCCGAACATCTTGTCGTCGCCTTCGCCGCCATCGAGTTCGTCGTTTCCGGCTCCGCCGTCGAGCACGTCGTTGCCTCTGCCGCCATCGAGTATGTCGTTGCCGGTTCCGCCGTCGATCGTGTCCCTGCCATCACTGCCAGTCAGCAAGTCGTTTCCGTTGTTTCCAGAGAGCCTGTCATTGCCGTTGTCACCGGTGGCGACATCATCGCCGCCGCCGCCTGTCAGCACGTCATTGCCGTCGTCACCGATCAAGAGGTTGGTCTCGGAATCGCCTGTCAGCCTGTCATTGAACGCGCTTCCGATGATCCGTTCGATACTGACAAAGCTGTCGCCCTCGGCGTCGGCACCCGTTCCCACGCCAGTCGCCAGGTTGGCCGTGACGCCGGCTGATGAGCCAGAGTAGGAGACAAGGTCGATGCCGCCGCCTCCATCGTAGGCATCCGCGCCGGCTCCGCCTTCAAAATCGTTGAAGTTGCCGTCGCCAATGAGGAAGTCTGCAAATGCGCTGCCGGCAACGACTTCAATGCCGCTGAGCGTGTCACCATCCGCATCGCCGCCGGAGCCCAGTCCGGTCGCGAGGTTCACGGTGACACCAGCCAGCGATGAACTGTAGTCGGCCGTATCGCCGCCTCCATCGCCGCCAACGATTTCGTCCGCTCCGGCTCCACCCGCAATCCTGTCGGCGAATGCGCCGCCAAACAGATGATCGTTGCCGTCGCCGCCCGTGATGAGGTCCCTACCTTCTCCGCCCTGGATCGTGTCGATACCCTTGCCGCCGTCGAGGGCGTCGTCGCCGTCACCTCCATCAAGCCTGTCGTTGCCATCGCCACCGAGCACGGTGTCATCGCCCGCCAGCGCGTTGATGATGTCGTTGCCACCGCGGCCTTCGAGGCGATTGTCTATAGTGTTCCCGGTGATGGTGTCGCCAGCGGCCGTCCCGCGCACGCCCTCGATGCTGACCAGGGTGTCGGTCTCGAAGAGGCCGCGCTTCGCGGTGCCCGTGAGGAGATTGACCGTCACGGACTTGCCAGCAGGCCCGGAGATTTCGTCCACCGCATCCCATGAGGCGATGTCGAAGCCATTGCCGCCGTTCAGCAGGTCGTCGTTGTGGCCGCCGGCCAGAATGTCTTCGCCGTCGCCGCCGAAAAGGTCGTCATTGCCGGTGAAGTCCTCGAAGGGCTCGGCGCGGGCGCCGACCAGCACATCATTGCCGGCGCCGCCGTAGAGGACGTCATCATTGACGCCGCCGATGAGCTTGTCGTTGCCGGCATCGCCGAACAGCGTGTCGTTGTTGAGCTCGCCGATGAGGAGATCGTCGCCGTTGCCGCCGTGTATCTCGTCGTCGAAGCTGTCGCCGCGCACCTCGTCGTTGCCATCACCGCCGAAGATGATGTCGCGCCCGGCGCCGCCGTTGAGGTTGTCGTCGCCCGCCCCGCCGTCGAGCCTGTCGGAACCTTCCTCGCCGAACAGCGTGTCGTCGCCATCGTTGCCGTTGATGATATCGTCGCCGAAGCCGCCGCGCGCGGCGTCAGCTCCGCCGCCTGCATTCAGGATGTCGTTGCCAGCTTCGCCGAACAGATTGTCGTGCTCATCGCCGCCCGAGAGATTGTCATCGCCGAGGCCGCCGAAAAGGTCATCCTCTCCATCGCCGCCGATGAGAACGTCGGCGCCTCCATTTCCGATCAGACGGTCATCGCCGTCGAGACCTGAGATCGTGTCTCCCCGTATTCCGCCTTCAAGTAAGTCGTTTCCCGAACCGCCGATGATGGTCGCCATGATGTTCCTCCTGAGTGTTGCGTTTCGACACCCTCGAGGGAGAAGCATAAGCTCGGCCTGAGCCGTGGCGATGTTACGCAGGTTACACTTTGGGGTTTTCCTGGAGTCAGTCCGACAGGGCCGTGACCTCGCGGCGGAAGGGAATTTCGAGGTGGTCGAGTGCGGGTGTGCCGAAGGTTTCGGCAAAGTTACGGCCCGAGTGAACCGCCGCCGCGATGGTTCCGGGTCCGAAACAGTCGCCCGCGCGGGTAGAGGCAATGCCCTTGGCCGGCAATTGGCGCCACAGTTCATCGACGGGTGTCCGGGCGGTGACCAGAACTGCCGCGCCCGCCGGCAGTTCCGAGGCTTCGCCTGTGAACACGCAGTCCAGTGTGACATGGTCGGCGGCAATGGCAGAGACGGCCTTGTTGGCGATAATCTTCACGCCCAGCGTGATGAGGCGCGCCTGGATGACTTTCTGTTCAAGTGACGCCTTGGTGAAGGACGAGGCCACGGCAGCGGGCGTTACCAGGGTCACCTCGTGGTCTTCCTTGCGGAGAAGCTCGGCAAGAACGCCGCCCATGTAGTAGTGATCGTCGTCAAAGATCGTGACGGTCTTCGCGCGTGGCCGCCTGCCCGCCATGAGATCGTCCGGGGTCAGCACATCGGCATCCGGGGCAATCCCGATGGGCGCGGTGAAGTGACGGCCTCTTCCATTACGCAGCCATGTGGCTCCGGTCGCCAGCAGAACGTGATCGGCTCCGAGTTCGGCAATCGTCTCGGGCGACATTTCGCTTTCAAGGTAGAGCGAGACGTTTGGCATCTTGCCGATCTGCAAGAGACGCCAGTCGCGTACGCGGCCCCAGGCGGAAAGGCCGGGGAGACGGCATTCCCTCGCGACGCGGCCACCGGCTTCGGACGCCTTGTCGGCCACAGTGACCTGATAGCCGCGCTGGCCCAGTGCGCGCGCCGCTTCCAGCCCAGATGGTCCTGCGCCGATGACGAGGATGTGCCTGTCCTCGTGCTTGGTACGAATCTCTTCGGGGTGCCATCCGCGCCGCCATTCCTCGCCCATCGAGGGGTTCTGCGTGCAGCGGAGCGGCGACATCGTGAAGTCGTGGGTGACGCAGATGTTGCAGCCGATGCATTCGCGGATGTCGTCGAGGCGCCCGTCCCTGATCTTGTTCGGCAGGAACGGGTCCGCAATCGACGGACGCGCCGCGCCGATCATGTCCATGATGCCTTGCTTGATGACGCGCACCATGGCATCGGGCGAGGTATAACGCCCTACGCCGACGACGGGTTTCGTCGTGAGCTTCTTGACGCCCTTGATGTAGGGCTCCTGAAATCCCTCCTCCGAAAACCGCGAGGTCTGCGAGTCCTTCGACCAGTCGGAGAGCGAGAGGTCCCAGAGGTCCGGCAATTCCGCCATCATGGCGATGGCGTCTTCGACCTCGGCGGTTTCCAGTCCCGCCGAACCCTGGAACTCGTGCATGGCAATGCGCACGGGAACCGCGCAGGTGTCGCCCACGGCATCCTTGGTGTCCTCGATCACCTCGCGCAGAAGCCGGGCGCGGTTTTCGAGCGAGCCGCCATATTCATCGGTGCGGAAGTTTGTGGCACGCGACAGGAAGTGCTGGAAGATGCCGAGCCCGTGGCCCGCATAGACATAGACGAGATCGAAGCCCGCTTCCTTCGAGCGGAGTGCTGCTTTTCGGTGCGCGCGCCTGAGGTTTCGGATGTCTTCCTTGTCCATGCCGCGCGCCTCGACAGGGTCGTTGAAATAAGAGCCTGTCGGCATCGGGCTCGCGGCGATCGGCACCTCGCGTGACCAGAGATTGCTGGCGGTGTAGCCCGAGTGGCAGAGCTCGATTCCGGCGAGCGAGGAATGCTCGTGAATCTTCTCCGCGATGCGCGCCAGCATGGGGATGTCGTGATCGCTCCACAGCCTCAGCTCCACGTAGGGCGACACATCCGCCGTGTGGTGGATTTCCACCATCTCGGTGCAGACCACGGCCCAACCGCCTTCCGCCTTCATGCCGCGCATGGCGGCCAAGGCCGAGGCATCGCGATGTCCCATGCCGTTGCAATGCGGCACCTGAAAGAAGCGGTTGCGCGCCACATGGGGGCCTATGCGGACAGGTTCGAAGAGAATGTCGTAGCGCGGATCACGTGTCATCATGGGCTCCCGGGGTTGCTGCCTTCTTCTGTAGCAAATCGCGGGTGGGCTCGGCTATGCTTACTCGCGACAGGGTCAAGCAGGGGACGTCATGCTTCCGACATTCAGCGACATCGAGAAGGCCGCGGAGCGGATCAAGGGTTATGCGGTCAGGACTCCGGTGATCGAGTCGCCGAAGCTCAACGCGTTGACGGGCGGGCGCATTCTCATCAAGGTGGAGTGCCTGCAGCGCACAGGCTCGTTCAAGTTCAGGGGCGCGTGGAACTGTATCTCGCAGCTCGATGTGAAGACCACGCCGGGCGGCGTCGTCGCCTATTCCTCCGGCAACCATGCGCAAGGCGTTGCGGCGGCGGCACAGATCAAGGGGTTGCCTGCGCTGATCGTGATGCCGGCCGATACGCCGCAGATCAAGCAGGACAATACGCGGAGCTATGGCGCCGAGGTCGTCACCTATGACCGCGCCACCGAGATCCGCGAGGAGATTGCCGCGCGCTACATGAAGGAGCGGGGTGCCGTGATGGTGCCGCCCTTCGAGCATGAAGACATCATCTCGGGGCAGGGCACGGCCGGACTCGAACTGGCGGAGGAGGCAGCGCTTCGCGGCATTCTGCTTGACGATGTCCTGGTGTGCTGTTCCGGCGGCGGGTTCACGGCGGGCGTGGCGCTCGCCATGGAAGCCAAGTCACCGGGAACGAAGGTTCATTCCGTGGAGCCCGCCGGTTTCGATGACTATGCGCGGAGCCTCAAGAGCGGCAAGATCGAGAAGAACCCCAAGGCGTCAGGCTCGATCTGCGATGCGCTGATGTCGGTGTCGCCGGGCGAGATGACCTTCGCCATCAACAGCAGGCTGCTGGGCGAGGGGCTGACGGTGACCGACGCCGAAGCGGCCGAGGCGGTGCGATTTGCCTTCGAAGTATTGAAGATCGTGGTGGAGCCGGGCGGTGCGGCGGCACTGGCGGCCGTGCTTTCGGCCAAGATCGAAACGCAGGGCCGCGCCATCGGCCTGATGGCTTCAGGCGGCAATTGCGATGCCGAAATGTATGCCCGCATCCTGCGGCGCGAACTGTAACACCGTCAGACCTGAACAGGAGGAGTTTCGATGAACCGGCTCTTCGATCTTGCTGAACTCGCAGGCAGACTGCTTCTGGCCGCGCTCTTCCTTTTCGACGGGTGGGTCGTCGTCAACGACTACAGCGGCACGGCGGAATTCCTCACAGCGAATGGCGTGCCGGCCGTCATGCTGCCGGCGGCGTTGCTGACGCAGGTGGGCGGCGGCATTCTTGTGGCGCTGGGTTTTATGACGCGGCTGGCGGCACTGGCACTCGGCGGCTTCTGCCTGATGACGGCGTTGTTGTTTCACGCGTCATCGGACCCGAACGAACAGATTCAGTTCTTCAAGGACCTGGCCATCGCTGGCGGGTTCTTCGTCCTCATGGCGCATGGTGCCGGCCGCTATTCGATTGATGAGCGGTGGCGCCGCCGCCGGACCTGATGAGCCGACGGTTGGAGGCGATCAGGATGCCTCGGCCATCTCGTTCTGCAGCGGCACGTCGATCTCCTCGCCGGGCTTGTGGCGGATGATGACGATGCGGCGTTTCGGCGGCGCCTCGGCCTGAGGCGCAGGCGTTACTGTTTCAGGCGCGGCCTGCGGCACGGGAGGCGGAGCTGCCTCGGTCACCGGTGCCGTCGACGCAACGGGTGCTGCCGGTGCGATCTCCACATCGAGGCTGGCCTGCTCGGTGCGGCGGATCACGACGCGGGCGCCTTTGGGCGTATCAAGCTTGGGTTCGGGCTTGGGCGCATCCGGCACTGCGGCGATCTTCGCCTGCGGGGCGGGTTCGAAAATCTCCTCGTCCTGCCTGAAGAACTTCATGTGCTTGGGGGCGAGATCGGATTGTGGCACCACCGGTGCTGTGGAAGGGGCCGTGCCCGGTTCGCGCGCAATTGCCTGTGCGAGGCGCGACATGAGCGCATCGTGGTTGGCGCTGACGGCGCTTTCGATCCGCCGCATGCTGTCGAGCAGGCCCGACGTCTCGGATGATCTCAGGCGGCTCGCATATTCGGTGAGGAACCAGCGTCCGCGCGGCGTTTCCATCACAGCGTCGCGGATCGATTCAAAGTCCTTGGGCGACAGGCTGTCAGCCCCGCCCTTGCCACTCGACGTCATACTCAACTCCACACACAAAGAGATGACCGGACCCCTGCAAACATCGCAGGGCACCTCTTCGGCCCATTATTGTGGCGAGTGGTGAATCTTTGGTTTAGAGCCCGTCTCCGTTCATTTCATTTCTTCATCATGTCATCGCGCATTTTCACCCTGAGGCTCTCCGCCTTCAACGCATTCCTGTTTCTGGGGAGCGGCATCCAGTTGCCGTTCCTGCCGCTGTGGCTGAAGGACAAGGCACTGACTGATGCCCAGATCGCGCTGGTGATGGCGCTGATGATGGCCATCCGCATCCTCGCGATGCCGCTTGGAGCTTATCTCGCGGACCGTTCGGGCAACCGCAAACTCGTCATTAGCTGTGCCGCCTTCGGCGCCTTTGCCTGCTATGTGGCGCTGAATTTCATGAGCGGCTTCGTGCCGATCCTGCTCACCGCCATCCTTGCGGCGGCCGTGCTGGCGCCCGTCGTGCCGCTCTCCGAGGTTCTGGCATTGGAGGGCAGCGCCCACTACGGCATCGACTATGGCCGCATCCGCATGTGGGCGTCCCTGAGTTTCCTGTCGGGGAGCCTCATTGCCGGAGCGCTGCTGGAAGTGATCCCGGTGAGTGCGGTGGTGCTGCTGATCTGCGGCGCGCAAGGCTTGGGCGCGCTGATGACGCTGGTGCTGCCGCATGACAGGGTGATCCGGAAGCCCGCGAGCGGAACCATCAGCATGAAGGCGGTCGTCGCCGTGGTGACGGGCGCAACGTTCTTCATCTTCCTTGCGGCGTCGAGTATCGCGCAGTCGAGCCACGGTCTGCTTTACGCCTTCGGTTCAGTCCATTTCGACGCGCTCGGCTATTCCAAGTTCTCGATCGGCAAGCTGTGGGCGGTGAGCGTCATCACCGAGATCCTGATGTTTGCGTTCTCGAACGTCTTCTACAAGCGGCTGGGCGCGGTCAATCTCATCGTCATCGGCACGGCTTGCGCGGTGGCGCGCTGGTCTGTCATCGGCATGGGCCCGCCCATCGTCATCATGTATCTGGTGCAGATGCTGCACGCGGGCACCTTCGGCTTTACCCATCTCGGCACCATGCACTACATCCGCGAGAAGGTGCCGGACAGCATGCGGAATACCGCGCAGGGCCTCTATTCGGCGCTGTCGAGCGGCGTCCTCATGTCGGCGACCATGTGGTCGTCGGGACCGCTCTACGAAGCCTATGGCGGGTCGGCATTCTTCGTGATGGCGGCTGTGGCACTCATCGCCTTCGGCCTCGCGCTGATCCTGAGGCGCGTCAGCCCCAGAGGCTAGCGGGCGGCGGATACATCAGGCTCCCATCGAAATGGATGCCGGGCTCGCGATCCTGTTTTAGCAGCAGGGGCCCGTCGAGGTCGATGAATTCGGCCATCGGCGAGAGCAGGAATGCGGGTGCCATGCCCAGCGACGTGGCCAGCATGCAGCCCACCATGATCTTCAGCCCCCGGGCCTTCGACGCTTCTGCGAGCGCAATTGCAGGCGTCAGGCCGCCGGTCTTGTCGAGCTTGATGTTGATGGCATCGTACTTGCCGATCATGGCGTCGAGACTGTCGAGGCCATGGGCGGATTCATCCGCGCAGACGGTGACAGCGCGCTTGATGTGGCGCAAGGCCTCGTCATGTCCGGCGGGCAGCGGCTGTTCCACCAGTTCGACACCCACATCGGCGCAGGCGACGAGCATGGCGGGGAGGTTCTCGGGCGTCCAGCCTTCGTTGGCATCGACGATAAGGCGGCTGTTTGGCGCATTCCTTCGAATAAGCCTCAAGCGATCGGTATCGCCCTCGCGGCCGAGCTTGAGTTTGAGCAAGGGACGGCCGGATGCTTTCGCTGCGGCCGCGCCCATGGCCTCGGGTGTGTCGAGGCTGAGTGTGTATGCGGTGACGGCGGGCTGCGGTTTGGGAAGGCCCGCAAGGGTCCACACTGGTTTTCCAAGGCGCTTGGCTTCAAGATCCCATAGGGCACAGTCGAGCGCGTTTTGCGCGGCGTGGGGGGCGACAAGAGCTGGCACGTCTCTATGGCTGAAGCCTTCCTCGATCTTGTCTCGTGCGGCTTCGAGTGCTGCCATCACCTGCGGAACGGTTTCCTCGTAGCGCGGGTATGGGACGCATTCCCCATGTCCGGTGTGCGTGCCGTCGCTCAACGTGACGGTTACGACATGCGCCTCGGTCTTGCTGCCGCGTGAAATCGTGAAGCTGCCGGCAATGGGCCAGCGTTCTTCGTCAATCGTCAGCTTCAGCATGTTAGCGACCGTAGCGGCGGATCAATTCGTCGATGATCGGTTCGACACCGGTTCGAATCGGGT
Source organism: Aestuariivirga sp. (assembly GCF_041738905.1). Lineage (GTDB taxonomy): Bacteria > Pseudomonadota > Alphaproteobacteria > Rhizobiales > Aestuariivirgaceae > Aestuariivirga. The sequence continues at coordinate 16,746 of NZ_JBGSOZ010000079.1, forward strand.
CGACACAGGGCAGGCCATGCCCCTCGCCGGTTTCCTTGAGATAGGTGCGGGCCACCTCATCGGACAAGTGCTCGGTATTGATGGCGATGCCGATGCAGGCGATGGCCGGGTTGGTAAGCTGGCCTTCGATGATTGTGCGGTCGATGACCTGCTGGATCGTAGGTAGCGGATGCTTGACGCCGCGCATGGTGGCGCGGGTCGGCTCGTGGCAGACGACGAAGGCATCGGGCTGGCTGCCGTGCAGCAGGCCCAGCGTCACCCCGGCGAAGGAGGGGTGGAACAGCGAACCCTGGCCTTCGACGATGTCCCAGTGATTGGGCTCGTTGTCAGGGCAGATCCATTCAGCGGCACCGGAGATGAAGTCCGCCACCACGGCATCGAGTGCTATGCCCCGGCCTGAGATCAGTACACCCGTCTGCCCAGTGGCGCGGAAGTCGGATGAGAGGCCGCGCTTGTGCATCTCGCGGTCGATGGCGAGGGCCGTATATTTCTTGCCGACGGAGCAATCGGTGCCAACCGTGAGCAGGCGCATGCCGGGGCGCTTGGTTCCCTTGCCGGTCGTAAAGTTGATATCGGAGAAGCGCACGTCGTGAAGTTTGCGGCCATGCCTTGCAGCCGCAGCGGCGATTGCCGGAATGGAGGACAGGCGCTTGTGAAGGCCGGTCGCCACGTCGAGCCCGGCTTCGAGAGCAGCCACGATCTCGGTGACCCAATGATCGGGCAGGACGCCGCCGGCATTGACGACGCCCACCACCATGGTCTTGGCGCCCTTGGCCGCGGCCTCGGTAATCGACAGGTCAGGGAGGCCCGTATCGGCCTTGCAGCCGGGAAGCCGCATCTGTCCTACGCACCACTCGGGCCGCCAGTCGACCACGCCCATGGCGGTCTTGGCGGCGAGCTGGTCGTGGACGTCGCCAAGGAAGAGGAGATAGGGCTTGGCGATGTCCATGTAAGTGTCCTTCAGCTCTGGGGTGGAATGCGTCCTGCCGTTTCGGCCAGCATCACATAGATGCGTCCGGATTCCGACGCAAGGCAGGCTTCCACCAGAGCATCGCCATCGGGGGCCGCGTTCATCGTGTCGAGCAGCCGCTCAAACAGCCGTATGAAGCTATCGACACGCGAGCGCATGAGGCGGTCACTTCCGTACCGGTCCGCGATGGTCCGCTCCAGGCGCTTGCCACGGCCCTCGAAGACACGGCGTGTGTAGATGTCGCCCTCACCGCCCGCGTATTTCTTCTCAAGATCGCGGGGCAGGCTGCCGTCCACCGCTTCAACCACGTCGCGGGCCGCAGCGTTCAGCTTCTGGACGAGCGTTTCCATCTCCTTTGACAACTCGGGCAGGGCTTTCGCCGCCTTGGCAGTCCACGGCGCAGGTGCTGGCTCCGCTGCAGGAGCGGATAGGCGTTCCCTGACGGCGAGGCTTTCAACAGCACGTTCGCTCCGCTCGGCGATCTTTCCCAGGGCGCTCATGGTTCCTTGCGAAGCGGAAACCATGGCGCCCTCAGCTTTTCCCGGCGAGGGATCCCTGTAACTTCGCGACAGCGAGACGCCCGGTCCAGAGATGTCGACCGTGCCGGTCTGGCGCTTGACGACATCTGCCAGCGCGTTGAGCGCGTTGATCTGGTCTGCCACCACGCGGCGCATGGCATCTGCGTTGGTGCGGGTTTCTTCCGGCAGATCGAGGATGGCGCGCTTCAGTTCGTTCCGCGCGACATCGATGTCCTTCACCACCTGCTGTGCGGTGATGCGCATGTCTTGCGCGGTCTGCTGGAAATCGGTGGCCGTGGCCGAAAGCATCTCGTTCATGGCCGACATTGCGCGCTCGTGCTGGTCTTTCAGCACGCGGGCCGCCTGGCTGATCTGCCCGCCGGAGGCTGTCTCCAGCTTCTCGATCTCGTGTTCCAGGTTGCGGTTTGCGAGCGTCGCCTGCTCGGCGATGATGCGGCTGATCTCCTTGGCCTTGGACTCCGAGGTCGAGAGCGAGTCCTCGATGAGGTTCATGTAGCTGGTCATTACCGCGTCGATCTCGGTCGCCCGCTTCGATGCGTCGGTGATGAGGCTGTCGAGCGCCTGCTTCCGGTTGGACAGCACACGTTCCATCTCGCCGTTGAACTTGTCGAGCGAACGCTCGACCAGCAGCGTGACGTCGTCCAGTCGTTCCGACACGCGCGAGCTCGTCGTCTCGAGCTTGCCGGTGAGCTGCATCGAGACGGTTTCGATCCGCTCGTCCATCACGCTTGCCGCCGTCGACAATTGGTCGGCAAGGAAGGCGTTTGCCGTCTCGACGTGCTTGGCGAACTTGCGGTTGGCGTCTTCCAGCTTGGTGGCCGTCGTGACCGAGGCCTGTTCGAGATCGCGTGCCGCGCGCTCGACACGGTCGACAAGAAGGCCTGAGTCCTGTTCCAGCCGCCCGGTGATCTGCAGCGTCGTCTGCCCGAGGCCCTGGCTGAAGGCATCGGACGCCTTGCCAAGATCATTGAGGATGTTGCTTGAGGCCGAGTCGAGGATTTCGGCGAACCGTTCGCTGGTGCCCTGCAGCTTTCCGCTGAGGTCGCCGGTGACGCGCTCGAGAAGGTGGGTCGCGACGTCGAAGCGCTGGCCCAGGTCCTTTGCCGTCTGGTCGATGCGGCTCAGCATCGTGCTGCCGGCCTTGTCGAGGCTCGTGGTGGCCTCGAGAGAGGTCCGCTCGAGCCGCTGCGCCATCACCTGGTTCACCTCGCTCACCTGGCGGGTGACCCGCACGGCGGTCTCGGCGAAGCTGTTGGTCATCTCGGAAGCGGTCTGGTCGATCTGCTCCGTCATCATTCTGGTGTTGGCATTGAAGAGGGCGGAGACCTCGGCCGAAGTGCGGCCCAGCTGCTCGGTGAGCGTCTGGGTCTTGGCCGTGAACAGGCCAGTAAGGCTGTTCCAGGTCTGGTCAAGCGTCTCCGAGAGCCGCTCGGAATTGATCAAGAAGAGATCCGACAGGCGGTCCGAGGTCTGTGCAAGCTGGCCCGTGAGCCGGCCGGTGCTGTCGCTGAAGAGGCCCGAAAGCCTTGCCGACGTTTCTTCGAGCCGTCCGTTCAGATTGCCGGTGTTGGTGGTGAACAGGTCGGAGAGCTTCGCCGATGTTTCTTCCATCTGACCGTTCAGGAGTTCGGTGTTGGTGGTGAAGAGGTCGGTCAGCTGCGAGGATGTATCTACCAGGCGCCTGGTCAGGAGTTCCGTCGAGTTTCCGAACAGCGCCGTCAGTTCGGACGTCGCCTGCTCGATCTGCCCGCCGAGGCGGTCCGACGTCTGGTCCATCACCTCGCCCAGCTGCTTCGACGACTGGTCGAGCTGCAGGGTGAGGCGGTCGGTGACCGTCGCCACCTTGGTGACGGCGTCGCCGGTCGAGGTGCCGATGTAGTCGCTGATGCGCTGGGCGGTCTGTTCCAGTTCGCCGCCGACATGCGCCGAGACCTGGTCGAGGCGCGTGTAGACCTTGGACGCGGTCTGCTCCAGCTGACCGGCCATCGAGGCTGTCGTGCCATCGAGCTTGCTGTAGAGCTGCATCGTCGTTTCCTCGAGACGCCTGGTGACGTCGTCGGAGGAAGACTTGAGAACCTCGATCAGGTCCTCACGGGACTTGCCGAGATTGTGGACGAAGTTGTCGGAGACCCCGATCAGCTTCTCGGTGACGAGGCCTCCCGAGGTTTCGATGCGCTCGGCCAGCGCGATGCCGGAGTCGGTCATCTCGCGGTTGACGATCTCGGCAGTTTCCTTGAGGTGGGCAACGATGGTGCCGCTCGTGGTGACGATGAGGTCGTTCACGGAACTCGACACGGACTGCATCTCGCCGGTGATGCCGGCGGAGGTCTGGCTCAGGCGGCCAGCGACAGACGAGGTGACCTCGTCGATCTTGCCGGCAACAGCATTCACCGTCGCGTTCATGTGGCCGTAGAGACGCTCGGCTGCGCCATCGACCTTGGTCTCGAGTTCCTCTGCAGCGCCCGTGACAAGCGTCTGGAAGGTGGCGGTCGCCGCATCGAAGCGGGTGACGGCGGCGCTTGTCGTTGTCTCGATTGCGCCAGTGATCTGGCGGGACGAGGTGTCGAGCTTGCTGACCAGTTCGCCCGCCGTGCCGCCGATCAGAGACTGGAACGTCCTCGTTGCGGTGTCGAGCGAACCGGCCACCGAGGTGACGGTCGCGCTCATGTTGCCATAGAGGCGCTCCGCCGCGCCATCGACCTTGGTCTCCAGTTCTTCCGCTGCACCCGTGACGAGCGCTTGGAATGTGGAGGTTGCGGTGTCGAAACGGCTGATCGCGCTGTCGGCGGTGGTCTCGATCGCGCCCGAGATGTCGCGTGAGGAATTGTCAAGCTTGCTGACCAGTGCGCCCGCCGTGTCGCCGATCAGGGACTGGAATGTCCTCGTGGCATTGTCGATCGAACCGGCAACAGAGGAGACGGTCGACTCCATCTGCCCGTAGAGGCGGACGGCCGCACCGTCGACCTTGGTTTCGAGTTCTTCGGCCGCACCCGTGACGAGCACCTGGAACGCGGAGGTGGCCGTGTCGAAGCGGGTGATGGCCGTCTCGGCTGTGGCTTCGATGGCGCCCGAGATGTCGCGCGAGGTGCTGTCGAGCTTGCTGACCAGTTCGCCCGCCGTGCCGCCGATCAGCGACTGGAAGGTCCTGGTGGCATTGTCGATCGAACCGGCAACGGAGGAGACGGTCGACTCCATCTGCCCGTAGAGGCGGACGGCCGCACCGTCGACCTTGGTCTCCAGTTCCTCCGCCGCCCCGGCGACAAGGGTCTGGAAGGTGGTGGTGGCGGTATCGAAGCGCCCCATGGCGTCGGTGACGCTCGATTCGACGGCCTCGGTAAGCTGACGCGAGTTGGCATCGATCGAGCCCGCCAGCTGGCGCGAGGTGGTGTCGAGACGGCTGGTCAGCTCGCCCGCCGTGCCGCTGATAAGGGTCTGGAACGTCTTGGTCGCGGTGTCGAGCGAGCCGGTGGCGGTGGTGAGCGTCGTCTGCATGTGGCCGAAGAGGCGCTCGGCCGCTCCGTCGATGCGGGTCTCGATCGTCGAGGTCGCGGTGCCCAGCATGTCCTGCAGGCCCGCCGAAGCCGCGGTGATGCGGGTTTCGAGAGTGCCGGCCGAACCGCCGACAATGGTGTCGAAGGAGCGCGTGGCCGCATCGAGCGCGCCCGTCACCTGCGACATCGTGGTGTTCATCTGGCCATGGAGGCGCTCCGCCGCGCCGTCGATCCGGGTTTCGAGCTCGTCGGAGGCGCCGCCGATCATCTGCTGGAACAGGCGGGAGGTCTCGTCGAGGCGGCCTGTCGCGGCACCGATGGCAGTGGTCACCTGCTGCTGGAGCAGGGTGGTCGAGGAGTCCATGCGGCCTTCGACGCCGCTGGTCGCCTGTTCGACCAGGGTCTGGAAGATGTTGGAGGCCTCTTCCAGGCGGTTGGTCGCCGTGTTGACGGCCGCCGTCATGATCGAGTTGAGACTGTCGGTCGAGCCGCCGATGCGGTCTTCCAGACTGTCGGTGGTCTGGCTGATGGCGCTCTGGAACAGACGGGTCGTCTCGGTGAGGCGGCTGTTGGCGGAGCCCAGCGCCTGCTCAAGCTGCGACAGGACTTCGCTCGAACGGCTGTCGAGCTGCGACAGCACGTCGGAGCTCGTGTCGCCCATGAGGCCGCTGAGTTCGGCGGAAGTCCGCTCGAAGCGCGAGAGCGCGGTGGCGACCGCGCCTTCGACATGGGTGATGATGTCGTGCGAGGACCCGTCGAGGCGGCTGGTGATGGTCTCGGTTGCATCCGAGATGGCCATCTGCACGCGCGCCGCAGAGTCGGTTATGCGCTGGGCCGAGTCGAGGTTCTGCTGGTCGATGGCGGCCAGCACCTGGGCCGCTGTCTCGCCCACCTTCGTGGTGGCGTTGGTTGTACGGTCCTCGATCGAGAAGAGGATGCGGTTGGCCGTGTCCTCGACACGCGAGGTGACAAGCCCGGCCTGCTCGTCGAGGCGGGCGAAAACCCCGCCGGCGGAATCGTCGAGCCGCGTGATGATGTCTTCTGCCCGTCCGCCGATTTCGCTGATCAGGCGGCCCGTGGTCTCCTCGATGCGGCCGGAGACGCCCGTGCTCATTGATCTCAGTTCGGTGAGGAGCGAGCCGGCTGTCTGGTCGATGCCGGAGAGGAACTGGGTTCCCGCGGCGTTGAGGCGGCCCGCGACATTGTCGGTAGCTTCATCGATCGTGGCCGAGATGCCCATGGCGGACTGGTCGAGATATGTGACGAGCTCCGAGCGCGACTGGGCCACGCGGTCGATGTATTCGGTGGCGACGCTCTGCAGGCCTTGCGTGACGAGGCTGCGGCTCTGCTCGATCATCTGCGAGGTGTCGAGGCCCGCGCGTTCGAGGCTGGCGGTCACGTCGTCGGCAGCGGTCTTGAGGTGGTAGGTGAGATTGCCGCTGGTGGTCTGGACAACGTCCGCGAGGTCGGTGACCTGCTGCCTGATCTGGTCTGCCGAGGTGACGGATGCGCGCTCGATGGTGCGTGCGATGTCCTGGTTGATGGCGGCAAGCTGGTCGATGGAATTGCGCACCGTCTGCGCCATGCCGGATTCCATGTCCTGCACGGAGCGGCCGAAATCGACGGAATCGGTGTTGAGCGTGGCAGAGGCCTGCGAGAGCTGATCGATCTGTCCCGACAGCTGACGCGAGAAATCGCGAAGCTGCGAAATCATCTGCACCGAGACATCCTGCATGTGCGAGGTCTGGACGCCGATTTCTGCACCGGCCGAATTCGCCCGTTCGGCCATGTCGTCCATGGTGCGGACAAGCCCGCCCGACATGTCGCGGAGGCCGGCCTCGAGACGGCCCAGCGTTTCGTGCGCGGCGACCATGATGCCATCGAGATTCTTGGTGTTCGTCTCCAGCCGGGTCAACAGCGGATTGGTGTCGTTGCTGATGACGAGGGTCGCCTGATGCAGCGCCGAGCGCTGGTTCTCGATGCCGGAGACGAGGCTGCGAATACGCTCCTCGTTGCCGCCGAAGGCGCGTTCGATGGCCGCGATTTCCTTGTGGACGATTTCTTCCAGCACGGAGGCGCGCTGCACGGCATGCTCGACGCCGCCGACCAGAAGATCGACCTCGGAACGAACGGCCTGGGCAATGGTGGTAAGGCCCTCGGTGGCGATATCCTGCGGGCGCACCAGGCGCATGGCGGACTGGAAGAGCGCCTCCGAGACCTGGCGGAGATCGGCCGCGCGCCACAGGAAATAGGCCGTGGCCCAGATGATGCTGATGGGAACCAGCAGCAAGGCAATGGCCTGCAGCGTCCCGGCCAGCACGGTCCCCGAGGCAGCGGCACCAAACGTGTTGGCATGGGCAAAGAACCACCCGCCGGCCCAGAGGGCGGTGAGGATGATGGCAACGGTGCCATAAGGCATGAAGGCCGGGCGGCGGCGGAGCCGTGCCAGCATCATGGCCGTGCCGGGATCGTTCTCGTTCGCGGGGCGGCCCCTGACGGGAGCGGGGTCGACGGACAGGCGGGGCGTGTCACGCCGCTGGGCCTCGGCATCTGCCGGGCGGCGGTCAGGACGGCGCGTCTCGGTGGTATTTGCCATGTTATCTTCCCCGCACTCTCACTCACATTTCAGCAGCAGGACTTAGCCCAGCCGCCGAACCCCGCCCGATGGTACCCGGTCCCGGCTTTTTTATGTCCGGGCACGGATCGGCCTCCCCCAGGCACGGGTCCGCACATTTCACCATAACCCAACTGAGGCCCCCGTTGAACCCGCCATTCCGGACCATCCTCCAGTAATTTAAGTTTTGGTTAAAATTATGGATCGATTTGAAATGACTCGGGAAATATCGCCTTTACCGCAAAGCTTTACCAAACGCTGACAGCCGCCGGTCTAGTCTGCGGCACGGGCGGTGGTCAGGAGCGCATGCAATGATGGGTCAGGCAGAAAAGGTTCCGGCAGGTGCTGCCTGCGACCCCGACATCTTCGACCGGGACCACCTCAACCACTATACGATGAGCATTCCCGGTCTTGACGCGGAGGTTGTGGGGCTGTTTCTGGCGCAGCTGCCGGAAACGATCTCGATGATCGAGTGTGCCCGGTCCGCAGCCGACTGGAAGCTGGCCACTCATACCCTGAAGGGCTCCGCGTCCTCCGTGGGCGCACGCCGGATCAACCAGATTGCCGCATCACTTGAAGAACTCAGGGTTGATGGCGAGGAAAAGGTGAAGGCGCTCCGCATCCAGTTGCTCAAGGCGGCCGCCGCGGAGTTCCGCGAGACGGCGGGACTCCACTTTCGAACCCCCTGAGACACGCGGTCATGGCCAAGGTGCAGAGAGGGGCAGTTGTGTTTCGCCGCCCGATCACCTAGAACGCCGTTCGAAAAAACGAACGGGTTCAGCAGGGTCTCATGGCAAAGATCACATTCATCCAGCATAACGGTACGGAACAGACGGTCGATGGCCTTCCCGGCATGACGGTCATGGAAACGGCGGTCAAGAACATGGTGCCGGGGATCGACGCCGATTGCGGCGGCGCCTGCGCCTGCGCCACGTGCCATGTCTATGTCGAGCCGGAATGGGTCGAGAAGACGGGTGCGCGCAACCCGATGGAAGAAGACATGCTGGACTTCGCCTTCGATGTCCGCGACAACAGCCGCCTGTCATGCCAGATCAAGGTGTCGGACGCGCTCGACGGCTTGCGCGTGAAGGTTCCTGAAAAGCAGTTCTAACCATCCGGAGACTGTCATGTCCGACGTGATCACCACTGACGCGGTCATCATCGGCGCGGGCCCTTGCGGGCTGTTCGCCGTGTTCGAGCTCGGCCTGCTCGACATCCGCTGCCATGTCATCGACATTCTCGACAGGCCGGGCGGGCAATGCGCCGAACTCTATCCGGAAAAGCCGATCTATGACATTCCCGCACTTCCCGTTGTGACCGGCGCGGAACTCACCTCGCGGCTGATGGAGCAGATCAAGCCCTTCAACCCCACGTTCCACTTCAACCACATGGTGACGGGCGTGAAGAAGCTCGGCCAGGCCGAGTTCGAGGTTGAAACCGACGGCGGCACGGTGTTCCGCTCGAAGGTTGTGGTGATCGCCGCGGGTGGCGGGTCGTTCCAGCCCAAGAAACCGCCGATCCCGGGCATCGAGGCCTTCGAGGGCGCGTCAGTCTTCTATTCCGTGAAGAAGATGGAGGCCCTGCGCGGCAAGGACATCCTGATCGTCGGCGGCGGCGATTCCGCCCTCGACTGGACGCTGAACCTGCAACCCCTCGCAAAGAGCCTCACACTGTTGCACCGGCGCGATGATTTCCGCGCGGCACCCGACAGCGTGAAGAAGATGCGGGAACTCGCAGCCGAAGGAAAGATCCAGTTCAAGCTCGGGCAGGTGACAGGCCTCAAGGGGGCCGATGGCGTTCTCTCAGCCGCAACCGTCAAGGGCAATGACGGGCAGAGCTTCGACATCGCCTGCAATGCCATGCTGCCCTTCTTCGGCCTCACCATGAAGCTTGGGCCGGTTGCCGAATGGGGACTTAACCTGCATGAAAATCTTGTGCCCGTCGACACCGAGAAGTTCGAGACCTCGACGCCGGGCATCTTTGCCATCGGCGACATCAATACCTATCCGGGCAAGCTGAAGCTGATCCTGTCGGGCTTCCACGAGGCGGCGCTGATGGCGCAGCAGGTGTTCAGGTACAAGAACCCCGGTGAACGGCTGATGTTCCAGTACACGACGTCGAGTTCGAGCCTGCAGAAGAAGCTGGGCGTCAACTGACGGCCATGACGGCCCTCGTCGATCCGCCGTTCGATCCGCCGCTCATGGCGGAGCTGCTGGCACTGAACAACGCACATGCCGAAGAACTCTCCTACAAGACCCCGGAGGCGTTCGATCAGCTGATCCGTGCCGCTTCACATGTGCGCGCCGAGCCATATGGGCTGGCGCTAATCGTCGCCTTTGACGAAAACTGCGTTTACGACAACCCGAACTTCGCCTGGCTGAAGGCGCGGTTCGCGCGATTCTATTATATCGACCGCGTGGTGGTGGCAGGCGCCGCGCGCGGGCGTGGGCTGGCGCGCGCCATCTATGCCGAACTTGAAGACCGGGCGCGGTACGAAGGGCGCGAGCGGCTGGTTTGCGAGATCAACAGCGTGCCGCCCAATCCGCAATCGGATGCCTTTCACGAGGCGCTCGGCTTCAAGTCCGTGGGATCGCAGGAGTTGGCGGGAACCGGAAAGACTGTGCGCTACTGGGCCAGGGAATTCAGCTGACCGACTTTTCGCGCCGCAAGCGCCGCTTTGCCAATTCCAGCTGTTCCTTGCGATTGGGCCGCCCGAGGAGCTTGCGGAATCCGTCCCGCCGCTCGTGGACGGAGGCGATCGCCAGGCCCATGGGAACACCCGTCTCGACCAGCAGTGCCTCTCCCAGTTGCAGGCTCGACTCGATTGTCTCAGGCACCGCCTCGGTGACGCCTGCCGCGTAGAGCTTCTGGGCGTGGCGCTCATCACGCGCACGGGCGATGATCTTGAGGTCTTCCCTCAGGGCGCGCGCCGCCTTTGCGACATCGTCCACCCGCACCTGGTTGTCCATGGTGATGGCCAGCCCCCTGGCCTCGGCCAGTCCGCAGCGCTTGAGGAACTCGCGGTTTGCCGCATCGCCGTAATAGACGGGCCTGCCGCTTTTGCGTTCGCGCGCGACGAGATCGGCGTCGTTGTCGATGGCGATATAGGCGATCTTGTGCTCGTCGAGCATCGAGCCGACGAGCTGCCCGACGCGGCCGAAGCCCGCCACGATGACGCGCGCCGTGCTGTCGTCCGGCAGCGGCGTTTCGACCGCCGCCGCGGCTGTTTTCTGGCGCATGGACGTTGTGAGCTGTTGTCCTGCTCGCGCGACGAAGGGAATGGCGATCATGGTGAGGGTCACGATCAGCAGCACATTCCGGCTTACGTCATCGGTGATGATGCCATAGCTGAGTGCGCTGGCGATGATGACGAAGCCGAACTCGCCGCAGGGGCCGAGCAGCAGGGCGGTTTCCAGTGCGGCACCCCGGCTGACGCGGAAGGCGCGGGCCAGCGCGGCGATGATCACTCCCTTGAGGACTACGAGACCCAGAGCGGCACTCAGGACGATGACCGGCGAATGCAGCAGGCTGTCGAGATCGAGCCTCAGGCCGACCACGAGGAAGAAGGTGCCGAGCAGCAAGCCCTTGAAGGGTTCGATGATCGCCTCGATGGCGCGGCGGTATTCGGTCTCGGCCAGCATGAGGCCGGCGATGAATGCGCCCAGCGCCATGGAGAGACCGGCCAGGTTGGCGACGACTCCCGTTCCAACTGCAATCAGGAGTGTGGCGGCCATGAAGAGATCGGAACTGTTGGTACCCGCCACCATGCGCAGCAACGGCCTCAGCAAGTAGCGTCCGACGCCGATGATGATGACGATGGCGATCGCGGCCTGGACCAGCGCCAGGCCGATGCTGACGATAAGGCTGCCTTCGGTACGCTGTCCGAGTATGGACACGAGCAGGAGAAGGGGGATGACGGCAAGATCCTGGAGCAGCAGGATAGCGAAGCTCGTGCGGCCGGTTTGCGAGCCCAGCCGCCGCGAGTCGGAAAGCAACTGCACGACAATGGCTGTTGATGACAGCGACAAGGCGGCACCGGCGACGAGCGCGGCACGCGTGTCCATGCCCATCAGGATGGCAGCGCCTGCGATCACGAGGAGGCTGACGGTGACCTGCGAACCGCCAAGGCCGAAGACCAGCCGGCGCATGGTCTTGAGGCGCTCGAAGGAAAGCTCAAGGCCGATCAGGAACAGGAGGAAGACGACACCCAGTTCAGCAATGGCTGAGAGATTATCCGTTTCGGTAATGACGAGATGCTTGAGGATTGGCCAATTGTAGGCGAATTGCCCGAGAACTTCCGGGCCAAGCAGGATGCCAACGACGAGGAAAGCCACGATCGAATTGACGCCGACGCGCAGGAACAGCGGCACGACGAGCCCCGCCACGCCGAGAATGATCAGAAATTCCCTGTAGTGAAATGCCTGTTCGGCGGCCATGCCAATTCCTTCCGCCGCCATCTTCCGGCATGAGGCATGGAAATGAAAGCCGGAACTGCAGCAATCCCGTCATGCCCGGCAGAACGTCAGGTCAAGGCACGGCGGCCACAACGATGAAGATGACGAAGATGCCAAGGTGGACGATGCCCTGCAGCACCGTCGTCCGTCCCGGCAGCAGCGTGATCACGCTCACGAACATGGCGAGGACGAGCAGTACCGTCTTTGCTGGCGAGACGCCCAGCTGGAGCGGCGTGTGAGAAAAGGCCGTGAAGAGCGTGATGACGGGAATGGTCAGGGCGATCGAGGCCAGGGCTGAGCCAAGTGCCAGATTGATGCTGGTCTGGGGGCGGTTGGCAAGCGAGGCGCGGACAGCGGCAATGCTCTCGGGGGCCAGCACCAGTCCGGCAATGATGACGCCGGTGAAGTCATTGGGAAGCTTCGCGGCGATGATGAACTCGTTCAGCTTGGGCGAGAACAGCTTTGCCAGAAGCACGACGCCAGTGAGCGAGACGAGCAGGAGCGCGGTGCTGGACCATGTTCGCGCGTTGGTCGGGACCGCGTGTTCCTCGTTGACGGCGTCTTCGCTGTCATCGGGGGCGGAGAGGAAATAGTCGCGGTGGCGGACTGTCTGGACGAAGAGGAAGGCGATGTAGAGCGCAAGCGAGACCAGCGCCACGGCGGCAAGCTGGGTCTGGTTGTAGGACGGGCCCGACGCCGAGACCGTGTAGTTGGGGAGGATGAGTGCGATTGTGGCGAGCGTGCCGAGCACCGCGAGATAGGAGGACGTGCCCTGCACGCGGAGCTTCTGCTCGAAGTGCTTGCGGCCGCCCATGACGAGGCAGAGGCCGATCAACCCGGTGAGCACGATCATCACGGCGGAATAGACGGTGTCGCGGGCAATCGTCGGGCCGCCGTCGGGGGCTGCGAGCATGAGGGCCACGATGAGCCCGACCTCGATCACCGTGACGGCGGCGGCGAGAATGATCGAGCCAAAGGGCTCCCCCACCCTTGCCGCGACGACCTCGGCATGATGGACCGAGGCGAACACGGCGCCACAGAGAAGAAAGGCGACGGCGGAATAGAAGATGTTGTTGCCCGACGGCGTGATGCCAAGAAAATAGGCTGCCAGAAGAATCACCGTGACGACGGGGAAAACAATGGTCCACCATGGATTTCCCGCTGCGTGACTGGTCGAGGCCAAAGAACTTCTCCTGTGTTGCGCGGCAGTTTAAATGCAATGAGGATGGTTGCCGCAAGGTGTTTCGTCGGCTTTGTGCGGAGAGAGGACAAGTATGATGATGGACAAAAGAAGGGGACGAGTGCTGGGGCTTCCCTTTCCGGGCGTTGCGGGAGCGCACAATGCGATCACTGACGTCGCAGGCGTCGAAGTCGGGACGGTCACGCTGATCTCTGGCGAAGGACCGCTGGTGGTGGGCAAGGGGCCTGTCCGTACCGGCGTCACCGCCATCCTGCCGCGTGGCAAGGCGAATGCCGATGTACCCTGCGCGGCGGGCTACTATGCGCTCAATGGGAATGGCGAGATGACGGGTGTCGTGTGGATCGAGGAGGCGGGCGAGCTGCAGACGCCGATCACCATCACCAACACGCATTCCTGTGGCGTCACGCGCGACGCGACCATCCGCTGGCTTGTCTCGCACGGCGTCGGCACGGGGCAGGACTGGGGATTGCCGGTGGCGGCTGAAACCTATGACGGCGACCTGAACGACATCAACGGTTTCCATGTGACGGCCGAGCATACGATCGCGGCTCTTGATGGCGCTTCCAGTGGACCTGTTGAAATGGGAAGCGTGGGCGGCGGCACCGGCATGCTCACCTATGACTTCAAGGCGGGCAACGGTTCGGCATCCCGCATCGTCGAGATCGGTGGCAGGAGCTACACGGTCGGCGTCTTCGTCCAGTCCAATTTCGGGCGGCGTGAGGATTTCATGGTGCTGGGCGTTCCGGTCGGCCGCCACATCGGGCAGGGCAAGCTCCGCGGCAAGGACCAGGGTTCGGTCATCGCGATTGTCGCCACCGATGCGCCGTTGCTCGCGCACCAGTGCAAGCGGCTGGCGCGGCGCGTGCCCATCGGGCTGGCGCGTACCGGAACTGTGGGCAACAATTCCTCCGGCGACATCTTCCTCGCCTTCTCGACCGCCAACGAAGCGTCCTTCGCGCAGCGGAGTGGCATCGTGAGCATGGAAGCCCTGCCCAATGGCGATCTCGACAAGCTTTTCATGGCGACTGTGGAAGCGACCGAGGAGGCGGTGATCGACGCGATGCTCTGCGCGGAGACGATGACGGGCCGCGACGGCAACACTGCGATTGCGCTGCCGCATGACCAGTTGCTGACGGTCATGCGCCAGTTTGGCCGGTTGTGATGGATACGGAGCGGCTGTTTCCCGGCCTTGATGCCGACGCGCGCGGCCGGATTGCCGCAGGTGCCCGCGGCGTTCACCTGAAGCTGGGCCACAAGGTCTTCGCTGCAGGACAGGCCTGCACCGGGTTCATGGTGGTTACGGCGGGTTCGGTGAAAGTCTCGACGGTGACCGAGAACGGGCGTGAGCTTCTGCTCTACCGCGTGGGACCGCGCGAAACCTGCGTGCTGACCACGGCCTGCCTTCTCTCGGCCTCTGACTACGATGCTGAAGGGGTCACCGAGGCCGACACCGATGCGGTGGTGATCCCGAAGCTGCTGTTCGAGGACCTTCTGGCGAGTTCCGCGGCCTTCCGGCATTTCGTGTTCTCTTCCTATGGCGACCGGCTGCGCGACCTCATTGCGCTGGTCCAGGAGGTATCGCAGCGCCATGTGGACCGCCGGCTGGCGCGGTTTCTTGCCGAGCGGTCAGATAGGCCGATTGCCATGACGCATCAGGACATCGCCACCGAACTGGGCACGGCCCGGGAGGTCGTGAGCCGGCTCCTGAAGCATTTCGAGGCTGAGGGCCTCGTGAAGCTGGAGCGGCGGCAGATCATGGTGGCTGATGCCGGGCGGCTGGCGGTTTTCCCGGGCTGAGTGTGATCAAGTCACAGACGGCAGGATCTCCAGGGCCTAAGTGTAGTTCATCGAAAGCAAGGGAGACTTCACATGACCACCAATGTTGGAAGCATAGATCGCGTTGTCCGGATCGTCATCGGTCTTGCGCTGTTGTGGTACGCGCTCTTCGCCGCGCCCACAGGCTATAACTGGATCGGCTGGATCGGCGTCGTTCCGCTGATCACCGCGCTGGTTGGAAACTGCCCGCTCTATTCCATCCTGGGCGTCAGCACTTGCCCGGTGAAGCGGGCTTAACCCTCCTCGAAAGCGGCTCCTGGCGGTTCGTCCTTTCGGCGCGTGAAAAAGCGTGCCGCAAGGATACCAAGGCCCATGGCAACGACAAAGATCATCGAAGGCCAGTAGCCGAAGACGAGCGAGGCAATGGCGGGGCCCGGGCAGAACCCGGTGAGGCCCCAGCCCGCGCCAAACAGTACCGCGCCGCCGACAAGTCTGGAATCTAGCCCGCTGGCGGTGGGCAGGTGGAAGGACGGGTCGAACATCGGGCGCGACCAGCCGAAGACGATCCGGAAGCCAATGAAGGTGACGATCAGTCCGGCGCCCATGACGAAGATCAGGGTTGGGTCCCATGTGCCGAAGAGGTCCATGAAGTTCTGGACCTTCATCGGGTTGACCATGCCTGAGAGTGTCACGCCCGCGCCGAAGAGCAGGCCTGCGAGAAGGGCCGCGATGCGGTTCATGCCTCAGCCTCCCATCGCATGGCGGACGACGAACACGGTCAGCACCGCGACGGCCATGAAGACCACGGTCGAGACGATGGACCGGACCGACAGCCGCGAGATGCCGCAGATTCCGTGGCCCGAGGTGCAGCCCGCGCCAAGCGCCGTACCGAAGCCGACGAGGAGCCCGCCGAGGGCGGTCGTCAGCGGTGTGCCGGGAAACGTGATGGCTTCCGGATCGATGCCGCCCAACAATGCCACGACAACTGCGCCGCCAAGCGTTCCGGCGAGAAACAGGGCGCGCCAGCTCTGTTCCGCCGTCCAGGTTGTGGTGAAGATGCCGCCGAGAATTCCGGACAATCCGGCAATGCGGCCGATGCCGCCCATGAGGAGAACGGCGCTCAGCCCGATCAAAATGCCGCCCATGGTTCCCGCGAGGGGCGTGAAGTCGGTCATGTCTCAGATGTCCTTCAGAAGCCTCAGCGCATCATAAATCGCTGCATGAATATTGCGAGAGGCGACCGCATCGCCGATGCGGAAAAGTTGGAAGGTCCCTTGCGGGTTGGTGCGGATGGCCTGCGGACGCCCGTCGATGAGGTCGTGGTGGTCGACCTCGCCGCGATTGAGCGATTGCTCCTTCAATTCGAAGTAGAGGTCGGCCAGAGGACTGGTGCCATTCTCGACCACGACCTGATCGACGATGCGGGTGCCGCAGTCGGCCATGGTATAGGGGCTCCACAGCGTGGCCTTGATGCGGTTGCCCTCGCGGGACAGCGCACGGACCCTCGTCATTGTGGTGATCGTCACGCCCTTCTGCGTGAATGACTTCATGTAGGGCACCAGGTTCAGGCCGCCCATCTCGGGCGCGAAGAAGCGCTCGGGGCTGACGATCTCCATCGAGGACCCGGCATCGATGATGAACTCGGCCGCGGTGAGGCCCGAATGCGCGCCATTGTCGTCGAAGAGCATGACGTCGCCCGCGGGCTTCACGTCACCCGACAGGATATCCCAGCTCGATACGGCAAGATCGGCACCGTCTTCGATGGCGAGATTCTGCGCGAGGCCGCCGGTGGCGACGATCACCACATCCGGCTCAAGCACCAGAATGTCGGAGGCGTCCGCGTAGGCGTTGAAGCGCATGTCCACGCCGAGGCGCTCGCACTGGGCCACGCGCCAGTCGACGATGCCGATCAGTTCCTTGCGGCGCTTGATGCGGGTGGCGAGCCTGATCTGGCCCCCGGCTTCCGGTGCGGCTTCGAAGACCGTGACCTTGTGGCCGCGTTCGGCGGCGACGCGCGCCGCCTCGAGGCCCGAGGGTCCGGCGCCGACCACGACGACGTTCCTGACGAACGATGCCTTGCCGATCACATGCGGCATGGTGGCCTCGCGGCCCGTCGCCGGGTTGTGGATGCACAGCGCCTCGTGACCTTCGTAGATGCGGTCGAGGCAATAGGTGGCGCCGACGCAGGGGCGGATGTCCTGCTCGCGGCCTTCCGAAATCTTCTTCACGATATGCGGGTCCGCGATGTGGGCGCGGGTCATGCCCACCATGTCGAGCTTGCCTTCGGCAATCGCGTGACGCGCCGTGGCGACGTCGTTGATGCGCGCCGCGTGGAAGACCGGGAATTTCGTGAGCGCGCGCACCTCGCCTGCGAAATCGAGGGAGGGCGAGGCCTTCATTCCCGAAATCGGAATCACCCCGGAGAGCGGCGCGTCGTGGTCGATGTGGCCCTTGATGATGTTGAGGAAGTCGATGAGGCCTGAATCGCAGAAGCGGCGGCAGATCTCGATCCCTTCCTCGCGGGAGAGACCCTTGTCCCAGTCCTCGTCCGCAGCGATGCGGAGGCCGACCAGCATGTTCTCGCCCACGCGGTCGCGGATGGCCTTCAGCACGCGGAGACCGAAGCGCATGCGGTTGTCGAGCGAGCCGCCGTAGTCATCCGTGCGAGTGGTAGTGGCAGGCGACCAGAAGCCATCCATCAGGTGGCCGTAGCATTCGATCTCGAAGCCATCGAGGCCGGCCGCCTGCATGCGCTCTGCTGCATCGGCGAAGTCATTGATGACGCGGTCGATGTCCCAGTCTTCCATTTCCTTCGGGAAGGCGCGATGGGCGGGTTCGCGGATGCCGGAGGGGGCGATGACCGGAAGCCAGTCCGCCTTGTTCCAAACCGTGCGGCGACCAAGATGCGTCAGCTGGATCATCACCGCGGTGCCATGTTCGTGGCACTCGTCGGTGAGTTTCTTCAGCCACGGCACGATCTCGTCCTTGTAGGCCAGCAGATTGCCGAAGACGGGGGCGGAGTCGCGCGAGACGATGGCCGAGCCCGCCGTCATGGTGAGCGCAATGCCGCCCTTCGCCTTCTCGACATGATAGAGCCGGTAGCGGTCGGTCGGCATGCCGTCTTCCGCATAGTTCGGCTCGTGCGAGGTCGACATGATGCGGTTCTTGAGGGTGAGGTGCTTCAGCGTATAGGGCTGGAGCAGCGGGTCGTTGGAGCGGAGCAGCGTGGTCATGGCCCGTCATGGAATCTGGTGGCGATGACCGCAGCTATAGCAGGTCTGGATTCCGGGTCAGGTGCAAAGTCTCATGCAGCCTGTGCAGGGGCTCAATGTCGGACGATGGGCTTCAGCAGGCGGAGCACGGCTGGCGGCATACGGTAATAGGCATGGCGCAGCACGGGGCGCACTTGTTCGAGATAGCCTGCGCCATAGGCCCAGCCAAGCGCACCGAGCGGCAGGTGGTAGTCGGACGTTGCAACACGGCCCGAGGACCAGGAGTCCTTGTAGGGATCGTTTGGCAGCAACAGGTCGAAGACCTTCATCCCATCGCGGATCGCCTGGCGCTGCGACAGGTCCATGTGGAGGCGGGCAGGCGAAAGGTCGGTGAATGCGTTCACATGCGAGGTGATGAAGGCATGGTGCACGCCGCCGGAGCGGATGCCGATTTCCCACGAGACCGGCCGGCCACCGGCGCTGAGAGATGTCACAACAAGTTCTGCCGACGTGCCGCCGCGCGCCAGTCCCATCAGGAACGTGGCCATGCGCGGGCAGCCGAGGATCCGGTTCTGGCGGCCGCGCTCGTCGATCCATTGCGATTTCTCCGCAATGGCCAGCCCGATTGCCTCGTCGGTGGCCTGGCCGGGCTTCAGCACGGTGAAGCCCACAGGGCCGAAATTGTCTTCCAGCGCCTTGCGGATCTTCTTGCGGCGCTTGCGCTGGGCGGATGAATAGCGCGCGTCATAGGCCGCTTCGTCGGGAAAGGCGGTGAGGTCGAGACAGGGCGCCGCTTCGGCAAATCGCGCATCGCGGAAGTGCTGCGTGAGGAAGGGCGCGGAGGCGGCATCTTCACGGACATGGCGCAGTCTGATCCCGTCGATGCCGCGCCGTGCTGAAATCTCGCGGAGCGCGTCGGCCATCCAGGCTTTCGGGCATTCGCCGCGCGCCACCAGCACATCGCCATATTGCGCGTAGGGATCGGACATCCAGCGGAGCAGCGTCACGGGGCCCGATCTCGCAAGCATCATCGGCCAGGCGAAGACCAGCCGACCATCGGCATGGCCCAGCGCCACGCAGAGCGGATCTTCCCCCAGGCCATCGCCATATACGGTGATCCAGTTCTTCAGCCAGTCAAATCTCTGGAATGCGTTACGGTGCGGGTAGGCATCGGCCTCAAGCTGACGCCACTGGGTTTCGAGGTTGAGGAAGGAACGGGTGTCCCGCAAGATGGACAGATGTCCGGCACGCGGCACGGCAAGACAGGCTGGCGCCTGTGCCGGACGGTCCTCGATTGCCCTGCGCAGGACACTTTCTTCGACGTTGGACTGTGGCTTCGCCATGCACGTTATCCCTAGACGCGCGCACCATCGCAGGCATTCCCTGCCAATCCATTTATCGCTCTTGCGATGATGAATGCGCAGTTAAGGGCGGCAGGACATTTCGAGGGATGGCAGGAGGCACAAAGTGGCGTGGCCGGTTCTTCCTGATCCAGGCGATGGCGAGCGGTACAAGAAATGCCAGCAGGGCGAGCTTCACCGCGATCAGCCCGGTGAGCGGCAACCCGATGGAGAGGAGCACCATGCCAAGGAAAATCAAACCAAGCGTCATTGCGGCTAAGCTGGCCAGCCAGCGAAAGGAGGTGGCACCCGCCTCGAAACGGCAGCCGGGATTTTCTTGCGACACGCGCCGCACGAGTTCGCGGATGAAGGGAACATAGGCGTCCGCCTGATCGGGGAAGTTCATCGGCCCCGCATAAGTGGTGGAGACGATTGCTTCCGTCCCGCCTCCGGATGCGGCGACATGGCACGCAAAACGGAACCGGTCGGCGCGGGTGGCCGCCCATTCGAGGCGAAGGGACGCAATCTCGCCGAAACCGATGTGCCCGGACGCATCTGCCGATTTCCATGCAAGCCCCGAAGGTTCGATGGACCAGGTGCGTTCCGGCTCGAAGGCATTTCGACGAACTGTGTAGCGGGGAACGGCGAGCATGAGCGTCAGACTAACCCCGTGCTCCCCAAAGGCAAGAGGCCCGGGATATATCCCGGGCCACTCATGTCAGATCAGGGGTTGGCGGGTGCCGCCGGAGCGCTGTCATCCGAGCCGGACGCGCCGCCGTCATCGTTCATCATGCCCTGGCCCATTCCTTGGCCCATGCCCTTGCCGTGGCCCATGCGATCGCCACGCTTGTGGCCGCGGCCTTCACCTCGCCTGGAGCGGTCTTCCTTGCTGAGGGCGCCATCGCCGTTGCGGTCGCGGTTGGCCACCATGTCCGAGAGCGGCAGGAGGTATTCGTCAACCGTGACTTGCGCATTGCCGTCGCGGTCGAAGAACTGGAACTCGCGCACCATTTCTGCGTTGCGGGCCTTCAGCCAGAGGTTCCTGAACTCGTCGAGCGAGAGCGTGCCGTTCTTGTCGGCATCGAACTCGGCCTGCCATTGCGTGCGGTTCTGGTTGATCTCGTCCTGGGTCAGCTTGCCGTCCTTGTTGGCGTCATAGCGTTCCATCATTCCGGCCATCTGGCCGCCATGGCCCATGCCGCCGTGTCCCATTCCGTGTCCGCCCTTCATGCCGGCATTGGCGAGGCCAGCGACAGCGCCGACAGCGAGGATGGCCGCGCCGCCTGCAATCCACATCTTGGTTTTCTTCTGCATGATCGTCTCCATTGCTTGTTCGATAGCCATAAGACGCTGCAACCATGGCATTCCGTCTGCCGGAAAGATGAATTCGCCGTAATGATCAGCGCGTGAGGTCACGCATGGCGCGATCGAGGCCTTCTAGCGTCAACGGAAACATGCGTCCGTCGAAGGTGCGGCTGACGAGGCCGATCGAGGGCGAGTAGCTCCAATACTTCTCGGACGATGGGTTGACCCAGATGGATTTCGGATACGTTGCCGCGATGCGCTGCAGCCAGGTGAGGCCAGGTTCCTCGTTCCAGTGTTCGACGGAACCGCCGGTAGCCGTGAGTTCGAAGGGGCTCATGGAGGCGTCGCCCACGAAGATGACCTTGTAGTCGTGCGGATAGGTGTGGAGCAGCTTCCAGGTGTCGATGCGCTCGGCAGTGCGGCGCCGGTTGTTCTTCCACACGCTCTCGTAGATGCAATTGTGGAAGTAGAAGTATTCCATGTGCTTGAACTCGGCGCGTGCCGCCGAGAACAGTTCCTCGCAGACCTTGATGTGCGGGTCCATGGAACCGCCGACATCGAAGAAGATGAGAACCTTCACCGTGTTGCGTCGCTCCGGCACCAGCTTCACATCGAGCCAGCCCTGCCGCGCGGTGGAGCGGATGGTATCGTCGAGATCCAGTTCCTCAGCCGCACCTTCGCGGGCAAATTTCCGCAGGCGGCGGAGTGCCAGCTTGATGTTGCGGGTGCCGAGTTCGACCGTATCGTCGAGATCCTTGAAGTCGCGGCGGTCCCATACTTTTAACGCGGAATTGTTGCGGTTCTTGTCCTGGCCGATGCGGACGCCCGCCGGATTGTAGCCATGGGCGCCGAAGGGCGAGGTGCCGGCGGTGCCCACCCACTTGCTGCCACCCTGATGGCGGCCCTTCTGTTCTTCCAGCCGCTTCCTCAACTCTTCAAGAATCTTTTCGAGGCCGCCCAGCGCCTGCACCTGCTTCTTTTCTTCCTCGGTGAGATGCTTCTCCGCGAGCTTCCGCAGCCATTCCTCGGGGATTTCGGCGATCAGCGCATCGCCCGTATTGGCGATACCCTTGAAGACGGAGCCGAAGACGCGGTCGAAGCGGTCGAGGTTGCGTTCGTCCTTCACCAGCGCGGTGCGCGAGAGGTAGTAGAATTCTTCCGTCGAATAGGCGGCAAGGCCCTCCTTCAGGGCCTCGATGAGGGTCAGGTATTCCTTGAGCGAAACCGGAACGCCGGCACCGCGCAATTCCGAAAAGAAGGTCAGGAACATCAGGGATCACCCGACAGGATCACAGGATAGCCGGTGCGCGCAGCTTCCTTTGGCGCCTTCTCGCAGAAGGCGTCGCGGCCCTGCTTCACCTCGTGCAGGAAGTCCTCGTAGAAGGCGTTGAGCGGACGCGACAGCATGGAGGCGAGTCCCGCGATGTCGTATTCGTGGAAGTGGAGCAAGAGGGTTTCCTTCACGCCCGCGTCCACCCTGAACCGGCCCTCGCAGTAATCCTCTGTCACGTCGAGCAGGGCGACGGCCATGGCGATCCGGGTTCCGCGGTTTTCGATGGCGCCCGCGGGCAGTGCAAGCATCGCGAGAGCCAGGATGGCGAGGGCGGTTGGCTTCATTCCGGCTTCTGCCCCTCGGCTGACGACACGAGTTCCTTCATCAGGCTTCCGAGCGTTTCTTTCGCAGAGGTTTCCTGCGGGATGGGGCGGCAGACGTCGCGGGCCGCGAGGCCGACGCGGGCTGTGAGGATGCCGTTGACGGCACCCTCGCCGAAGCGCGCGGAGAGCCTGCCGAGCAACCCCTTGCCGACGACATGCTGGATCAGGTTGTCGGAGAGCGCGATGCCGCCCGTGACGGCAAGGTGGCTGATGACCATGCGCGCAAGGCGGATGGTGGCGAGGGTCGAGGGACGGCCACCATAGAGCGTCGCGAGTTCGCGCATCATGCGGAGATTCTGGGCGGCGACGAAGAGGATGTCGAGCGCGGGCGTGGGCGCCACCGTCGTCAGGAAGGTGATGCGGCGCGCGGCATGGGCAATGATGCGATGCGCCTCGCCGTCTCGCCACTCGACAAGATGGCGCTCCGCCAGCCGCATGCGGTCGCGGCCATCCATGATGTCGGCGTCATATTGCTTCAGCTCCTTCAGGCCCAATGCCGCGTCGGCACGGCCGGCATAGAGCGATTGAAGCTGCGAGACGGCGCGCTTGGCGGCGGCGGCGTCGTCGGTGTTGATGGCGTGGGCGGCATCGGTCTGGATATGCTCGATGCGGCGGAGCCTCGCCAGCGCCCAGACCTCGCGCAGGATAATCGCCAATGCCGCGAGGCCCGCAATGGTGGCGACGCCCAGCGCGATCCAGCCCAAGGCTGGCGCGCGGGCGAAGTAATCCTCGATCAACTGGGTGATGGCGAGGCCAGCCCAGAGGGTGACCAACGTGAAGAGGGCGCCGATGAGGATCGATCCCCAGCGAATGCTGCGGGGCGACGGCAGCGGTGTGGGCGGCATCACGATCAGTTCGCCCTCGTCTATCTCGGGCTCGAAGGTGATGCCGGTGATGGCACGTGGCTTGCGCTTTGGTTCGTCCGACTTGGTCTTCTCCTCAGGCTCGTCGATGACGAAGGCCTTCGGCGGTCTCTGGCCTTCACTCATGCGAAACGGTCTCCCAGCAGGAATTCCATGGCCCGGTCAAGCCGGATGTGGGGATAGGCGCCATCCTTCGGCAGGGGCGGGCGGAAGCGCACGAACCTGAGGCTTCCTTCCAGCGAGCCATCGAGCGCCTTGGCGGCATCACCCGGAAGATCGCCCGGGAATATCGCGGCCTCGGTATTGCCGTCGAAGCGTGTTGTGCCCAAGGCCTCACCGGCAAGCGGCGTGCCGACGATGCACTCGAGCGTCTCGCCCTTCTGCCTCACGCTGGCCTCGCGCGTGGCGCGGATCGCGGCAAGTGCTGCGACGTCGATCCCGGCACCCGTATACTCCGCGCGGGTCATCGCATCTTCCACGATGAGCTTCAAAAGGTTCTCCAGCCGGTCGTGACTGGTGTGGTGAAGCAGGTCGGCCTTGGTGGCGGCAAACAGGATGCGGTCGATGCGGCGGCCCAGCATGGCGGAGAAGATCGAGTTCGAGCCTTGCCGGAAGCAGGTGAGGATTTGCGTGAGCGCGGTCTGCAGGTCCATGACCGCGCTGGCGCCGGCATTGAGTGCTGTGAGTGCATCGACCAGCACGATCTGCCGGTCCAGTCTTGCGAAGTGGCCGAAGAAGAAGGGCTTCACGATGGTCGAGACATAGGACTGGTAGCGCCGCTCCATGAGCGCGCCCAGCGAACCGCGTGGAAGGTTCGTGTCCGGAGCAATGTCGAGCGGTGCGAAAGCCAGCAGCGGCGAGCCCTTGTAATCACCCGGCATGAGGAAGCGGCCAGGCGGCAAGGTCGAAAGCGAGACGTCATCCTGGCGGCAGCGCGCGAGGTAAGCGGTGAAGACTTCAGAGGAGGCGATTGCGTCATGCTCGTCAGCAGGCTTCAGCGGATCGAGCGAAGCCAATAGCCGGTGCCACTCTCCGGCATGTGCAAGCCGCGGCGGCACGCGGCTTGCGGCCACGGTCGCGGCAGACCATTCAGCATAGCTCATGCGCATCAGCGGCAGGTCGAGCAGCCATTCGCCGGGATAATCCACAATGTCGATGTGAAGCTTGCCGCTGCCGAGATTGCGGGCGATGAGACCGCGGGGCGAATACTCCGCCGTGATGCGAAGCTGGCTGATACGGCTGGTGCTCTCTGGCCAATGGCGGTCTTCGCCCGAAAGCGCCTTGAGGTGCTGTTCGTAGGAAAAGCGCGGCAGGCTGTCGTCGGGCTGGGGCTCGAGATAGCAGCGCGTGATGCGGCCCTGTGCCAAGGCCTCGAAAGCAGGAAACCGCCCGCCTTTCAGAAGTGCGTGGACAAGGGCGGTGATGAACACGGTCTTTCCCGCCCGAGACAGGCCCGTGACGCCCAGCCTGATGGTGGGGCTGACGATACCGGTGGCGAAATCCGCAAGTCCCCCGGCGGCTATGCGCGTTCCGTCGAGTATGTCTGAAAACTTCACGATTTGAGCGATCCCATAGCGCCCCATAAGTGGTGGCAATCGGCGTCCATGGCAAGCGGAACCGTCACTTTTTCAGGACGTCCCTGGGCCGGATGAAACGGGCAATCCCGCCTTTGCCGTCCGCGAGTTCGGCCCAGTCCTCAAGCTCGAAGTCAAGAATGGCCAGGGCCGTCGTGGGAAATTTCCGTGCGATCGCCTGCCGCTGCGCCGGGTCGCCGGGTCCCCCGAGACGCAAAGCCAGTTGCTGCAGGGCAGGGTTGTGGCCGACGAGCATGAGGCGGTGCGATTTGCCGCCATGCCGCTGGATGATCTCAAGCAGCGCGCTGCCGTCGCCGAAGTCATAAAGACCTTCGATGGTTTCCGGGGAGATATCCTGGGGGAAGCTTGCCGCCACAAGACGCAGCGTGTCACTCGCGCGGCGGGCGGGGGAACACAGTATGCGATCCGGGACAAGCCCTGACCTGGCCATCTCACCGCCCATTGCAGTTGCCGCCGCGATCCCCCGCAAGGCCAGCGGACGGTCGATGTCGGCAAGCGCGGAATTATCCCAGCTCGATTTGCCGTGACGGAGGAGAAGGAGGCTGCGCTGTTGCCTTGATGATTTCATGACCAAGAACTCCATAACCCTTGCCGGCGTCTTCATGG
This sequence comes from Aestuariivirga sp., assembly GCF_041738905.1. Classification (GTDB taxonomy): domain Bacteria; phylum Pseudomonadota; class Alphaproteobacteria; order Rhizobiales; family Aestuariivirgaceae; genus Aestuariivirga. The sequence continues at coordinate 42,368 of NZ_JBGSOZ010000079.1, forward strand.
AAACGCGGAACCCTTCAAACTTTACATGTTTCAGCAAGGGTTCGGCGATGTTTTAGGTTCAAGTTGAACAAAATTTTGGTCAGGGAATCCGTACCATGATGAAAACGCTGAAGTCTCTGTTCCGGAGTGAGAGCGGGCAGCTTTCGGTCATGTTTGCGCTGTCGGCCGTTCCGCTTCTCATCGCCATCGGCTCGGCCGTCGACTATGTCCGGATCTATGACACGCGCACAAAGCTTCAGGCTGCGGTGGACGGCGCCGCACTCGCTGCCGCCATGGCGGAAGATCGCAACGACGGCCAGCGCTGGGTGATGGCGAAGAACTACTTCAAGTCCAATTTCAGTGCTGCCCATGACAGCGAAATCACTATCGATGTCAAGGTCACGACGAAGCGCGTTGCCGTAACCGTGAACTATGAACAGCCGACGTCGCTGCTCGCACTTGCAGGTATCAAGTCCACGGAAATCAGTGTGACAGGTGAAGTGCTGCGCGCCGGCGAAAGCTGGGCCGAGGTCGTCATGGTCCTCGACTACTCGGGCTCCATGAAGGACAACGACAAGTACAAGCGCATGGCGGAGGCCGCCACCACCATGGTCGATTCGCTCAGCAGTTCGATCGAAGAAGGGCATCTCAAGATCGGTCTCGTGCCATTCTCGGCCATGGTCCATACTTCGATGCCGTCGTCATATGTCACACAATGGTCCGCGGACTCGACGTGGACCGGCTGCACGCAGGATCGCAAGTACCCCTACAACACGACGGTGGACACGCCGGTGAGCGGCAACTCCGACACCAAGTGGGGTTACTATGACAATACATCTGAGAATTCGGGTAGCTACGCCTGCTCGGCCTACCAGAGCAAGAATCTGAAAATCCTGCCGTTGACAAATGACATGGAGGCGGTGAAGGCGAAGCTCGACGGCATGCGCCCGTTGGGCAACACAAACATTCCGCTTGGCGCCGCGTTCGGCTGGAACCTGCTCGATCCCGCAGCCCCTTACACCGAAGCTGTGCCCTACACTGACAAGAAGACCCACAAGTATCTCATCCTCCTGACGGACGGCGTGCAGACCTCCAAGCAGTGGGGTTCCGGAAATTCGCGCAGTGTGCAGAAGGGCAACGAGAACCTCGTGAAGATCTGCGCCGGCATGGCCAATGCCGGAATCACCGTCTTCACGGTTGCCTACGACATCACCGATCCGAAGGTGACGACCTTGCTGAAGAATTGCGGCGGCGAGCGCTACTATGAACCGGACGTGAGCAGTTCCGGCATCACTGAAGTGTTCGCCGCCATCACCGAAGAAATCAACAAGCAGATCATCCGCCTGGCGCGCTGATCAGGTTCCAATCTTCGACATGTCGAAGGGCGTCGTCTGGTAGAGTTCGTTGATCCAGTTGCCGAAGAGCAGGTGCGCGTGGCTGCGCCAGCGGTTTTCCGGCGGCCTCGCCGGATCGTTTCCGGGGAAGTATTTGGCCGGAAGCTCGATCGGCTTTCCCGCCGACGTGTCGCGGAAGTACTCGTCGCCCAGCGAATTGGTGTCGTACTCGATGTGGTTGAACATGTAGAGCGAGCGCCGGCGTGGATCGTTGATGAGGCATAGTCCCGCCTCATCCGATTCCATCAGGACTTCGAGGCCCTTGTCCGCGGGCAGATCGGCGCGATGGTTCTCTGTCCAGCGCGACACGGGGATCGAGAAATCATCCGAGAAACCCCGAAGGAAAGGCGAGGCCGGCTTCAGATTCTTGTGATTGTAGACGCCGAAGGCCTTTTTCGGCAGCGTGTGCTTGGGCACCTTGTGGAAGTGATAGAGAGCGGCCTGCGCGCCCCAGCAGATGTTCATCGTCGACTGCACATGGGTCTGCGTCCAGTCATAGATGCGCGACAGTTCGGGCCAGTAGGTCACGTCCTCGAAGTCGAGCAGTTCTACGGGAGCGCCGGTGACGATGAAGCCATCGAACTTCTGGCCCTTCACGTCTTCCCAGTCCTCGTAGAAGGCGAGCATGTGTTCGGCGGAGGTATTCTTCGGCCTGTGGCTGGTGATCTTGACGAGCGTCAACTCGACTTGCAGTGGCGTTGCACCGATGAGGCGCGCGAATTGCGTCTCGGTCTTGATCTTGTTGGGCATGAGATTGAGAAGGCCGATCCTCAGGGGGCGGATGTCCTGCCGGGCGGCGGAGGCTTCCGTCATCACCATCACGCCCTCGGTTTCGAGCGTATGGCGGGCGGGGAGATCGTTCGGAATGCGGATGGGCATATGTCTTACTGCTTCTGGTCGATTGCGTCTGCGACAAGCGCGGTGAAGTCCTCGACGGACTGGACAGCGGGGATGTCACGCATTCGGACCGTGTAGCCGAAGTTGTCGGCAATCGCCTTGTAGAGCGGGATGCGGTGATGGAGGATCTGCTCGAAGCCCCAGACGGCGAAACCGTCGGGGTCGACCTGGTCGTCCCTGGTGATGTCATGCAGCGCCTTGTATTCGGCCCACTTCTTCTCGAGAAAATGCGGCTCGTAATACATCGGTTTCGGGTGCTTGCGGAAGCGCTCCACCAGCATGCGCGTATGTTCGGGCGTGCCTTCTATGTAGAGGAGCAGCGTGTTCTCCGCGAGACACGACAGGACCGGGTCGAGCGGGTTCGACGGATTGACCACCTCGCACAGGCTGCCACCGGAATCGCAGACGAAATTGCCATACTGGTAGATGTCGCGGGACTTGCCGATGAAGGTTGGCACGTCGAGCAATGCTGCGATCTCCGCTTCGCGATGCTGGCGCTGCCGCGTGCGGTACTCGCTGAATGAAATGCCGCCCTTGTCCGAGTTGCCGGGCTTTCCCAGATAGGTCGACAATGGCTTCAGGTGATCGAAAGTGATGTTCGACTGGATGTGGATCGAATCCGACAGCAGCAGGTCGCGCAGGAAAGGCACCCGCATCGCCTCGCGCTTGAAGTTGTCGACGATGTGCTCACCCATGTAGCGGGTGCCGATGCGGTAATCGACGGAATAGTGATACCAGTCCGAATCCTGCAGCAGATTGGCGAGCGTTGTCTTGCCCACGCCGGACATGCCGAATATGGTGACGGCCTTCTGGGGCCAGTTCGTAAAGTCTTTGCCTGAAGTAAAGCGCATGGGCGCTCCATAGCGGAAGGGATGGGCCTTGAGCAATGGGGCCTTGAGCGATGGGGGGAGCAACATGGACGGGGCGGCTGGCCGGTTTCGGGATAGGACATGATTGACGCGAATTACTCTGAGCAGACCTGGTATGAAGCCACCGCCGACCGGGGTGCACCCCGGCCATCCGTTTCGGGGAAAATCGAGGCCCAGGTCTGCGTGGTGGGCGGCGGGCTCGCGGGCCTCACGACGGCGCTTGAACTGGCGCGGCGTGGCGTGTCTGTCGTGCTGCTCGAGGCCAAGCGCATCGCCTGGGGGGCCTCTGGCCGCAACGGCGGATTTGTCTCCAACGGCTTTGCCGAGGGCATGGATAATGTCGCCGCCAGGGTTGGGCTCGACGCCGCGAAGGCGCTGTACCAGCTCACCCGCCACGGCACCGAATATGTGCGCCGGGAAATCGCCGAGGGCGACCCCACGATCAAGATGGGCGAGGGCTGGCAAGGCTGCATCCGCTATTCGAATGCGGATGTGAAGAAGGCGGCCATCGCCGAAATGGCCCGCAACTATGGGCAGGAGATGCAGTTTCTCGATGTGGCCGAGACGCGGGCGCGGGTGAATACGGAGCGCTATTTCCAGTCCTCCTACGATCCCTCCGCCTTCCACATGCATCCGCTTCGCTATGCCTTGATGATCGCGGCGAAGGCAGAACAAGCCGGTGCCCGGCTGTTCGAGACTTCCCCGGCACTTGCGGTCGAAAGGCAGGGCAGCGGATGGAGCCTGCGCACGAAGGGGGGCGAAGTGCGGGCAGCGCAGGTGGTATACTGCGTTTCGTCGCTCGACCGCTCGATCCATCGCGCCACGGGCCGCGCCATCCTGCCTGTCGCGACCTATGTGGCGGTGACGGAGTCGCTGGTCCAGGATGTGATCCGTACACGGAGCGCCATTTCGGATTCGCGGCGGGCCGGCAATTACTACCGGCTGGTGGAGGAGCGGCTGCTGTGGGGCGGCGCCATCACCACCCGCGTCTCCGAGCCATCGCGCCTTGCCGAGCGGATGAAGGCCGACATGCTCTCGGTGTTCCCGTCGCTGGGTAACCCGAAGATCGATTACGCCTGGGCGGGCCTGATGGGCTACGCGCGCCACTTCATGCCGCTGATCGGTACTGACGGGCAGGGGCAATGGTGGGCCACGGCCTTCGGCGGCCATGGCATGAACACGACCGCGATGGGCGGCATCCTGATGGCGCGGGCGATTGCGGCGAAGGATGACGAGTACCGCCGTTTCACACCGTTTGGACCGCAATGGGCGGGCGGACCCTTCGGGCGCGTGGGTGTTCAGGCCGGTTATTGGTACATGCAATTGAAGGACAGGCTCGACGAGCGCCGGTCCGGAAAGGCGGCCTGACATGGCCTTCGGCAGCAACGTGCTGAGTTCCAACGCATCATTCGACCCCTATTGGTGGCGGGCGGCACCGCATGAGCAGAAGCAGCCGGTGGCGGCGCCGTCGCGGACCGATGTCGCCATCGTGGGCTCAGGCATCACGGGGCTCGTCGCCGCCATTCACCTGGCGCGCGGCGGGCGTCAGGTGACGGTGTTCGAGGCGAAGGAGCCTGGCCATGGCGCATCCACCCGCAACGCGGGCTATGTGGGCCGCACGCTGAAGCACGGTTTCGGCGAGATCATGGAGAAGGAAGGTCTCGACAAGGCGAAGGCCGTCTATGGCGAGTTGATGGATGCCTTCGTCGCGGTGAAGGACACCGTCGAACAGGAAGATATCCAGTGCCACTACAAGCAGCAGGGCCGCCTGCTGCTGGCCACCTCGACTACCATGTACGATGCGATGGCGCGGGAATTCGCGCTCCGTGAAAAGCACCTGGGCGAAAGCTTCGCCACGGTGGATCGCGCGGGCCAGCACGACGAGATTTCGACGGATCACTATTTCGGCGGCGTGAAGATCGAGGACCATGCCGGTCTTCACCCCGGTCTCTACCATCAGGGCCTGCTCGATGCGGCGCGTGATGCGGGCGTCGTCATTTGCGCCTTCACGCCGGTTCTGGGGTTCCGCAAGGAGGCAGAAGGTTTCACCGTCTTCGTGAAGGGCGCGAAGGTCCAGGCCCGCGATGTGATCGTCGCCACCAATGGCTATGGCGGGCGCGAGTGGCCGTGGCTGCAGCGGCGCATCATGCCGTTCCACGCCTATCAGACGGTATCAGCGCCGCTTGGCGAGAACCGGGTGAAGTCGCTGCTGCCCGGCGGCCGGACCTACATCGACTGGAACTTCAACGTCGACTGGATGCGGGAAGCACCGGGCGATCCGACCCGCATCATCTTCGGCGGGCTCACGGGCGAGATCGACGCCGACCTGCGCGTCATGGCCGAGCGCCTGCACCTGCGGCTGCTTCGCGTGTTTCCGGATCTGGCGGACCTGCAGTTCGACCATATGTGGACGGGAAAATGCGCCGGTACCTTCGACATCAACCCGAAGATCGGCTGCCACGACGGCATTCATTACGCGGGCGGCTATTGCTTCGCGGGCGTTCCGATGGGGACGCTGTTCGGGCAGAAGCTGGCGAAGCGCATTCTGGGGCAGTCGGGTGGGGAGAGCGTGTTCGACTCCGAGCCGCCGACGAAGTTCTTCTATCGCGGCAACGCCTGGTTCGTGCCCCATGCCATCAAGTGGTTGAGCCGGGGGGACAGATAGGATTTCCTTCTCCCCTTGCGGGAGAAGGTGCTGAGCGCAGCGAAGCGGATGAGGGGTTGCTCCAAAGGCCCCTCATCCGTCTCGCGCCGTGGGCGCGATCCACCTTCTCCCGCAAGGGGAGAAGGGAAAGTTACTTTGCCCCGGCTTTCTCAAGCATTGTCACCATCTCCGCATAGCCGCGCTGCTTGGCGTGGGTGAGTGGGCTCACGCCCTCGCCGTCCGCGAGGTTCACGTTGGCACCGGCGGCGATCAGTTGCTGCAGGATGTCCTGATGCGTGGGGCCGCCGTCTGAGAGGATGATGGTTTCGAGGAGCGCGGTCCAGCCGAGGCGGTTGACGTGGTCGATGGCGATCTTCGTCTTCAGCAATTCGCGCACGGTTTCGGGGTGGCCATGGTGCGCCGCCGGGATGAGCGCATTGCCGCCGTAGCGGTTGGTGTCGCCAAGGTTGGCCTTTCCGGTGGCGAGGATGAGACGGAGGATGTCGAGGCGGCCTTCGGCTCCGGCATAGAGGAAGGGCGTGTCGGCGATATTGTCCTTGGCGTTGACATCGGCCCCAGCCTCGATCAGCGCCTGAGCGGCGGCGATGGCATTGGCCCGTGTCGCCAAAAGCAGCGGCGTGCGAAGCGATGAGTCTTTCGCGTCGATTTCCGCGCCACCGGCAATGAGCGATGTCACACGGGCCGCGTCATTGGTGGCCGCTGCGATGTGAAGTTCCGTTTCCATGTTGTCCTCTGCCTCAGCAAATCCGGTTGTCGCAGCCGCAAGATATCCCAATGCCAGACCCATGATGCTTCGCCGGGCATATCGCATGTCAGTCACCATCGCCCCCGCCATCGCATGAGAAATCCGACGTGCCGGAGTCCGGGCTGCTGGCGGAGTCCTTCTGGCGTTTCGACTGCAATATTGCAATTGCCCCGATGAGGAAGACCACGGCCAGCGCGGCGAGCAGGATGGTCAGATCCACCCCCACGCTTCTAGTTCCGTCCTTCGCGCCGTGCCATGAAGGCGAGGCGTTCGAAGAGCATCACGTCCTGCTCGTTCTTGAGCAATGCGCCGTGGAGCGGAGGGATCACCTTGCGTGGGTCGCGCTCGCGCAATGTGTCGGGGCCGATGTCCTCGTTCAGCAGAAGCTTCAGCCAGTCGAGAAGCTCGGACGTCGAGGGTTTCTTCTTGAGGCCCGGCACGTCACGGAGTTCAAAGAAGATGTTGAGGGCCTCGGAGACGAGTTGCTTCTTGATGCCGGGGAAGTGCACGTCGACAATCGACTGCATCGTCTCTGGCTCAGGGAACTTGATGTAGTGGAAGAAGCAGCGGCGCAGGAATGCGTCGGGGAGTTCCTTCTCGTTGTTCGAGGTGATGATGACGATGGGGCGGCGCTCGGCCTTGACCGTCGCGCCCGTCTCGTAGACGAAGAACTCCATGCGGTCCAACTCCTGCAGCAGGTCGTTGGGGAATTCGATGTCGGCCTTGTCGATCTCGTCGATCAGCAGCACGGGGCGCTGGGGCGCGGTGAAGGCCTCCCACAGCTTGCCGCGCCGGATGTAGTTGGCGATGTCATGCACGCGCGCGTCGCCCAGCTGCGAATCACGCAGGCGCGCCACGGCATCATACTCGTAAAGGCCCTGCTGGGCCTTGGTGGTGGACTTGACATGCCACTCGAGGATGGGTGCGCCGATGGCGCGCGCGATCTCGCGGGCGAGGACCGTCTTGCCGGTTCCGGGCTCGCCCTTCACCAGTAGGGGCCGTTCGAGAACGATGGCGGCATTGACCGCCATCTTCAGGTCATCGGTCGCCACATAGTCGGCGGTTCCTTCAAAACGCATGCGTGGGGGTCCTTCGCAAGTCCTTCGGATATTCACGACTGCGTTTGCCAGATTTTCACCGCTTTGTGGAAAAAGTCATGAAAATGTCGCGAAATCAGACTGATAGGGGGTTGTGGATGGCCGTAACGTCACCTGATCCAACCTATTGTAGAAGGTGCAGTGTGCCGCTATAAGCCCGCGCCACGAGAGGGTTAATAGAGAGTTCGAGATGGCTGTGGAAGTCGACGAAGACTACAAACCCAGTGACGACGAGCCGTTCATGAATGAACGGCAGAGGGATTATTTCCGTGCCAAGCTGATTGCCTGGAAGGAAGAAATCCTCAAGGAGAGCAAGGAAACCATCGCGCATCTGCAGGATGAGAACCACGTCCTGCCGGATCTGGCGGATCGGGCCTCCTCGGAGACCGACAGGTCGCTGGAACTGCGTACGCGCGACAGGCAGCGCAAGCTGATCTCCAAGATCGATGCGGCGCTGAAGCGAATCGAAGACGGGTCCTACGGGTATTGCGAGGAGACGGGCGAGCCCATCAGCCTTCGCCGTCTCGATGCAAGGCCCATCGCCACGCTGTCGATCGAGGCGCAGGAGCGCCACGAGCGGCGCGAGCGGGTCTACCGCGACGATTGAGGTTAAGGGGGCTGCCTTCGGGTGGCCCCTTGTGTTTCGTGAACTTGATCTTCAGCGAAGGGAAACCGGCATGCGAATCATGATGGTTGCACTGGTGCTTGCTCTCGGTGCCACGCCGGGCCTCGCGGGGCAGGCCGAGGCCAAATCCTGCGCTGGCGGGCTCGATGCCAATTCGCAACTCATCTTCAATGCTGTGCTGCCGCAGATCTCTGCCAGCACCGACTTGCGCGCCGCCGTGACGGATGCAACGAAGTCTCTGGTGATGAGCGGCAAGATCGCCCGCGCCAACGCCCGGCCCGCAGCCACGGCGGCGGGAGAGTGCCTCAAGCTGGCCAAATAGCCGGCGAAACTCTCAGACGAAGAGATCGACCTTCTCGAAAGTACGGACGTCGACGAGGCCCACATCTGAAATCCGGAGTTCGGGAATGACCACCAGCGCCAGCAGGGAATGCTGCATGTAGCCTTTGTTCAGGGGGCAATCCCCCCCCAAAGTAAGGGGCTGCGAAAGTAGAATTTTCTCGGCGAGATGCATGAGGAGATTCAGATGAAGATGACGAGATACAGTGAACCTCAGATCCTTGCGATCCTGCTCCAGGCCGAGGGCGGCATGCCTGTGGGCGAGCTTTGGCGTGAACATGGCATGAGCACGGCGTCGTTTTACAAATGGCGGGCGAAGTATGGCGGCATGCCCTCTCGGGCTTTTGCTTTGCAAAACCCTGCCGGGTGACAGATGCATCGATGATCGCGCAGACCAAGGCGCTTGAGGATGAGAACAGGCGGCTGAAGAAGATGTTTGCCGAGCTCAGCATGCAGAACGAATTGCTGAAGGAAGCCCTTGGAAAAAAGTAGCCGGGCC
>NZ_JBGSOZ010000098.1:0-4297 GCF_041738905.1 Aestuariivirga sp.
GGCGGGCCGTGGCGAGAAGCCGGGCCGCGCGCTGGTGCAGACCTACCTGCCGGAGCACCCACTGATGCAGGCGCTGAAGAAGGGCGAGCGCGATTCCTATCTCGACCAGGAGAAGCTCATTCGCGAGAACGCGGGGCTCCCACCCTATGGGCGGCTGGCGGCGATCATCATTTCAGGAACCGATGCAGGCGAGACCGAACGCTTCGCGCGGAACTTGGGGCTGATCGCGCCGCTGGCCGAGGGAGTGTCCGTTCTCGGTCCCGCGCAGGCGCCCATCGCGCTGGTGCGCGGGCGGCACCGCATCCGCTTTCTCGTGAAGGCGAAGCGCGAGGTGAACATCCAGGGTTTTCTGCGGCAGTGGCTGGAGGGCGTGAAGCCCAAGGGCTCGCTGGCGCTGCAGGTGGATGTGGACCCGTACAATTTCTTGTGAGCGGATGAGGGCTCTTACTTCGAGAAGCGGCATTCGATGCGGTTGCGGTAGACTTCGCCGGGGAGGAGGACTGCGCTGGGAAAGTTTGAGTGGTTCGGTGCGTCGGGGAAGTTCTGCGGCTCGATGGCGATGGCGGCGTATTGCTTCAGGGGGCCATTACGGCCGGGCATGCCTTCGTTCCAGTGGAAGGCCGTGTACATCTGCATGCCGGCTTCGGTGGTCCAGACATCCATTTGCCGTCCGGACACCGGATCGCGGAGCGTGAGGCCGTGCTTCAGGTCGCCGCGTTTGCCGTTCAGCACCCAGCAATTGTCGAAGAACCCGCCCACTTTCTTCCGTGTACGGAAGTCCTGGGGCAAGCCCGCGACACTTCTGATTTCTCCTGACGGCAGGAGCAGGTCGTTGAGCGGCAGATAGCTTTCGGCGTCGATCATCATCTCGTGGTCGAAGGCATTGCGGGTGCCGCCCGAGAGATTCCAGTAGGCGTGGTTGGTGAGATTAATGACAGTAGGCTTCGTGGTGCGCGCTTCGAGGTCGAGGACTAGCGTGTTGCCATCCAGCGCATAGGTGGCGCTTGCATCGACAGCGCCGGGATAACCCTGGTCGCCATCGGGGGAATGAATGGAGAAGCAAATGGATTTGTCCGTGGTCTGAACATTCCAGCGGCGGACGCCGAAATTGTCCGGCCCGCCGTGAAGCTGGTGTTCGCCCATGTTGGGGATAAGCTTGTGCTCTGTACCGTCAAGCGTGAAGCGGGCATTGGTGATGCGGCCGGCGATGCGGCCGATGACGGCGCCTGCCGTCCAGTCGCCTGCCAGAAGCTGCTCATCCGTGCCGCCGCCCGCGACGAGGTCGACACCATCCATGACGACTGACATGAGCCGCGCGCCCAAGTCCGAGAAGGTGACGTGGAGCGTATCGGATTTGAGCTCGAGCATGGTGTTTCTCTCTTTCCTTCTCCCCTTGCGGGAGAAGGTGGCGCGAAGAGCCGGATGAGGGGACGCGTGTTAAAAAACCCCTCACCCGTCATGCTTCGCATGACACCCTCTCCCGCAAGGGGAGAGGGGAAGTGAAGAGCTTAGTGGTTGTCGCGGGGCAGGCCCATGGTCTTGGCGACGCGCTGGAACTTGGTGGCGCCTTTGAGGACCATGCCGCCGTCGAGCTGTCCGACTTCCTTGCGGAAGATTTCCTGCCACGGTGTCTGGCTCGGAGGAACCTTGTAGCCACCGGCCTTTTCGAGGTCGGCGTGGCGCTGCTTCAGCTCCGCTTCCGAAATCAGCAGGTCGCAGGTGCCCTTGTTCAAGTCGATCCGCACCTTGTCGCCGTTCTTGAGAATGGCAAGTCCGCCGCCTGCGGCTGCTTCGGGCGAGGCGTTGAGGATCGACGGCGAGCCGCTCGTACCCGACTGGCGCCCGTCACCCACGCAGGGAAGCGAGCGGATGTTCTTTTCCAGCAGGTAGTTCGGCGCGCGCATGTTCACCACTTCCGCCGCACCGGGATAGCCCAGAGGGCCAACGCCGCGGATGAAGAGAATGGTGTTCTCGTCGATGCCCAGCTTCGGGTCGTCGATCGAGGCGTGATAATCCTCCGGACCGTCGAACACGATGGCCTTGGCTTCGAAGGCGTTGAGATCCTTCGGGTTCGAGAGGTAGCGCTGGCGGAACTCGTCCGAGATCACGCTCGTCTTCATGATGGCGTTGTCGAAGAGATTGCCGGTCAGGCGCTTGAAGCCTGCGTGTTCCTTCATCGGCGCGCCGAACTCCTTGATGACCGTGCGGTCCCACGAGAACTTGCCTGTGCAGTTCTCGCCCATGGTCTTGCCATTGGCGGTGATGCAATCCTCGTGGATCTTGCCGGCACCGATCAGTTCGGCGACGACGGCGGGCACGCCGCCGGCACGGTGATAGTCCTCGCCCAGATACTCACCGGCGGGCTGGAGGTTGACCAGCAGCGGCAGATCATAGCCGTGCTTCTCCCAGTCGGCGACGGTAAGCTCGATCCCCAGATGCGCGGCAATGGCATTCAGGTGGTTCGGCGCGTTGGTGGAGCCGCCGATGGCGGTGTTGACGGCGATGGCATTCTCGAAGGCCTTTCGCGTCATGATCTTCGACGGCGTCAGGTCTTCTTCCACCATGTCGACGATGCGGCGGCCGGTCATGTAGGCCATCTGGCCGCGCTCGCGGTAGGGCGCGGGGATTGCGGCGTTGCCGGGAAGGCACATGCCCAGCGCCTCGGCCAGCGAGTTCATGGTGGTCGCCGTGCCCATGGTGTTGCAGAAGCCGGTCGAAGGAGCTGACGTAGCAACCAGTTCCACGAAGCCTTCGTAATCGAGTTCGCCGGTGGCGAGTTTTTCGCGCGCCATCCAGACGATGGTGCCGGAGCCTGTGCGCTGGCCCTTGTACCAGCCGTTGAGCATGGGGCCGGACGACAGGCAGATGGCAGGGATATCGACGGTGGCCGCCGCCATCAAACAGGCGGGCGTGGTCTTGTCGCAGCCGATGGTGAGAACGACGCCATCCAGCGGATAACCGTAGAGCACTTCAACGATCGAGAGATAGGACAGGTTGCGGTCAAGCGATGCGGTGGGGCGCTTTCCGGTTTCCTGGATCGGGTGGACCGGGAACTCCATCGGGATGCCGCCGGCCTCGTAGATGCCATCGCGGATGCGCTTCACCAGATCGACATGCGCCCGGTTGCAAGGGCTAAGGTCAGAGCCGGTCTGGGCGATGCCGATGATGGGCTTGTGGCCTTGAAGCTCGGAACGGGTGAAGCCGTAATTCAGGTAGCGCTCCAGATAAAGCGCCGTCATGTCGGCATTGGCCGGATTGTCGAACCAGTTCTGCGAGCGGTACTTCAGGGGTTTCTTGTTCTTGTCTGACATTGGGGGTCCTCCGATTTGTCATACATTTAGAAGGAACTCCGTCCCAAGTCCACCAGTCCAACCGGAGGGCAAGGGCTGCAACCCGCGGTTCCGGCAAGGCGCGGAGGTGCCATGTGCGGACAGCATGGTGCGATCGGCCTGCCGGGGGGGCCGGATTTGATCAGGTCTCGTCGACTGACAGGGTCATGGGGAAGGCAGGCGGCTCGTAGGAGGCGAGGTCGAGTTCCCAGATGGTCCTGCCATCGGGTTCACCCGCGGCCCTGGTAAAACCCAGCTTGCCGTAGTGGTTTTCGACCAGCATGTTCTTGTCGGTCGGGATATAGGTGCCGAGGAGGCTTGCGATCCCCATTTCCTTCGCCCTGGCCGCAATCACCGAAAGGGTTGCGGCCTCGACCTGGCGGCCCAGCACGCGGCAGCTCATCAGCCAGCTGTCGAGTTCGAGAACGGAACTGTGCTCGGGATGCGAGCGGCCAATGATGACGGCAATCATGCCGAGATCGCCAAACCTGTCGGTGAGCCGCACCTGCAGCGTGAGGACGGAGGGGGCGGCCTCCATCTCGCTCACCTGGGCCTCGGTGTAACGCCGTGTGGTGAGGTTGAACTGGTTGGTCTTGTTGATGAGCTGCACGATGCGCTGGCGGCCTTGCGCGTCGAAGGGCCTGAAGCTGATCGTCATGCCGAGGCTGCGGAGATAGTCGGTGAGGTCGCGCGCGCCCGACATCAGTTCGGCGCGTCGCACATCCTGGGCTTGCATCTTCACGCGGTCGGCATCTTCCGCCGAAAAGGTCACCGCCTCGAACCAGCCGCCGGCTTCCAGCGTCCAGGCGAACCATGCGGCGTCGTCGGGCACTTCCGGCACGCGGACCATGGGCAGGGCCTTCCGGACCTGGGCGCGCTCGGCCGGATTGTCGTCGAGCAGCACCAGCGCGTCGAGGCCGATGTTGAGGGCCTTGGCGATGGCCTCGAGATTGGTCGCCTTGTCGATC
>NZ_JBGSOZ010000155.1:0-61029 GCF_041738905.1 Aestuariivirga sp.
GCCCGGCGCTCGGCGCGTCGCCCGCCAACCGCACGTCGCGGCCGGCAATCTCCGCCCTGGCCCAGCCGGCGTCCACCCTGGAGAGATTGTCGAGCACCTGACGGGAAATGTCGTCCTGAAGGCCGCGACCCTGCAGAAACAGCGCCGCCAGGAACGGCAGCACGGCGACAGGCGCATAGATCGCCCACTTCGACGGTCGGAACGGCATTCGGAGCACCCCTCGGCTAACGATTCGTTTTATCACGCAACTTGCCGGGCAAGTCGAGTCGCGACCCGGAACGGGGCGAACGGGTGGTTTACGGTGGTCTGAACTGTGGCCCAGACTGTGGCGCTGGCATGGAAGACGGACCCAAACCTGTTCTTGCGCCCACCATTAACCATCTGTTAATATATTGATATAGAAGAACTAATCATTTTGACCCCGGCGGAAGCCCCTACTGTGGCAAATGAGTAACATGCGGCGGAATTCTGGCCAGAAACTCATCAGACGCGTTGACCTCGGACGGGTTTAGGCAGACAACGAGACCGTGCTCGATCGACTCGTGCATTTCCTTCCAGTACCGTTTGCAGGGGATGGGGGGGCTACTCAAACTCCAGAGACTTGGGAGAACAAGAATGAAGATGATCAAGATGGCGCTTCTCGGTGGTGCGGCTCTCGCCGTAACCTCGGCCGGCGCTTACGCTGACGAACTGTCGGACCTCAAGGCCCAGATCGAAGCCCTCAACAGCCGTATGGCCGCCATGGAAGCCGCTCCGGCTGTTCCGGCTGGCTATTCGCTCATGACGGTGTCGAAGGGCGAGCAGATCGTTGTTCCGGGCCTCGACCGCCTGAACAAGCAGATTGCCAACGAAGGCAACTCGGCCACCATCATCAGCGTCCTGCCGACGGCTGACGCTCCGGCTGGTACCGAGATCGCATGGTCGGGCTATGCCCGCGCCGGTCTGGTCTACGTCAACGGCACGCAGGACTATAAGACCTACGTTCGCGTCGAAAACGAAGATGGCACGTACTCGCGTGATGTCATTGCTCGTGGCGACAACGACTACGATGACCTTGACGTCTATGCCCGCGGCCAGATCAAGGTTGTCGGCAAGACCGACACCGCAGTCGGCGAAGTCGGCGCGACGATCAACCTCCGCGGCAACCTCGACGGCAACCGTCGTCTCGCCAACGAGAGCACCACCAATTCCTTCATCTTCAACGGCGGCGTGTACGTCGAAGAGGCATGGGGCTGGTGGGCAATGACCCCTGAACTGACCCTCGGTGGCGGTTTCACGGGTTCGCTCGGCAACATCGGCTATGGCTATGATGGCGCTTGCACCTGCTACTACACGGACAACGCTGACGTTGCCCTGAACCCGGGTGACTCGACCCAGATGCGTCTGACCTATGCCAGCGGTCCCTTCTTCGTTGCCATCGCTCTGGAAGATGCGACTGGCGTGGGTGGCTTCAACTCCGGCAACCCGCTTTCGGAAGACAACAACCTCGGCGTGGCCGGTGAGATCAAGTACGCTGGCGACATGTTCAGCGGCGAAATCTCGGGCGTGTGGCGCTCTGCGGACGACGAGTTCCTCAATGCCGTCGGTGTGGCAGATCCCGAAGATCCCTTCGCAGTCGGCGCCGGTATCGGCTTCGCTCTCGGCGACATTGCCAACATCTCGGCTGGCGCTGCCATGGGTCAGTACAACAACGGTCAGGACTTCTGGCGCGCTTCTATCCTCGCCAGCGCCAACCTGAGCGATGAAGTGCACGCCGAAATCGCCTACGGCTACACCTCGGCCGATTACAGCGACCAGACTGTCAACGCAGTCCTCGCCGGCATCTACTACGATCCGGTGGACAAGCTGACGATCGGCCTCGAAGGCGAGTGGATCATGACCAGCGACTTTGATGACGTTCTCAATGCTGACGGCAGCATCACCGAATACGATGATGCGCAGTCCTTCCAGGTCGACCTCGTGACCGTGTTCCGCTTCTAATCGAAGCTGCATCACGACAGGGACGGCCCGCTTCGGCGGGCCGTTTCTTTTTGCGCGGAGCATCGACGCAGGGCCTTGCTGCCGCCCCGATTTGCCCCCATAGACAGTGCGAAAGAGTTATCGATGCACCTTCGCCTCATCATTCCCGCCCTGCTCGGACTGGCTTTGGCCGGTTGCGACGCCACGCAGAACGTCGATCTCGAAAGCCGGAACTTCAACGTCCAGCAGACTTCCGTTCCCGTGGGCGATCAGGTCGCGAGTACGGAGCAGGTCGCGGGACTGGTCAGGAAATCAGGCCCGACCTATGTCACGCTCGTGGTGTCGGAGAAGTTCGGGGCGGATGCCGCGAGCACCAGGGAACGCGGCACACCCGTCACATCGGGCAGCGGCTTCGTCGTCGACAGCAACGGCTACGTGATGACAGCGGCGCATGTCGCCAAGCGGAAGGGCAACACCGTTTCGGCGCGCGCCGCGAACGGGCGGCTTTACTCAGGTACAGTGGTCGCCATCCAGCCCGAGAACGACATGGCTCTCGTGAAGTTGCGCGGCTTTTCGGGCAAGCCCGTGACACCTGGCGACAACCAGTGCCTCGCCAAGGGCAACATGGTCTATTCCCTCGGCCGGCCGCACGCGCAGGGCGACACGGCGCGCCTCGGCGAGTTCGAAGCCGCGCATTTCGGCAAGCAGGTCCGCTATGCCGGCAACAATGGCAAGTTCGGTTATCCCGATGCGATGGTGCTGCGGATGTCGACCCAGAAGGGCGAATCGGGCGGCCCCCTGTTCAACGGATCGGGACAGCTCGTCGGCATGATCGTCAGCACGCTCTATGACGGCGCGGGCCAGCCCCTGAACCTCGCCCACGCCGTTCCCGTCCGCACCCTGGCGGGCTTCCTCTGCACCGAGGTCAGCTGCACGGGAACCTGGCAGTCGCTGCCATCAGCCTCGTCCTGCAGCGGCTGATCCCCGGTCAGGGAATCAGCACCGTCGTTCCCGTCGTCTTGCGGCTTTCCAGGTCTTCATGCGCCTTCACGGCATCGGCCAGCGCATAGCGCTGGTTGACGGGTATCTTCACCTTGCCGCTCGACACCATCTGCACGAGATCGTCCGCCGTTTCCTTCAGGTCGGCATCCGAGGCCGTGTAGGTCATCAGCGTGGGCCGCGTGACGTAGAGCGAGCCCCTGGACGCCAGCATCCCGAGGTCGAAGGCCTTCACCGGACCCGATGCATTGCCGAAGCTCACCAGAAGGCCCCGCGGCTTCAGGCAGTCGAGCGATGTCACCAGCGTTGCCTGTCCGACACCGTCATAGACAACCGGCACGCCTGCGCCGCCGGTGATCTCCTTCACGCGGGCCACGACGTTTTCGGTCGACGAGTTGATGACGTGGTCGCAGCCATGGTCGCGGGCGATCTGCATCTTCGCGTCCGAGCCGACGGTCCCGATGACGGTCACGCCCAGCGCCTTCGCCCACTGGCTGAGGATGAGCCCGACGCCGCCCGCTGCCGCGTGCAGCAGGATGGTCTCGCCCGCCTGCACCTTGTAGGTGGCGCGCAGCAGGTAGCGGACCGTCATGCCCTTCAGCATCATGCCGGCGGCCGTCTCGTCCGAGATGGCATCGGTGAGCCTGGTGATTCGGTTGGCAGGAAGATTACGCATCTCGGCATAGGCGCCGAGCGCTCCCACGCCATAGGCGATGCGGTCACCCACCTTGAGGCTGGTAACGCCCTCGCCCAGTTCCTCGACAACGCCTGCTGCTTCAAGTCCGATGCCGGAGGGCAAGGGAACCGGATAGAGGCCCGAGCGGTGATAGGTGTCGATGTAATTGAGTCCGACCGCGGTCTGGCGCACGCGCACCTCACCCCTGCCCGGCTTGCCGACTTCCACATCCACCAGCTTCATCACGGCGGGGCCGCCCGTTTCAGTGATCCGGATCGCTTTCATGCTTGCACCTCCTCGCGGCGCCCGGCATCTTCCGGCGCAACCGCATTTCTGCTTCTTGGTGCCCCATCATGACATATGCCGTCAATCCCGCCATCCATCGGATCGAGGCACCGCCCATCATGGAAGCGCAGAGCTGGATCAGGCCGGGCCTGCGGAACCGCGCATTGCTCAATCTCTGCCAGGCCGTGCCGAGTTGGCCGCCGGCCGAGGAACTCGACGCTGAAGTGGCCCGCGCGGCGAGCCTTCCCGGTGTCAGCCTCTATACCGACATCTACGGTCTGCCAGAGCTTCGCAGCGCCATCGCCTCTCACATGTCGGCCGATTACAACGGCAGCGTTGCGGCGGAGAATGTCTGCGTCACGTCGGGCTGCAACCAGGCCTTCGCGGCCTCGATCATGGCAATTGCCAAGGCCGGCGACAACGTCATCGTTCCGGTGCCCTACTTCTTCAATCATACGATGTGGCTGGACATGCTGAGCGTCGAGGCGCGCTATGTGCCCGCTTTCGGCGATGGCGTCACCTATCCGAGGCCTGAGGATGCCGCGAAACTCATCGATGCCAACACGCGCGCCATCGTGTTGTGCTCGCCCAACAACCCGACGGGTTCGATCTACCCTCCACATGTGATCGATGCCTTCTTCGATCTGGCGAGGGCGCGCGGCATCGCGCTGGTGATCGACGAGACTTACAAGGATTTCCGCGCCGATGCCGCACCCGCGCATTCGATCTTCTCGAAGCCCGGCTGGGAGGATGCCTTCATCCATCTCTACAGCTTCTCGAAGGTCTACTCGATGACGGGTTATCGCGTAGGGTCGATCACGGCCTCGGCGCGCATCCTCGCCGAGATCGAGAAGATCCTCGACTGCATGATCATCTGCACGCCGCATATTTCGCAGCGCGCCGCGCTTTTTGCGCTGGCCTCGCTCGATCAATGGAAGGCAGCCAAGATTGCCATGATGAAGGGCCGGCTTGAGGCGCTCCGGAAAGCGTTCACCCGCAGCGGGCTTGGTTACAGGCTGGTCAGTTCAGGCGCGCTGTTCGCCTACGTGGAACATCCGCTCACGGACGAAAATGCCAAGCAGGTGGCGATGCGGCTGGCGGGCGAGCATGACGTTCTGTGCCTGCCGGGCTCGATGTTCGGGCCGGGCCAGGACAAGTATCTCCGCATCGCTTTCGCCAATGCCGAGGCCAGCGACATGGAGACGCTGGTGGACCGGTTGATGGAGAGCCAGCGGTAACCGGACTGCGGAGGGTTCAGATTTCCGCCATGTCGTTCAGTTCGTCCAGCCGTTCGATCATGTAGAAGCTCCCGGCCCGGCTCAGTACGCCCTCGCGCAAGAGATCGTTGATGGCGCGGCTGGCATTTTCACGCGCGACGCCGGCCATGCCTGCAATGTCGTTCTGGGTGATCTTGTTGGCCAGCAGGATGCGGCCATCGGGCTGCGGATCGCCCATCCCCTCCGCCAGCGATGCAAAGGCCCGAGCGACCCGGCCCAACACTGTGACCGTACCTTGCGCCACGACCGAGTCATTGGCCCCACGAAGCCGACGGGCCAGAAGCTTCAGCGCTTCCCGGTAGACCTCCGGATTACCGTCCGCCAGGCGGAAGAACGATGACTTGGTCAGATGCAGGAGCCGGCATGGTTTCAGCGCCGAGATCGTCGCGGAGCGCGGTTCATCGTCGATGAGGGCCAATTCGCCAATGAGCGAGCCAGGACCAAGCACCGCAAGAAGCCGCTCCTGCCCGTCTTTTGCGATCACGGAAGCCTTCACCACGCCGCTCCGAATGAAGTAGCAGCCATCCCCGCCATCGCCGGCATGGAAGAGCACTTCGCGGACTCGCAAATCAACACGCTTCGCCGCCGTAAGAAAGGCGCGGCTCACCGGCCAGGGAACCGAATGAACGGGCCGGCGTGCGCCCGATCCAGAGCGGTTCGATCTCTGCCGCATGAAAGACACTCCGTGTCTGTGACACATATCACAGTTATTGAGCGGTTCATGCGGTCAGGAGATCACGAATTTGTGAACTGCCGGCGTCGCAATCCTTGCGGCTGTATGAGCGACTAGCGTGAGGATGTGGGGACGTAGGTGTAGGGCACCTGAAGATATTCGAACGCGCGGCTGGCCACGAGGCCACCGGTTGTGTCGCTCAGGCTGGTTTCTCCGACCAACTCGTTCAGATTGAACCCGATCGCGACATAGGGGTCGCGCGACTGCTTCACCCCGGCCTCGCGCTCGGCATCGGTGTAGCCTTGCGCGAAGTACCCGACCTGCAGTTCCACGAAGCGCAACGGCGTTTCCTCGAACTCTTCAAAACCGGCAAGCTTCAAAGCCAGCGTATATTTCTGCCCGGCATAGTCGGAAACCGGAGCAAAGTCCGAAAGTTCCGACTGCAGGTATTCAAGCCGGAAATCCAGCTTTTCACGCAGGCCGGGCACGGTGTTGCGCAGGACCGAGAACCCGACACCGAGGCCATCGGCGATCAGGTCTTCATACGAGAAGCCGTGGCCGCCCGAGAAACCGTCGAAGAACTCCACATAGGTCTGGACGCCCATGCCGAGAATGGCGCCCGTTATGATGGCATTGTCGCCATCGCGCATCTGATGGGCGATGCGCTGCGAGAAGTATTCCGTCAGCAGATAGCCTGTATAGGCGTGGCCCAGCTTGTCCACGCCCGCGTACTTGGTATCCGTGCCGAACCAGCCCTCATTCTTGAAATGAAAGCCGGAACTGCCCCACTCCCAGTTGCTCATGCCCAAAGCTGTGGTCAGGCCGTAAGCACCGACGATATCCCAAAGGATGGCATCACTCTGGGCAAGAAACACACCTGCATCGTACCCGCCATAGGTCGATACATCCGCATACTGAACATTGTAGCGGAACTCGTCATGCAGAGTTGAGATACCAGAGGTGAACGACGCCGGTTCGATGTGGAAGCCAGACTGCAGCAGATCGACATTCACATCGGGCTCATGCTGCTTCGGGCGCAGGTCGGCAAGAGCCCTGGACGATGTGTCGAGAGATTGCATCGTCACGACTGTCTCGCCTGACGATAGCACATCTGCATGCACAGGGGCATACACCCCCGCACTCAACAGGCACCCCACTGTCCCAGCCACAACGCGATTCATGACATATTGTTACATCAGGTCTGGCCTGTCTCCAAGGGGGTCTTCGCCCTGTGGATCAAACTTCTGGGCGAGCGCTTTCAGAGGGCGTTGCGGGAAGCCGCCGCGATGCAGGCAGGCCGCTGCGGCCCGCGCTGCACCATGAGCCATGCAATGCTCCAGATCCGCCCCACTCGCCTGAGCATCGATAAACCCGGCGATGAAGGCGTCGCCCGCCCCGGTCGTGTCTTCCGGCGTCACGGGTGCCGCCGAGGCCGTCAATTTGCGCCGGCCGTCGCTGAGGAAGCTTCCAGCGGCTCCCATCGTCACCACCGCAAGCCGCGCGCCCTGTTCGAGCAACCGGCGGGCCTCGCTCTCCGCATGATCGGGATCAGCCGAACAGAAGGCCACATCGAGTCCTTCGGCAGACAGGTTCTCGGGCGTATTGTTGACCGAGAGGTCCTGCGACAGCGTGGGGCCCTGGCCGCGCAAGGCCCGCCTGAGGGCGCCGCCATCGCCAAGCCAGCCAATGTGAATGTGGCGCATCCCCTTCAAGAGTGAGATGTCTTCGGGGGCCGCCCGATAGGCCGCACATGCACCGAACTCCTCGAAGACGAAGCTGCGGTCGCCATCCTCTGTCATCTCGATGTCGGTATAGGCCGTGCGAAATCCCTGCAGCGTCCGCAGTCCGGTTGCGAGGACCCCCTGCTCCGCAAGCGCCTCCGTCACGGCCCGGCCCGCGGCATCGTCACCGACAGCGCCAAAATAGTGGACCTTGCGGCCGAGCATGGCCAGTTGCACGGCCACGTTCAGGGCGTTGCCACCCACGAGGCATTCATCCGCCGGTGGCAGAAACCGGTCGACACAATTGTCGCCCACGGCGGCAAATTCGAATTCCGGCACGGTCCCTCCCGAAGCATTGGCGGCAGACAGCAGCGATACAGTCCGCCTTGCCTGGATTCAATCTCTCCCGGCAAGGGCGGCGCAGATGACGCATATATCCTCAGCGGAATCCAACGCCGGGGCTTGACGCCTTCCGCCGCCGTCACCCATGATCGTTCCTTCCGCCTGTCACGCTTCGTTTTCGGGCATTTTGTCAAAAGGAGAGTGCACGGATGGCGCAGCGCGATCGTGTTTCGGTGGGAATGGTCGGGTGCGGTTTCTATGCCCAGAACCATCTTCATGCCTGGGCGGCACTCAAGCCCGAAGGCGGCATCCTTTCCGCCGTGTGCGACCGCGACGCGGCGCGGGCGGAAGCGGCAGGCAAGACCTTCGGCGTACCGTGGTTCACCGACATGGCGCAGATGCTCGACACCGTGAAGATCGATCTCGTCGACATCGCCACCCGGATGGATACGCACCGTGAGCTTGCTGCCATTGCAGCCGCACGCGGGATTGGCGCCATCGTGCAGAAACCCTTCGCGCCTGTGTGGGAGGAATGTATCGCCATCGTCGAGACCGCGCGGGCGAACAATGCGTGGCTCGCGGTGCATGAGAACTTCCGCTTCGAAACGTCCATGATGCGTGTGAAGGCGGTGCTTGATGCCGGCAGCATCGGCACGCCGAACTGGGCGCGCATCACATTCCGTACCGGATATGACATCTATCGCGGGCAACCGTACCTGGCGAAAGAGGAGCGCATGGTCATCCTCGACGTCGGCATCCATGTGCTCGACCTCGCGCGGTTCTTCCTTGGCGAGGTCGACCGGCTTTCCTGCGAGACGCAGAAGCGCAACCCTGCTATCACGGGCGAGGATACGGCCACGATGATGCTCCGCCACACGGGGGGCGCAGTGTCGGTGGTCGAATCCACCTATGCCTCAAAAAAGATTCCCGACGCCTTCCCCGAAACGCTGCTGGAGATCGAAGGCAGCGAGGGCTCGATCGTCCTGACGCGCGGCGAGAAGATGTCGGTGACGACGCAGGGCATCTTCTTCGAGGAACATGTCGGAAGCCCGCTGCTGCCCTGGACCACGCGGCCGTGGCACGTGTCGCAGGAGGCGGTGCTCAATACCAGCCGCCACATGCTGCAGCGGTTCATCGCAGGGCTGTCCGCAGAGACATCGGGCGAGGACAATCTCAAGACCTACGCGCTCGTGGAGGCCGCCTATAAAGCCGCTGCGACAGGCAGCGTGGTCAAACCCGTGCAGTGGCAGCCCCGGAACTGACCAGTGTTACACTTTGCCAGGAAACAGCCCAGAGGGATACGGAGACAACCGGATGATCGATTTTCCTATCGTCGACACACATGTGCACCTGCTCGACACGAAAAAATTCAAGTACAGCTGGGCCGCGGGCGCGCCGAAACTCGGCCGTGACTGGTCCGCCGACGATCTGACGGCGCTGGCCCGGCCCTACACGATCGAGTCTCTCGTCTTCGTTGAGGTCGACGTCGACATGCCGCAATATCTCGATGAGGCCGAATGGGTGCAGTCGATGTCCGAGAAGGACACCCGCATCAAGGGATGCGTGGCCTGCCTGCCGATGGAACGCGGCGCGGCACTCGAGCCCGAGATGGAGCGCCTGTCGAAACTCGACGTGGTGCGAGGCGTGCGCCGTCTGATCCAGAACCAGCCCGACCCGGACTTCGTGCTGAAGCCCGACTTCCTTTCGGCCATCAAGCTGCTGCCGAAGTACAACCTGTCCTTCGACATCTGCATCTTCCATCACCAGCTTCCGAACACGCTCGAACTGGTACGCCGCTGCCCGGACGTATCCTTCGTGCTCGATCATATCGCCAAGCCCGGCATCAAGGCAGGCCTGATGGAACCCTGGGCGGCGAACATCCGCGAAATGGCGTCCCTTCCCAATGTCGTTTGCAAGCTCTCCGGCGTCACCACCGAGGCCGCCCATGAAAGCTGGACGCGCGAGCAGCTTCGCCCCTACATCGACCATGTGATCGAAAGCTTCGGCTTCAACCGCATCATGTATGGAGGCGACTGGCCGGTGTCGGAACTCGCGGGCCGCTACCCCGACTGGCTGGAGGTTCTGGATTGGGCCACGGCTGGCTGCACGCCTGAAGAAAAGCGCAAGCTGTTCCGCGACAACGGCATCGCGGCCTATCGCCTCGCCTGAACCGACGAGGCCCCGCGGATCCTCACGATTCGCGGGGCCTCTGGCGTCTCGCCGGATCGCAGGTGCCTTGTCCGCACCTGCAAGCTGATTGTTGTCGAGGTCAGAGCACGAAGTCGGCGCCGGTGAGCGCGAATATTCCCGTGAGGCCGATCTGGAAGTCAGCCTCGCCATCGCCATCGACATCACCTTCGACGACTGTGGTTCCACTGCCGGTGAAGTAACGGAGCTGGCCAGCAACATTGGTGAAGGCGGCCGAGGCGATGAAGGTGAAGGCATCGTCGCCGCCGCCAGCCACCGCGTCGATCGCCGCGAGGTTCATCACGTCGAGCTGCGACTGCGAGAAGTCGCCGATCGTGTCGCGGCTCGCACCCACGGCACTGTCCGCCAAGCTCGTGAAGACGAAGCTGTCGGTGCCCGTCCCGCCGATCAGCGTGTCGGTGCCGAGACCGCCTGTCAGCGTGTCGCTGCCGCCGCCGCCGTTCAGCAGGTTCGCATCCGCCGAGCCAGTGAGGCTGTCGTTGCCGCTGCCGGTCAGCACATTCTCGAAGTTGACGATGGTGTCGCCCGTCGAGTCGCCGCCCGTGATAAAGTTGGTGGCGAGGTTTACCGTCTGGTTGCCGCTGGTGCCGGACGCGTTCAGCGTGTCGACTCCATTGCCGCCATCGAGCGTATCGGCCCCGTTTCCGCCGATGATCGTGTCATTTCCGTCTCCGCCGCTGATGATGTCGTTTCCGGCCGCACCGTTGAAGGAGTTGTCCGCCGCATCACCGGTGATGATGTCCACGGCATTGGTGCCGCGCACGCCCTCGATCCCGGCGTAGGTGTCTCCCTCGGCATCGCCGCCAGAACCCGTGCCCGTCAGCAGGTTCACGGTGACGCCCACCACCGAATTCTGGAAGGTGACCGTATCCACACCGAGTCCGCCGATGAGCGTGTCGGCGCCTGCGTCTGCAAACAGCGTGTCGTTGCCGCCATTGCCGTTCATCGTGTTGTCACCCGAAGAGCCTACCAGGCTGTCCGCGAAGTTGCTGCCAAGCACGTTCTCGAAGCCCGAGATCGTATCGCCTGCAGCATGGCTGCCTCCCACGGTGTTGGCGCCCAGGTTGACCGAGACATTGCCAGACGCCGAGTAGTCAAGCGTATCGCTGCCCAGGCCACCGATGAGCACGTCACCCAGGATGCCGCCGGCAATGAGGTCATCGCCGTCACCGCCGTCGAGCGTATCCACGCCGCTGCCGCCATAGAGTGCGTTGGCATCGGCGTCGCCCGTCAGCGTATCGTTGTACCCGGAGCCGATGAGGTTCGCGATGCTGGTCAGCACGTCGCCCGCAGCATCTGAACCGGTGTTGATGCCAGTCCCGAGATTGACGGTGACGCCGGATGCCGCTGTCGCGTAGGACGCGGTATCGTTGCCGTTGCCGCCATTGATGAAGTCCGCGCCGGCACCGCCGGTGAGGACGTCGTCACCGTCGCCGCCATCGAGGATGTTGACAAGCGAGTTGCCCAGAAGCGTATCGCCGTGGCTGGAACCGATCAGGTTCTCGATGCCGCTCAGCGTATCGCCGTTGGCATCCCCCGCCGACCCCGTGCCATTGCCAAGATTGACGGTCACCCCGGACGCGGCATCGGCATAGGTTGCCGTGTCCGTGCCTGACCCGCCGATGAGGACGTCAGCTCCCGCGCCGCCGCTCAAGATATCGTTGCCGCTTCCGCCATCCAGCCGGTTGGCGCCCGCGGTCCCGGTCACCGTGTCATTGCCGTTTGCAGCGATGACATTTTCGAAGTTGGCGATGGTGTCGCCCGTCGAGTCGCCACCGGTGATGAAGTTGGTTGCAAGATTGATCGTCATGTTCGCGCTGGTGCCGGCCGCGTTGAGCGTATCGACGCCCGCGCCGCCGTCGAGAACGTCTGCACCATTGCCGCCCGCGATGGTGTCGTCACCATCGCCGCCGTTGATCGTGTCGCTTCCGTTCTGGCCGAACAGCGTGTTGGCAAGACTGTCGCCGGTGATCGTGTCGGCGAAGTTGGAACCGCGCACAATCTCGATGCCGCTCAGCGTGTCGCCCTCGGCATCGCCGCCGGTGCCGACTGTCGTTGCCAGGTTCACATTCACCCCGGTAGCCGAGGCGCTGTAGTTCACCGTGTCGGTGCCGCCGGAACCGATCAGGGCATCCGCACCTGCACCACCGATCAGGGTGTCGTCGCCGCCCTGGCCGATGATCACGTCGTCACCATCACCGCCTTCAAGCGTATTGGCGTTGTTGTCGCCGGTGATCGTGTCGGCTTCAGCGGAACCCAGTATGTTCTCGATGCTGATGAGCATGTCGCCCGTTGCATCGCCGCCTGTCACCGACCCGGTGCCCAGATTGATGGTGACGCCCGCCGCCGATCCGGCATAGCTCGCCGTATCGATGCCGTTGCCGCCGTTGAGGGTGTCACCGCCCGCGCCGCCATTGAGAAGGTCGTTGCCGTCTCCACCGACAAGATCGTTGTCGTTGCCATCGCCCGTGATGGTGTCGGCAAAGGCTGTGCCGATGACATTCTCGAAGCCCGAAATGGTGTCTCCTGTTGCATCGCCTCCGGAGGCCGTGTTGGCGGCGAGGTTGACAGTGACCGCAGCCGAGCCCGCATAGTCAAGCGTGTCGATGCCGTTGCCGCCGGTGAGGGCGTCAGCGCCGGCGCCACCGGTGACGGTGTCGTCGCCGTCACCCCCATCCACCGTGTCATCGTCGGCGCCGCCGTTCAGCGTGTCGTCGCCGCCCTTGCCATAGAGCAGGTCGTCACCGGCAAGGCCGTTCAACGTGTCGGCGTCGGCATTGTTGTTGAGGTTGTTGCCGTCCAGCGCGTCATCATAGACAGAGCCCGTCAGCGTATCGTTGCCGGTACCGCCCAGCACCACGACGAAGTCATTGGTCGTGTTGACTGTGGTCAGCGCGGTGATTGCCGCGCCTGCATCGAAGGTCACGTCGGCCGTGATGTTGCGGAGGTTGAACTCGTCGCCGACGTTCTCGAAGGTCATGCCGTTGACCACGACGTTCAGGTGGTTGACGCCATAGGAGACGCCGGACCCCGCCGAGGTGATCGTGTTGCCCGAAACGGTGATGAGCGAGGGCGACGCCGCGTCGGCGTTGATGGCCGTCCGCGTGTACTGGAAGGTGTTGCCCGAGATGTCGATGTTGACGCCACCGCCATCGGTCCAAAGCCCGCGTCCCCACGAGGCGGTGCCGAACAGGCCCGGCTCGGAACCGGTGATGTAGTTGCCGGAGATGGTGACGTTGCCTGAGGCCAGCGGCCCCATCGAGATGGCGCGATCATCCGCAGAATTGCCTCCGCCTGCGACTGTCGAGTAGAAGATCGAGTTGAGGATCTGGTGATCGAAGCCAGTTCCGATGGTCAGCGTGTTGCCACCGAGGACACTGTTGAGGAAGCGCAGGCCGTCGAGGGTGACAGCACCCGCCGCCGAGATCGTCACCGTGCCGTCGATGGTCACTTCGCCGGTGCCAGTTGCCGCATCCCGGCCCGGATTGGTGCCGCCCACACCCGCGTTGGACGTGATGAGCGTCACCGCCTTGTTGACGTTCACATTCTCGGTATAGACGCCGTCGAGCACCACGATGGTATCGCCATCGGAAGCCGCGTCGATCGCCGCCTGGATCGTGGCATAACCGCCCGTTCCCACCACGAGAACCGAGGCATCGGCGAAGTCGAGCGTTTCCACGCTGCTTAGCGTGTCGCTGCCTTCGTCGCCGTCGCCCGCATTGTTGTCATTGACGGTGAGCGAGACTCCGTTGGTCGAGATGTCGAAGTCGGACAGATTGCCCGTGTAAGTCGCAGTATCGGCTCCATCGCCGCCCGCGATGGTGTCGTCACCTTCGCCGCCCGTAAGCGTGTCATCGCCGTCGCCGCCATCGATGTCGTCAGTTCCGGACGTACCGGTGATGACGTTGGCATAGGCGTTGCCGTCGATTTCGAGGCCCGCCGACAGCGCCGAGGCATCGACGTTCGAGTCGACCGATGAGTTGATGAGAACCTTTTCGATGTTGATGACATTCGTTGTGAGTGTCAGCGTGTCACCGGCGCCGGAGGTGAATACCACCGTGTCGACGTCGTCTCCGCCATCGACGGTTTCGCCTGCGGTCAGTTCCGACCCCGCATTGAAGACAATGCTGTCATCGCCGCTGCCGCCGGTGATCGTGTCAGTTCCCGCACCACCAGCGATGGTGTCATTGTCGGCACCGCCATTCAGCGTATCGTCGCCGGCCTTGCCGTAGAGCAGGTCGTCGCCGGCCAATCCGTTGAGCGTGTCGTCGTCGGCATTGTTGTTGAGGTTGTTGCCGTCCAGCGCGTCGTCATAGGCAGAACCCGTCAGCGTGTCGTTGCCGGTGCCGCCCAGAACCACGACGAAGTCATAGCCAGGATAGCCGGTGTTCAGTGTAGCAATCGCCGCGCCTGCATCGAAGGTCACGTCGGCCGTGATGTTGCGGAGGTTGAACTCGTCGCCGACGTTCTCGAATGTCATGCCGTTGACCACGACGTTCAGGTGGTTGACGCCATAGGAGACGCCGGACCCCGCCGAGGTGATCGTGTTGCCCGAAATGGTGATGAGCGAGGGCGACGCCGCGTCGGCGTTGATGGCCGTCCGCGTGTACTGGAAGGTGTTGCCTGAGATGTCGATGTTGACGCCACCGCCATCGGTCCACAAGCCCCGGTCCCACGAGGCCGTGCTAAAGAGGCCGGTCTGCGAGCCCGTGATGTAGTTGCCAGAGATCGTGACGTTACCGGTGCCCATCGGGCCCATCGAGATCGCCCGGTCACCACTGCCTCCGCCTGCGACCGTCGAGTAGAAGATCGAGTTGAGGATCTGGTGATCGAAGCCAGTTCCGATGGTCAGCGTGTTGCCACCGAGGACACTGTTGAGGAAGCGCAGGCCGTCGAGGGTGACAGCACCCGCCGCAGAGATCGTCACCGTGCCGTCGATGGTCACTTCGCCGGTGCCAGTTGCCGCATCGCGGCCCGGATCGGTGCCGCCCACGCCCGCGTTGGAGGTGATGAGCGTCACCGCCTTGTTGACGTTCACATTCTCGGTATAGACGCCGTCGAGCACCACGATGGTATCGCCGTCCGAAGCAGCATCGATCGCCGCCTGGATCGAGGTGAACTCGCTGTCGCCGCCTACCACGATGACATTCTGATCCATGAAAAAGATGTTCTCGAAGCCGCTCAACGTGTCCGTGCCGTTGTCACCGTTCCCCGCATTCGTATCAGTGACAGTCACGTCAACGCCGTCGGTGCTGATATCGTAGCCGGCGATGTTGCCGCCGTAGATCGCGTAGTCGTCGCCGGCGCCGCCTTCGATCGTGTCATTGCCCCCTAGGCCTAGGATATGGTCGCTGCCGTCGCCGCCGTCGATGTCGTCGGCATAGGCCGACCCGATAAGCGCGTTGCCTGCGCCGTTACCGGAGATGGTCAGGCCAGCGAGCGACGCCGAGGCATCAATATGAGCCTCATCCGTTCCGCCGATGGAGACGGCCTCGACATTGATCACGTTAGCGCTGATTGTCAGATATTCTTCCACCGCAGGAGTGAACACAATTTCGTCATAGTCTGCACCGCCATCCACCGTTTCGCCAGCGGTCAGCTCTGCGCCAGAATTGTATATGATCGTGTCGTCGCCGCTGCCGCCATCAATCGAGTCCGTGCCGCCGCCACCGGTGATCGTGTCGTTCCCCGCAAGGCCGCTGAGGTCGTCATCGCCCGAGCCGCCATTCAGCACATCATCGCCTGCGCTGCCTTCAACCGTGTTGTTGGCTGAGGTGGTTGGATCGAACGTCACGTTGCCCGCGAACGGGTCATTGGCGTCGATGTCGGTCACCGTATTGCCGGTGATCGTCATGCCGTCAGGGCCGAGGCCACCTGTCACCTCGATCCCGGAATCGACGTGCGAGATGATGTTGCCGGTGATCGAACCGCCGCTGTTGTCCGGCCCGAAGTCGAGGATGTAGATGCCGACGACCTTCGAGTCCGTGTTGACACCATTGGTTCCGGTGATGGTGTTTCCGGTGATGTCGAGATCGGTGTTGCCATAGGCCAGGATCATGCCCGAATAGGCAAGCGCAGGCCCGGCATAGCCGATGTTGGTGATGATGTTGTTGGCAATGGTGCCGGTCGAGTTCAGCACCTGGATGCCGTTCTGGGCATTGACGGGCTGGTCGCCGCCGCCGGTGATGGTCACGCCGGTGACGTTGAGATCGGCGCCGCTGAACACTGTGGCGTTCTTCTGGAAGTCGCTGATCGAGCCGCCCGTCATGGTGAAAGCCATGAGCATGTCGTTGTCGACCTGGAGCGCCACGCCGCGCTGGTTGCCGCTGACAATGGGATCGCCGGTGCCAATGGTGGTGCCGCCGGGCAGCGGATCGCGCACGCCGGTGATGTCCACATCCTCGAGCGTCGCGGAGGCGTTGCGCACGAAGACGCCGGTGAACTGCGCCGATCCTGCGCCGCCGCCCTCTTCAATGGTGTTGGCGCGGCCGTCGCCGTCGACGTTCACGTTGTCGAGCGTGATGCCGGTCGAGTTCTCGATCGTCACGACAGAATGCATCTCGCGGTCGGAGGAAGACCGCGCGGTCTCGACGACGTCCGCCGGCGCCTTGATGGTCACTTCGCCGATGCCGACGAGTGTCAGCCCCGTCTTGCCGTCGATCTGCACCTGCTCGGTGTAGGTACCCTCGGCGATCATGATCGTGTCGCCATTGCCGGCAGCGTCGACCGCCTCCTGGATGGTGGCGAAGCCGCCCGCACCGACGATGAGGACGCTGCCGTCCGAGAAGCCGATGATCTCCGTGTCCGCCACGGTGTCGGCGCCTTCGTCGCCATCACCAGCATTGTTGTCGGTGACGGTGACGGTGCCGCCGGAGACCGAGATGCTGTAGTCCGCCGCATTGCCGGCAAAGGAGGCGGTGTCCGTGCCACCGCCGCCATCCAGCGTATCGTTGCCTTCGCCGCCCGTCAGCGTGTCCTTGCCGCCGCCGCCGGTCAGATCGTCTGCGCCTGCTCCGCCATCGATCACCACGGATCCGGTGGCGCCCGGCGAGACATCGATCACATCGTCTCCCGAGGTTCCGTTCACTTCCAGCGTGGCCGTCGTCACGTTGTCGAAGTCGGCAACGGCCGCATTGTCGATCGTGACGCCGTTCACCACGACGTTGATGGGGCTTGCATTTGCCGTTCCGGGTTCGCCGATCCGGATGCCCGTGCTGGTACCGTCGATCGAACCGTCCGAGATGGTGACGCCGTCGAGCGTCGCCGGACTGCCGCTGTACGGGCCGTCGTCACGGGCCTTGATGACGATCGCGCCTCCGAAGTCGATTGCGGGATTCGAAATTGGAAAACCGTCGACACCTGCGCTCGACCCGACACCGGTGAACGTGAAGTTGCTGATCTCGATGTTGGAATAGGCGCCATACTTCAGGTTGATGTCGATGCCATTGCCGAATTCGCCGGTTTGCGTGGCGGGACCGAAAGCCGGGCCGCGGCCGAACTGGCCGACATCGTTCATCGTGATGTTGGTGATGACAGCGTTCGACAGCTGCTCGGCATAGATGCCCTTTTCGCCGAGGTCGTCGAAGGTGACTCCATCGATCGTGATGCCGTCGAAGGCGCCAGCTCCGATCGCCGCGCCGGCATAGATGCCGAAATAGATATCCGAGATGGTGCCGCCGGACATCTCGAAATTGGTGACGTTGGCGGCGGTGCCCTTGCGGATGCCGGTCACGCCTTCGGTGATGTCCACATCGGATATGGTGAGCCCGTCATTGCTGCCGAGTTCGATGCCAGTCAGGAAGCCCGAGACGGTGAGATTGGAGATCGTCACGTCATCGGCTGAAACGGTGATGCCGTTGCCAGCCGCGCCCGAATAGGATGCTGCAGTTTCCAGAAAATCCGTGACGGTGGTGACGATCGGATTGTCGGTCGTGAAGGTTCCCTGGATCACGACGTCGCCGGGGGCGCCGCCGCCGACCAGGGTCACGGCCTTGTTGATCACCACATGCTCGTTGTAGGTGCCGGGCGCGATCAGGATCGTCTCTCCCGCGGAAGCTGCATCGATGGCGGCCTGGATCGTGGCATAGCCTCCGGCGCCCACAAGGCGGACCGAGGCGTCGTTGAACACCACCTGCTCCACGTTGCTCACCGTCTCGGTCACGCCGGCTACGGTCAGCTGGATGCTGGAGCCCGTAAAGCTTCCAACCGAATAAGCGGAGAAGTTGCCACTCAGGATGAGCGTATCGAACCCTGCGCCACCATCGACGTATCGCTTCCGCCAATACCCGCGGTAATGACGTCGTCGCCATCACCCGCATTGATGATGTCCACACCACCACCACCTACGATGGTGTCGGCATCCACTGTACCGTTGAGGGTTTCATCAGCGCTCGTACCAAGAATGGTTGCCATGTCCGTGCTTTCCTGAATAAGTACTTGATTAAAGTGGGAAAGAACGGCTTGTTATAATGTTCTGGGAGGTCCGGCAGGCGTCTGCCGAACATTCCGTGCCGTCCCTGAAGTTGGGGCAGGCTACTTGATCTAGAGGAATTTAGTCAACTTCGGACAAATCGAAACACCGGCCCACACGACTTTTTCTCATATACTGTCCTTGCGGCATGGCGAGTAATTCTGACGCGCCAGTCAATTTATGAAGACTCAACCTGCAACTGAAATTCTTGGCGTCAGGCTTTTGGTTTCCCTGTGAATATTCGTATCCAGCGTGCTGCACATCTGGCTTTGTGCACCTCGCCGGAGGCTTCATCCGGAATGACCCAAAGTGAATTTTTTTTTGAGCGAAACTGCCCTTGGGCCAAACTTGATGCTGTTTCGGGCGCAACTCAAAATGGAACGAAACGTTTCGCCCAAGGATTGACGATGATCGGCGACAGGCCTCCGACATGTGTGGTGATGCCTGCCATGAGGGTCGTGGAACGGCGGGCAACACGACTTCTCAACACGGCATCTCACTCAAGCAAAGCGGCGTTGCCGGCGGCAGAACGAAATGTCCTGCAACCGGCAACGCAGCATGCCGTTTATCAAACCCGGTCGGAGCCGGGGACCTTCACACGTCAGCAGCGGGAAAATTCACGGCTTCCGCCGCACTCGTCGCCGGACGATGTGGATACAATGCCGTCATCGCTGCCCTCGTCGCCGTCAAGGCCTTCGCCGCCGCCGTCCGTGTCGCCTTCTCCGGAAATCGGGAGGTCGTCCGCCAGAGCAGCGGCGGGCAGTTGGTGCATCGCGGCCAGCGTAAGTGCTATGGCCAGTGCGAACCTGGTGACGGGCCTTGTGGATTTCTCAATCATGGCATGCTCCTGTGGTGTTGTGTTTACTTGCTGAGATAGATGTTTGTGTTGGCGACGTTTTCGCCGATGTGGTCGAAGACGGCGGCCAGGGCCACGCCATCTGCGGCGTAGCTGTAGTTGGCTTCAGTCGTGGCACAGGCCCTCAGACGGTTCTGAATAGAGGTCGAGTTGACGCGGAAGGCCACGGTGTAGAGCGTGATGCCCTGTGCCTTGATGTTGTTGCAGAGCTCCGTCATCTTGGTGTCGAGCGCGGCACTGGTCTGCGATGACGTGGTGGTGCCGAAGCGGTTGTTGGTCGTGGCCTTGCCGCGGCCATAGGCGCTGTACCAGGTGCCGTTCAGGTTGTTGATCTGGTTGCCCGACGAGAGGACGTCGTTTTCACCGTCGGTCATCAGCACCATGATCTTCTGCCAGCGCGCGCTGTTATAGGGCGCGATGACATCGGCCGGCTCGTTCACACTGCCCTGCACCTGGGTGAAGGGTGCCGTGGGCGACAGCACACGCCAGCCCCAGGCCAGGCCTTCGGGAATGACGGTCGAGCCCGACGCCGTCATATCGGTAATGGCGTCTTCCACCTTCGAGCGGTCATAGGTGAGGCCCACGACCTTGGTCTTGGCGCAGTTGAACCAGGGGCCATACTGCGAGCTGGATTCGGACGATATCGACTTGTTGACGTATTTGTTCTGGTTGTTCTGGCGGCAGAGGAGGTTGGTTGTGCTGGTCGAACCCGATGAGAAGCCTGAGCAACCAGGATTGCTGGTGATGCTGCTTGTCTCGTTCGGTGACCCCGACGTGCTGATGTAGCTGTTGTAATAGCCGTTGGACGTGCTGTTGGAGTAGGACGGCTCGTCCGGCGCGAAGTAGGGCGTGAACAGCGTGTTGCCCGCAATAGGCGCAGTGTCATCGGTCGCGTAGTCGCCGAGGCGCGCTTCGACACAGCCGTTCCATGGCCTGTTGTAAAGACTGGTCCAGGCCTGCCAGTTGTGCCAGTTGCTGTTGGAAAAATTCAGCTTCGAGACGGCGGCGGCACCCGTGGTGTCGATCCAGTCCATGCTGAAGTCATAGCCCGCCGTATCGAGGCGGACCGCGCCGGAGAAGGGCACGAAGCCGACGCGGATGTATTCGTTGTCCGGCTTTTCGCTCAGCGGACCGTCATAGATCTTGTTCATCAGGTTGCGCGCGGCGACCCTGGCCTGTTGCATGTAGGTCGTGCCCATCGAGCCGGTCGTATCCATCACAAGGACCAGTTCGATCGGCCGGGCCGCCTTCTGGACTTCGGACGTGATGGTCACTTCCGGCGAGACGATGCCGAAGGACTTCATCCAGACGCTGTCGACCATGTGGGTTGCCGTGAGCTGGACCTTGGAGC
This sequence comes from Aestuariivirga sp., assembly GCF_041738905.1. GTDB lineage: Bacteria > Pseudomonadota > Alphaproteobacteria > Rhizobiales > Aestuariivirgaceae > Aestuariivirga. The sequence goes on from NZ_JBGSOZ010000155.1 coordinate 20,818, forward strand.
CATCGATGACAAGATCGACATCGAAGCCATTGTCGCGGCCCGTGCGAGACGTGTAGTTCGCCTCGATATAGTTCGACGCCATGGTCTCCAGTTGCGTCATGCGCTGGGTCAAGGCATTTCCTGAAAGGCCTGTGAGGCTGGCGAGGTCGGAGGCGGTTACCGCCATGACGGCCGTATCGACGGCCGACTGAAAGGAGGTAATGTCGCGTGACATGGAGACATAATCGATGGCCGCGCCGGCAACTGTGAGCATCGGCAGTGCGGCGAGAGCGACCGTGAGCGTGATGTTGCCGGAGGTGTTCCGAAGAAGCTCCTTCAGTTTTGACTGCCTGCGCGACATGGTTCACCCCGATGTAAGAATACCTACTGGGCTCAACCTAACAGGGCGGTCTCAATGGTGTATTTACGGGGTGCCTGCAATTTTAGAGAACATATACTCAAGGTTGCCAATTTCTTCACGCCGGGATTTCCACGGCCTGCGCCCGACTTCAAGGGTAAACGCACAGCGATAGTTTACAATGCGTGAAGCAATCTTTGAGTGATCAGTCTGGGGTTGCGTTAACATTCGATTTATCCCCGGGATTGTATTCTGTCCGGCATGACCGTCAGAGGCAAACCGATAACATTCATCGTGGCCGGAGCATCGGCAGTTCTGGCAATGTCCTTGTCGGCGCTCCTCATCCAGGCCTTTCGTGACCCGGCTTTCAGCGCGCATGGCAATCTGGTAACATATTGTTGCAGCCCGGTTTTGTTCCTGCTCGTGGGAGCATTCCTGCTGGTGCGCGGATCGGGCGCGGGACGTGTGATGCTGGGGTTCGTCTTCGTGCTTCTGACCACCGCACTGATCGTGCTCGGGGCCTATAGCCTGATCTCTCTCGGCGCTCCCTTGGAAGCGATCAGGTATCCGCTCGTCATGTTCGCGGTACTGATCGGGCCGACCTACCTGCTGCTCTTCTCGAGGCGGCTGGGCCAGGAAATGAAGGCGTCGCACGCAGCACGTTGAGCGTGCGGGCGCTGCGCAGGCGGATGTTTCGTTCAGAGATTTCTAACCACACTTGAAAGTCATCCGCCTTATCACGCGATGAGTTGCGCTCCGTAAAGTTGCGCTTCGTGGGTCACCACGAAGACGGTATTGAAGACGTGGCCCGGTTCGCCTTCGAGGGCACTCGGTTCTTGCTTGTGCGGCGGGCGATGTTATCGATAGCACCCAGGGAAATGACGATGGAGGTTCCGATGTTTCACGGCGTAGTCGAAGGCACTGGCTTTAAAGTGCTCGACCCGCGGTTTTCCGGCTGCCTGATCGGTCATGCCCGCGTCGAGCGGCTGTGGACGGGCGCGCGCTGGTCGGAGGGGCCGGCCTGGTTTGCGGCGGGGCGCTATCTCGTATGGTCCGACATCCCGAACAACCGCATGCTGCGCTACGATGACTGCGATGGCTCAGTCTCCGTCTTCCGCCAGCCGTCGAACAATTCCAACGGCAACACGGTCGATCCGCAGGGCCGCCTCGTCTCCTGCGAGCATGGCGCTAGGCGCGTGACGCGCACCGAACATGACGGGTCCATCCGCGTCATCGCCGACCGCTACAAGGGCAAGCGCTTCAACTCGCCCAATGACGCCGTGGTGAAGTCGGACGGATCGATCTGGTTCACCGATCCGCCCTATGGAATTCTCTTCGACTATGAAGGCGGACGCGCCGAGAGCGAGATCGGGGCATGCCATGTCTACCGCGCCGACCCCGACACCGGCGATGTCACGATCGTGGCCGATGATTTCGTGAAGCCCAACGGCCTCGCCTTCTCCGCCGACGAAAGATATCTCTACGTCGCCGACACCGGCATCACGCATATGGAGAACGGGCCCAAGCACATCCGCAAGCTGGAGGTCCACAAGGATGGCCGAACGCTGGGCGCTTCCACGCTGTTTGCCGATTGCACGGCAGGGCTCTTCGACGGCTTTCGCGTGGACGAGGCCGGCCGCATCTGGACCAGCGCCGCCGATGGCGTTCATTGCTACGATCCCGACGGCACGCTGATCGGCAAGATTCTCATTCCCGAACTCGTCGCCAACGTGTGCTTCGGCGGCGCCAAGCTCAACCGGCTGTTCATCTGCGGAACGACATCGCTGTACTCGGTGTTCCTGGCGATCAACGGGCTCAACCGCTGGGATCAGTAGTCCTTCTCGTAGTAGACTCCGATCCGCGAGGAGCGGTCCGAATCCACCGAGCCGCGGAGCTTGACGTTCGGCGTGGCCGAAAGGTCGATGTTGACGCGCGTGGTGTTCGACTTGGTCGTCTGCTCGACGCCGACCGACAGGCGGTCATTGATCTGCCTTGCAACGCCGACCTGGGTCTCGCCCTTCTCGGAAGTGCCGACCGTGAACTCGAGTCCCATAGCGGCTTGCAGGCCGCTCAGAATGCCGCCGTCTCCGCCGCCTGTCACGGTCGCCACATAGCTCGCGATCTGGGCGATCTGGATGGGCGAGAGTTCCAGCATCGAACTGTTGAAGATCAGCCGTGCCAGGGCCTCTTCCTCCGGCATCTGCGGCACGGAGGTGACCTTGATCGAGGGTTCGCTGGCGTGGCCCGTGACAGCCAGCGTGATCGTCGCGTCGGTGCGGCGGGAGACCGCGACGAAGTTGATGAGCGGATCGAAGTTGCGGTCAAAGGTGAGGCTGCCGCGCTCGAAGTCGAGATTGCGGGCGGGCAGCGCGAGGCGACCGCGCAGCATCTCGAAGGAGCCTTGAGCGCCGAGATTGTTGAGGGGGCCGAACACGCGCAGGCCGCCCGTCAGCACCACATTGAGCCCGCGGCCACTGACCGAGATCGGATCGAGCGCGCGGAGCGTCAGATCAACCCGAAGGCTGGAGCCGCCGCCTTGCCGGAATCGTTCCAGTTCCTTCGCCTGCCGCCGCACAGGTGCTGGCGCGCGGATATGCTTCACGTCGTCGGGCTTGATGGCGCTTCGCGGCAACTCGCTGAGCGTGATCTTGGTGTCGCGCAGGCCCACCTCCCCTGTGACGGTTGGACCGCCGCGCAGAGGTCCGCTGATCGAAAGATCGGCATTGTAGCGTGACGTGACGAAGCTGCCATCGGAGTAGATGCCGTCCTTGATGCTCACCCGCAGGTCGGCATTCAGGCTGGCATCGAGCGAAATCGTTCCGCTGGCGGACACCGTACCCTTGCGGCCGGTCTTGCCAGTGAGCGACACGATGCGGATGACATTGCCGCCGATGCTGGCGCGGCCCTGCGCGTCCCGTACCGTGAACTGCCCTGCGGTGTCGCCGATGACGCCCTTGGCCAGCGCAATTTCGCCGTCGATGGCGGGCTTGGCCAGAGGGCCAGCGATGCGGAGATCAAAGGAGACATTGCCCTCGGCCCGCAAGCCGTTCTCCGCGAGCCGGTCATTGAAAAGCCTGCTGCCGGCCTTGCCCTTCAGCTTCATGTCGATGGTGGAGCGGGCGAGATCGGCCTTGCCGTCAGCGGTGATGGACAGATCGGTTCCGCCATCAGCCTTCAGGGTTGCAGTGATCGTCTGGCCGGAAATGGTGCCATTGGCAGAGGCGGTCAACGGCTTGATCCGAAGCCCCTCCAGCGCCGATGCCGTGAGGCCTGTCACGCTCAGCTTGTACTGGCCCTGGAGCGCCTCGAAACTGCCCTTGAGTGTCGCATCGCCTGACAGGGTTCCACGCAAGCCCGGCACCCGCGCAAGCGACTCGAACGCGCCAAGCGGAAGCGCTGAGATGCCGGCCCGCAGATCGAGGCTCGGCGACATGCGGCCCGCGAGCTTCACCGTGCCCTTGCCCACATTCAGCGTGGCGCTGTCGATGCTGACGCCATCATTCGTCTGGCGCATCACGAAAGGCGCCGCTGCCTTGAATGCCGTGCCGCGCAGCTTGCCCGAGAGGCGCGCGAGCGTGATGGTGGTGCTGTCCTTCGCCATGACCACATCGGCCTCGGCATCGGCCGAAAGATCGCGGCCCTTTACGCTTGCGGTGGTGCGCCAGCCATCCGCGCCATTGGGTTCGGCCTTGATTGTGGCCGTATCGAAAAGCTGCGATCCGATGCGAAGCTTTCCGAAGGTGGCGGAGCCTGAAGGCTGGGGCTGATCGAAGAGGCCGGTAATCGTGACGGAGCCTTCGGCTTTGCCCGCCGCGAAGCCGCCGCTGGCGATATCCCGGCCGGTGAAGGTGATGGCCGTCTTGTGGCCAGCACCGCCGCCTGTCATGTCGATGCCGCCGGCCATCGCGCCCGACAGGTCGAGCAGCAGAAGCGGACCGACGTCGCGGAGATCGGGCGCATCGAAGGTGATCTTGCCCGTCGGATGTCCGGCCGCGGGCCAGACCAGCGATCCCGACGCGCGTGCCGATCCGGAACTGGCATTGAAGTCACGGAGGATCGTGGCCCCCGTGGCATCGGTGTCGAAGGAGCCGTGGATGCCGACCGGCCGTCCGCCCAGCGTGCCGCTCATGCTGATGTCGCCTTGCGGGCGCCCATCGCTGAAGGTGATGCGGGCCACGAACTTCGGCGCGTCGAGATCCTTGTTCAGCAGCCGCACGTTCTCGCCCGCACCGTCGAGCGCGGCATCGAGTGCCGACCATGGCCCCTTGAGGCTTGCATCGAAGCTTGCCTGGCCGCCAATGCCGTTGCGCAGCACGCCGAGATCGGGAAGTGACACCGACAGTGAAAGATCGGCGGTCTTGCCATCGGCCCGGCCAGTGGAATTGACCGTTATTGCAGGGCTGCTGAAACGGAGATCCTCAAGCGAGAACCCATCCGGGCCGCCACCCGTGATGTGTGCGCTCGCTGCGACCTGCCCGTCGAGAAGCTTGTCGAGGAGCGCAGCCCCTGTCGCGGGGCTGTCCGTGCGCGCCGTGACGTTCAGGTCGTAGTTTCCACCGAACGGATTGATCGTGCCCGTGGCCTCCACCGTCGATGTTCCGATGGACAGGCTCGCGGACGCGATGCCGAGCAAACCATCGGCGCGCCAGTCGCCCGAGACTGAACCTGACAGAGGACCAGTGAGAGCCGGTGGCAAGCTGCCGTCGCGGCCCTGCCCCACTTCGCCATTAAGCGAACCGCTGAAGGTGACCGGCGCCGCGGCAGTGGCGATCAGGCCGTGTCCTTCAAGCCGGGCGCTGAAGGGCTTGAGAGCAATGCGGTCGGAGGCAAGGTCGGCCCAGTCAATCGTGATGCGCCAGTCGGGCGACTTCAGCGATCCGGTTACAGTGATGCCCGCTTTCAATCCCGCGATGCTGGCCTTGCCCAGCGAACCCGTTTCGGGAAGGTCGAAAAGCGCCTCGGCATTCTTCGCCGCGATTTCCGCCACGAGGTTGCTGGTCTCGCCCTCCCAATCGGCGAGCCCGGACAGGTTGAAGCGGAAGGCCTCGTTGTCGAGGCTGATGTGGTCGATGTCAGCCGTGGCGCTGTTGGCAGGCAGGCGCGCGGAGGCAGAAAGCCTGGAGGTGCCGCCGAAGGTCTGTTCCAGCGAGGGCGGAAGGACTTGCGCCATTGCGCCTCCTCCCTCGACCGTGATCGTCTGGCCAGCGGCATCGGTGACACCGGCGGCGTCACCGTCGAAAACCCGCGCCTTGTCGAGATCGAGACTGAAAGTGGCCTTCCAGTCCGCATATGTGCCCGCGGCTTCGAGTGCGAGATCGACCGAAGGATCGCCCCGCAGGCTGAGCAGATTGGCAAGGATGCCATCGGCTTCCTCGGAGAAGCTGACCGAGGCCTGAACGTTCCTCGTGCGCGGGTCGAGCGCCAGCTTGAGCCGAAGATCGCCTATCTTGCCGTCAAGCCGCGAGGCGGTCAGGTCGGCCAGGATCTGCACGGGCTCGGCCGTGATTTCGCCGGAGCCGACGAGTCTCAATTCCACATCCTGCCCCAGCACGGGCTGGTCGATCTGCAGCGTGGCGATCTCAAGCTGCTTGATCGCCGCGGCAGTGAGGTCCTGCAATTCCTGTGGAGCAGAAACACTTCCTTCGGGCGTGCGTGGCATGCGGAGCACATGCACGCGCGCCGCCCTGAGCGATGTCACCTCAAGCTGCTTGCCGAAGAGCGAGAGCGGCCGCCACACGAGCGACAGGTTCTCGATAACGAGCCATGCGTCCTCGCCATCCCTCACCTCGACACGGCCAACCGTCACGTCGCCCGTCAGCGAGATGCTGGTGTCCTGGATGCTGAGGCTGCGGCCCTCTGCGCTCAACACGCTTTCGAGAAGCCGCTCGACAAAGCCATTGGCGCTTTGCTCCTGCGCCTGTGCGGGAAGCGCTGTCAGAAGCAGCAGGATGAGAGCGAGGATGCGGGTCATCAGAAGCTCTGCCCTATGCCGAAGTAGATCGCGAAATCCGGATCGTCCGGACGGGGATTGATGGGGATCGCGGCATCGAGCCTGATCGGGCCGACAGCCGTATAGTAGCGGAGACCGAGACCGACGGACCAGCGGAACTCCTCGTCGCCGCCGAAAAGAGACTTCTCGGCCACATAGCCGCCGTCGACGAAGGGCACGATGCCGATCGTGTCGGTCACGTTGATCCGCGCCTCGAGCGAACCATCGACGCGCGACAGTCCGCCGGTTGGGCCATAGCCCGGAATGCGCGGGCCAATGTCCAGATATTCATAGCCGCGCACCGAGCCGCCGCCGCCCGCATAGAAGCGGCGGTGGGCCGGAACGTCCTCGAGATCGGCGCCGCCGATGCTCCCCACGCGGCCGCGGGCCGCCAGCACGAAGCGCTCGTTTTCGTCGAGCGCCCGGTAGAGCCGCAACTCGCTGTCGCCCGTCACATACATGGCGGGCTCGTCGGTCACATAGTCGGGTTCGGCCAGAAGCCGCAGATAGAAGCCGGAGGTGGGGTTCAGGGTGTCGTTGCGCGTGTCATAGGTGGCAGTGAACGGCGCACTCAGGATCGAGTAGTATTTTCCATTGTAGTAGTCCTCGACATAGGAATAGTCATAGGACACGCTTCCTGCCAGCGTGAGCTGGTCGTTCCATCTGTAGGACAGGCCGGTCTCGATCACGCCGCCGCGCCGGAAGTATGGATTGGTGTCCTCCTGCAGGACCATGCCCTTCACCAGCCAGTCGACGCGCGGCCCGTAGATGCCCGGTTTGTCGAACTGGAAACCCGCCCGCCAGTTGTAGGTATCGAAATTGTTGTAGGAGTCGGAGGTCACCTCGCGGCCTGCCTCCATCTCGATCCGCAGCTTTTCACCTTCTCCGAACAGGTTGCGATGGAGCCAGAAGAACTCGCCGCCCGGACCGTCGGTACTGGAATAGTAAGCGCCCACGCCCAGAGTCCGCGCCTTGCGCTCGGAGACTTCGATCACGATGGGCACGCCGCCATCGGCATCGAGGGTTTCGGCGGGGCGCACGATGGCGCTGCCCAGCGCATCGATGCGCGCGAGATTCTTCCGCGCCTGTTCGAGAATGTCGGGGCTGTAGATCTCGCCCGTCGGAATGTCCGCTTGGCGCTCGATGAAGGCCGGGTCGAGCTGGTCCGCACCCGTCACCTCCACAGCGCCGATTGCTGCCTGCGGACCAGGCGCCACCACCAGTGTGACATCGACCGTGCTCGCCGCGTGGTCTGCGATGATATCCTGGCTCTCGATCTTCGCGTATGGGTGTCCGTCGCGCTCCGAGGCGATGACGAGTTCCTGCGCTGCCTTGCGGATGATGATGGACGTCGCCTTCGCGCCCGACACCAGTCCGGCCGCCGCAATGGCTTCCGCCCCTCCGCCATCCGGCATGCCGGCGATTGCGATGGTGCCGAAGCTGAACACCGGTCCGGGATCGACGCTGATGGAGACCGGGACCGTCGCTCCGCCATCGGCGAAGGTGTCGCTGACCGAAATGTCCTCGATGTGCCGGCCCGCAATGTCGATGCGCACGACGGCGCCGAAATAGCCCTCTTCGTAGAGCCTGCCGACCAGATTGGCCTGATCGTCGCGGGCGCGCTGCAAGAGACCCACCGTGCCCGATGGCGGGTTGCCCTTCCGGGCGATGAGCAGCGAGGACTGCTTCAGGTCATCGAGGAGATCCCGGTTGTCGACTGTCAAGGTCAGTTCGGGTTCATACGCCACGGGATCGACGACGGCATCGTTGGGGTCTGCGGTCTTCTCGCCCCAGAGGTGAACGCCGAACAGTTCGAAGGCTCTGGCAGGCGCCGGCTGCACGGCAAGGCAAGCAACAGCCAGCGCAACCGCACTGCCACGCCTCCATCTGCTCCATGCCTGCATTCCACTCATTCGCAACTGACCTGCTGGTTCCCTCTGACATCAGTTTCTAGCGGCATGGGACGGCAATCTCAAATGTTACCTGCCCGGCCCGCTAAGCTCATGACGTTGACCGAGAAAATCGCAAGTCAAAACACCTCCATCCATGGCATCGCGTCATTCGGGGCAGCGGGGCTGAACCTCCACTGGCAAGCCGTCTCGCGCCGTGCCAAATACCAAAGCTGACATGACGATCTCGCTGTACAGCTTCATCCCGCTTATGACACTTCTGGTGCATCTGGCCTTTGCGGCCCGCGCCATCCTGCGGCCGCACAGGGAACCCGCCTCGCGCATCGCATGGGTGGTCGTCATCCTCATTCTTCCCGTGGTCGGTATCGGCGGCTATCTTCTGTTCGGCGAAACCAATGTCGGATCACGCCGGCGGAGGAGCGAGGCGGCGGCCTTGCGGGAACTGCCAGCCCCGGCCGCAGCGCCTGGCATCGGCGCGATTGCCTCTCCGCCCGAAATCGCCCCGCGCTTTGCGGCCCTGGCCAGAACCGCGCTTTCGGTCAACGGCTTCGCCGCAGCAGGCGGCAACAGCGTGGGGCTGATGGCCGACTCCAATGCGGCCATCGCGCGGATGGTCGAGGACATCGACCGCGCGCGCGAAACAGTCCATGTCTGTTTCTACATCTGGCTCACCGATAACAACGGCCTCAAGGTCATCGAGGCCCTGAAGCGTGCCGCGGCGCGCGGTGTGGTCTGCAGGATCATTGCGGACAGCCTCGGCTCACGCGGTCTCATCGGGTCGCCGGAGTGGCGCGGGATGGAAAGGGCGGGAGTCAAGACTGTCGCGGCGCTCCGCGTCGGCAATCCCCTGTTTCATCTGCTGACCGGGCGCATCGACTTGCGCAACCACCGCAAGATCGTGGTGATCGACAACCGCATTACCTATTGCGGCAGCCAGAACTGCGCCGATCCGGAGTTCCGCGTGAAGGCCCGCTTCGCACCGTGGGTCGATGTCATGTTGCGGTTCGAAGGCCCGGTGGCGCGGCAGAACCAATTCCTGTTCGCCACGCACTGGATGGCGTCGGTGCAAGAGAACCTCTCGCCCTTGCTGCTTGCGCCGCTTCCCGAGACGGCGGGCAGCGTGATTGCGCAAGTGGTGGGCACGGGCCCAACGGCACGGCCGTCGGCCATGCCCGAGATGTTCGCCTCGGTCATTTACGCGGCCAAGCTCGAACTGATCGTCACCACGCCCTACTATGTGCCCGACGAGTTCCTGCAGGCGTCGCTTTGCGCCAGCGCGCGGCGCGGCGTCGATACGATCCTCATCCTGCCGCTCCGCAACGACTCCCGCTTCGTCGCCGTGGCGAGCCAGAGCTATTACCGCGATCTTCTGGAAGCGGGCGTGCGCCTCATGGCCTACAGGGACGGGTTGCTGCACGCCAAGACCATGACGGTGGACGGCCAGGTTGCTCTTGTCGGCTCGGCCAATCTCGACCGGCGCAGCTTCGAACTCAACTACGAAAACAATGTGCTGATCGTGGACGCCGCCACGGCCAACGTGTTGAGGGACCGCCAGATGAGCTACATCGCGGCATCGCAGGACATCACGCTCGCCGATGTCGAAAGCTGGTCCACCTTCCGGCGCTTCCTGAACAACGCGGCCGCGATGATGGGGCCGCTTCTCTAGCGCATTGGGCGAGCAAGTGGAATCACTTGCGACGCGGAAAATGCGCCAGATTCAAAGCTTTCGAGCAACTTACCGGCGGTCATTTGACCGCCGGTTGCTCTAGGTCTGCCAACGCTCACACAGGCGGGCTCACCCTGCACTGTTCGGCCACTCGCGGAAAAGAACGGAAACGAGCGTGTGCGTTCTCCGCGTTCTTCGCGGCTTTCACAGGGCGGCATTCTGATGGCGTTGTGAAATCACGGTGCCAAAACAACGTCACCACCTGTGATTGACATTGCTCGACGAAATCATAATGTATTCCCAAGGGTAAACCAGATGGCACGCCAATCGAGACCGCCGGAACATGCCCCAACACTGCGCCGCTTGTTCCATTGAACTCATGATGGATATGACACATGGATACCTACGGCTGGGACGTGGTGGTGGCTTGCGCGGTCGAAAGGCTCAATGCTCTCCTGAAGTTGCAATTCACCAGCACTCCAGCAACGCTCTCATATTCCGATCCATCCAGCCAGACCACACTGCAGGCGACGTTTGATCCCTGGCGCATCGTGGCGGGTGGCTCCGACCGGAAACTTCACATCGAAATGCCTATCAAGACGGGCAGCCTCGATAGCCCTTTCGTTTCGGCGAAACTCGATGGCGTGGTGGTGCTGGCTTCGGTCGAACTCGACTTCGTGAGTAACGCGGCGGGAACTGCTTCCAACCTCACGTTCAACTTCTCGAGCGTCGCCTCGCAGGCCGGCGATCCCACGAAGGGCAGCATCTACATCGTCAATCCGGATACCTCCGGTGTGTTGCTGAAGCAGGACCCGACAAAGACCGCGGCAACGGCGCTACATGACTTCATCCCGCTCTGCCTGATCGCCAGCAAGGCCTCGCTCAACTATGTGTTCACGACGCTGAACCTCACACCGGCAGGGGCTGGATCGTGGCTGACACCGCATAGTCCGGCCTATGTGTTCGTCGCGGGGTCGGGCGGCACTGCAGGGTATCTCGCAGTCCTCAGCATGGTGAGCGCTGCAGCCGCCGTGCCCTCGGCGCGCGACGTCGATCCCGGGCTGTGCACCGCCAACAGCGACATCGCGATTGCCTATGCGGGTCCCGTCTTCCTGCAGAACGTGATCATGGGTCAACTGCCCTCTTCCTTCACTGGAGCGATCGCACAGAATTTCCAGATGAGCGGCGGCAAGATCAACAACAATGGCCCGCTCCTTTGCAAGCCGGTCCGGTGGGGGCTGACTGACTATACGCCAGTACTCGTCTCGATGGTGGTCGGCATTTCCGCCTCGAACATCACATCGGCGGCGACCGGCATCTTCGACATCACCGGCCTCAAGGATTCCTATGTGACGTTCAGCGCTTCAGTCTCGCTTTCCTGCAGCTACGATGCGGCCTCGGGCAAGCTTAGCCTGACGCCGACAGCGGCTCCCGTCACCAATCACGACACCCACATCCCATGGTGGATCTATGTCCTTGCTGCACCAGCAATGCTGACGGTCGCAGGCCCCATCGTGATCGTCATCGTCGACGCCGTCATCGGTGGCGTCACAGCGTCCGTCTCGAATTCGGTGTCGAACAATGCGGGCAACCTGGCGCTCGGTGACTGGTCGGCACAAGCCATCGTGTTCCCCGGAGCCGACAAATGGAGCGTCACGGAAGCCGCGCTTTCGGACGCCTTCTACATGCGGTGCAATCTCCACAGCTGAACAAGACCGCGGCATCTTTCATACAGGACGAGGACATCATGGCGATACCGACAGACATCTCCTTGCAAGGCTGGGATACCGCGAACGTGACGACCTTCGATGTCGTCAACACGGCGATTGCAACGCAGGCGGCAACGCCCAAGACGTTTGCGGGCACGCCGGCAGATCTTCAGGCCATTCCGACCGTGTCCGGAAACTGGACTGCATGGAGCATCGTTCCGGGAGGATCAGGCGGCACGCTCAGGATGAAGTTGCCGATTGCATCCGGAACGGCAACATTCTCGACGCCCGTCAAGGGATCGCAGGCGCTGGCAGCCGCGAACAGCCAGACGGTGACCATCAGCAACAATGGCCTGACAGCCACAGGCGGGGCCACGGGCATCCAGAGTGCGCTTGCCATCATCGGCGCCACAGCCGGCAAGTTCTATTTCGAGATCACCATGGGTTCGGGCGTCAATTTCAATGCCCAGATCGGTGTGGCTGCAAGTGCCGGCGCAACGCGCGACTTCGGCGATGATCCCCTGGGCTACGCCTACCGCTCGAGCGGGTACATGCTCAATGGCGGCAACGTCTATGGCCTCGCGGCAAACGGCAGTATCGTTCAGAACAGGACAAACCCCGCCACGACCTGGGAAGCAGCGGGCGATGTGGCCGGGATCGCCGTCGACCTCGACGCGCGCAAGGTCTGGTTCCGGGGCAAGGACGGCGCATGGCTGGGTGCGGGTGCTGATCCCGTGGCGGGCAAGAACCCGGCTTTCACGCTCCCCGCCAGCATCGAGATGTTTCCCGCCGTCGGTGTCGCCAACAGAGACTCGATCACTGCCAATTTCGGCGACACACCGTTCAAGCATGCGGTGCCCGCTGGCTTCAGGGGCGGATGGAGAAGCGTGACCGTTTCCACCGTCAAGCTCGACGGCAGCGAGATCAATGCCGATGTCACTCTCAAGGCGGTGGCCGCCGGCGGCAAGACGACGGTCGTGCCCGACAGCTCGGGCGCCGCCGCGGGAACGGCCGTGACCGTCACCAGCCTGACGATACCGGCGAGCATTGCCCATACCCAGCACCAGCTCAACGAGATGATGCTGGCTTTCGACGACGTGCTCAACGGCAGCATCGACCAGTTCAAGACAGTGTTCGCCAGCATCGATGAAGCAACCCCGATGGCGACGGGCAATCTTGCCTGGATGAGCCCGACGGCGGTTGCCTACGCGGTGGCGGACAGTACCGCCGGCGGAGCGGGCCTCTTCGCGCTGCTGGCGATGACCGCCAGCCGGAGTGCTGGTGCGAACCCGCAGCAAATCGCTCCGGAGATCATCGTCAGTTTGCCGAAGGGCGCCAATTCCGTTCTCGCGATCAGCGGCGAACGCTTCATATCGCAGATCCTGTTCACCAGCGCCCAGACCATAATGGCCAACTCGAAGGGAGGAGACTTCGAGATCGATGGCCTCGGCATGGTGATCACCAACAAGAATGCCTTGCCATGGCGGCAGGTCAAGCTGCCCGATGGCAATACCATCACCCCCAGCGTGCCAGCCAAGGGGTTGCGGATCGAGGTCATCGGCAACCAGATCGTTGTCACCTTCACCGGCGTGACATTCGATGTGCCGGGCTGGAGATTTGGCGGCAAGGACATCGCCACCTTCGGATTCAAGCAATACTTCTACCTCTCGCTTGAACAGCGTGCCGACAAGAAGAACGTGCTTGTGGTGAAGAACCAGGACCCGGATGGGCCGGCGACCGACGACGCCCCCAACATCAAGGATTTCGTGATCGCATACAACCTGGACCCGACCGCCATCTCCAATCAGGAGACCCTGGAATGGACGGCGATCGGCCTTGCCATCTTCACTGTGCTTGACGTCGCCTATGTGGCGGGTGCCTGGGTTTACCGGAGCCGCCAGCTGGCAAGCGATATCGACAGCGCAGCCGCGGCCGGGAACGGCCAGGTTCAGGTTCAAGGCACGGAGTTGAAGCCTTATGCGCCGAGTTCCAACGCAGGAAAATGGATTGCCCCCAATGGCTCCGAATATGACAGCACAGAGTCTGTCATGAGGGAAATCGTTTATGACGCCTCGCTTCCCGCTCAACGTGGTGGAATGTGCTCATTTGGAGAGTTGGCCACGATCACCAAGGTGGCGATCGTGGGAGGCGTGGTGACCGCACTTGGCGCGGGCATCGCCGGTGGACTGGCCGGCACGAAGGAATTCGCCCGCTACACGAGCGGCGAGGTGGATACGCTGAGGGACGCCCTCACCTTCGACTATTTCCTCGACCAGGTTCTGGCCGCCTACACCTGGCCCGGTACGAAGACATGGACTCTCAAGGGTGCAAGGCTGGCCAAGAGCCTCCTCATCTATGGCGAAATGAAATGATCGCTGACCTTCCGCACGACTGACACCATCGGCACCTCAAGGAGACGCACGGCATGGGACGCGAGATCAATCTTCAGGGCTGGGACACGGCGAATGTCGTGACCGATGACGTGCTCAACGCCGCCATCGCGGGCCAGGGGACGACACCGAAGACATTCGACAACACCGACCCCAGCACAGGGGCTTCCATCACAGGCGTGTGGGGGCCCTGGCAGAAGACCAGCCTGCGCACCGGCGAAATGGTCTCCTTCATGTGTCCCATCGTGTCGGGCACGGGCGCGGAAGATTCAGGCAAGACGGTCGATCTCGCCAAGGCCTCGCTGAACATCGAGATCACGCTCAAGACCCTCGACGACCAGGCCAGCGCCTTTATCGACAAGACCGCGACGACGCCTGCCAAGACCGCGCCCGCGCGCATCCTGATTGCGAACGACCAGTCGACGTCGACCAACCCCGCCGTGACCGTCATCAGCATCGTTCCGGCGAGCCTCCGCAACAGTTTCCAGTTCATGTTCGAGGACTGGTTCAACGCCCACATCGGCAGTTTCAAGCACATCTTCCACGCCATCATGTTGGACGAAACGGCGGCCAAGGCGGATTTCCAGTGGCTGAAACCCACCGACATCTCCTACGCGGCGGCCACCACCACGGACGGCAAGACCAGCGTGTTCGCAGCGCTGTGCGCGACCGACGGCGACCCGATCGCCAAGCTGTCCCAGCAGATCGATCCGGCGGCTGTCGAGAACCTGCCAGCGGGCTGCAATTGCGTGCTCGCCATCAGCGGCGAGAAATTCGCCGAACACATCCTGAAGCCTGGCGCGCAGAGCGTCCTGAAGGGATCGCAACTCGCCGACTTCGACATCATCGGAGATGGCCTGGTCGTCACCAACAACAAGGACCTGGACTGGATCGGCATGACGCTCGTTGACGGGACGGTCGTGACGCCGCGTGTGCCGAAGGGTAACTTCCGGATCAGCGTGGTTGAGGACCAGATCGAGCTCGAGTTCACCCAGATGACCTTCACGCATGCGCTGATGGTGGGCAATGACGATTTCACCCTGAGCTTCCGGCAGTACCTCAAGATATCGCTCGGCAAGAACGCCAATGGCGAACAGGTACTGGTGCCGGACTTCGCCTACCAGACCGTCAATGGAAACAAGGTCCCAATCTATGTCGACAAGCCGGTGATCACGGTCACGCCGGACCAGCAGGCAGTGGATTTCGAAAGGACGATGGGGATAGTGGCCATTGCCTTGTCGGTGCTGCCGCTCGGCTGCGGAATTTTCAAGGCGGGGTCATGGGCCATTTCCAACGCGCCAGCAGCAACGGCCATCGTGGGACGCCTCACCGGCTTGTGGAGCACGGGCAGTGCGATGTTCGACATCGCCATCGATGGCGCCGAAGTCGCCCAGTTGAGCGAGGCCGCCATCGACGGATCCGACAATGCCGCGGCACTTGCGGCCTTCGATGCCGGAACGCCCGTCCGCGCCGAGTTCTCGACGCTGGTCAACCGGATCGCGACCTGTAGCGGGGTTTGGGCGGCAATCGCGGGCGGGCTCGCCGCGGTCGTGAAACTGCAGACCGACGGCGACTACGACATCCGGAGCGCGCCATCCCTCGATACGTTTCTCGCCAACGTGCTCGGCGCATCGAAATGGCCCGGTGCCGACAACTGGGACCTCAAGGACGCCGAACTCGCGCAGAGCCTGCTGCTCTACGGGCATCTGCAGTCGACCTGAAAGGACATCCCATGAGCAGTCTCGCCGCGGCTCCGGCCGCCGTCTCGGCTCCCACCTTTGGATGGGACACCGTATTCGCCGTCTCTGTCGATCGCGTCAACCGCGCCATATCCCAGCGCAAGACGTCGCCGAAGTCGCTCACCTATGTGAGCGGCCATCCCAATGGCTTCCAGATGACGGCGGACTTCGGCGACTGGTCGGTCATTCCGGAAGGTGACGGGCCCATCGTGCGCATGGCGCTGCCGATGACCAATATCAGCGGCAGCTACAGGTTCAAGGGCCAGACCTATTTCTTCACCTGCGCCGATGCGCTGGGCGTGATCGAGATCAAGCTCAACCTGCTTCCGCATGACGGCAAGACCGTGCTGACCGATTCCAATGGAAAGCCCCTGCCCGCGCCCGCCACCGGAACGACCCGGCACACGCTGACGGCGCGGAGCGACAGCACCGACCCGAACGACCCGGTGGCGACCTTCGTCGCCATCGACTTCCGCAAGCCCCTGTCGCTCCCCGGCGCGAAGCTTGGCGTCGAGAGTGGTTTCCAGGACTGGTGCAACGCCAATCTCGGCGACTTCGCGCATGTCTTCGCCGTGATGGACCTGAACGACAAGATCGCCACCGGCAAGTGGGCCTTCTGCAAGCCGCACACGATGGACTACGCCATCGTCGACAGCGCCGACAATTCGAAGAGCTATCTCGGCCTGCTCTGCATGACCTCGAACGACACGGTGCCCGGAACTGCCCAGCTGAGCGACAACGCGGTGCCGGCGGGTTGCGAGAGCGGTTTCCTCATCAGTCCGCGCCGCTTGCTGGCAGACCTGCTGATCCCGTCGATGGCAGCGGTGTGGCCCAAGCTCAATACTGCAGACCTCGAGATCGCGTCGAACGACAGGATGCTCCAGCTCAAGCCAGCCAAGACCGTTGAACTCCCCGTGTTCCGGGACAGCAGCGGCGACAGCTACATGCCCGTGCTGACGATGTTCACGATCGAGATCATGGGCGACCAGATGAAGGTCGATACCCATGTCGAGACCGAAGTCTCTCCCGGCATCTACGGAACCTGCACGGCGACCTACTGGTACAGGCTGGGACTGGGCAAGACCTCGGCGGGAGAGCCCGCGCTCACCTGGTCCGAGGCGCAACCCGCACAAAAGCAGACCGGTTCGCGGAGCGACCCCGGCATCGCCATCCTCAAGGGCATCATGAGTGCCCTCGGCGCCATCCTCGCGCTGCTGGCGCTGGTTCTCGATCCGCCGATCGCGCTGATCGTCGGCGCCGTGGTTTGCGGCATCGCCATCGGGGAGTTCGAAATCAACAACATCCAGGAATCCGCCAAGGGCGATGCGCCGGGGCTCGACGACCTCACCGCGAACTTCACCGCGCCAGTCGTGTGGACCGATACGGCAGACTACGGACTGCAATCCGCGGGATTGAGCGGATCGCTGCAAATGGGCGGCGTGTGGAACACCTGACGTCATCGGCTTCTGGACAAATCAGGCGCGCAGGGCTTTCTTCCAGCCTGACAGCACCGTGATTTTCCGGAGACCAGAATGACCAAGACCGCCGACACCTTGTTTCGCCTTGATGGCCAGACGGCCCTCGTCACCGGAGGCGGCAGCGGAATTGGAAAATCCACGGCGTTGCTGCTGGCTGAGGCCGGCACCCACGTGATCGTGGCTGACCGTGATGCGGCTTCGGGAGAGGAGACAGCCGCGTGCATCCTGCGGCAAGGCGGTTCTGCGCGGGCCGTGCCAGTCGATGTCACCGATGAAGCCGCAATCGAAGGAATGTTCGACGATGTCATCGCGCAAGAGGGGAGTATCGATCACCTGATAAACAGTGCCGGGCTGGCCATCCGGCGGCCCGCCACCGAACATCTGATCTCCGACTGGGAACGGGTTGTCTCGGTCAACATGACCGGCGTGTTTCTCTGCGCACGGACCGCCGCGCGCCACATGATTGCAGCGAAGCGAAATGGTTCTATCATCAATGTCGCCTCGATCATGGGCCTGTCGGGCGGCGGGCTCTATCCCAACATTTCCTACCAGACCACCAAGGGTGCCGTCGTCAACATGACCCGGGCACTCGCGGTCGAGTGGGCGCCGCATGGCATCCGGGTGAATGCGGTGGCCCCGACCTATGTGCGAACACCCTTCATCGCGCCCCTCCTCGCGCAGCCTGAACTCGTTGCGAAGATCGAGGCGATGACGCCGCTCGGGCGCCTCGCCGATCCGGACGATGTCGCCGCCGCCATCCTGTTTCTCGCAAGCCGGGCCTCCGCCATGATCACAGGACACACGCTGCCCGTCGATGGCGGTTTCCTGGCACAGTAGACGGCATCGCAGGCGAACTGAATGGCGCCCGCGCCTCCCCCGCGTGGCAAGCAATCAAGGTTGCAAGACGATTTTGCTAGAGGATGAACCAGTTCGCCGCCGCAGCATCGGCCGTGGTCATGTAGATCACCATGTCGGCCTTTGAGTCGGTATCGACGTTGAACTCAAGTTGATAGCCGTTCGACGTCTTCACGAAGCGATATTGTCCCGCGGCCGAAAAGTCCGCGTTCCCGCCGATGAGTGACGTGAAGGCCTGATCACCCGCCACCGAAGTGTTGGCGTCGATGAGACTGACATCGATGCGGTCTCCCTCGGCACGGTTGAAGTCCATGATGCGATCCGGCCCCCGCACCAGCGTGCTGTCGGCGATCGACGTATAGACAAACCTGTCGGCACCCTCTCCGCCAAAGAGCGTATCGAAGCCGATGCCGCCTGTGAGGACATTGGCGGCATCGTTCCCCGCGATCGTGTTGTCCATGTTGTTGCCGGTCCCATTGATCGCAGCGGTTCCCGTCAACACCAGACGCTCGACGTTCCCGGCCAATGTCATGGTTGCGGAACTCTTCACGGTATCGATGCCGCTATCGCTGAGTTCGACGATCGTGTCCCCGCCATCGCTGATGTAGATATCGTCACCCCGGCCGCCGAGCAGCCGGTCCGAACCCGTCCCGCCATTGATGAGATTTGCCCGATCATTGCCAAAGATCGCGTTGTCGAGGGCATTGCCGATCGCCTGTGCCGCCATGCCGGTCAGGTAAAGCCGCTCGACATTGCTGGCGAGGCGATAGTCGATGCTCGCATAGACCGTGTCGGTACCCTGCGATGTCCGCTCGATCACCGCGTCCGAATCATTGTCGACGTAGAAGATATCGTCGCCGTCACCGCCGCTCATGGAATCGGCACCGATGCCACCGTCCAGAATGTCATCGCCCGCGCCGCCCGTGAGACTATCTGCGGCGGCCCCGGTGGACAGAACATCGTTGCCGTCACCGCCGTTGACCGTGTCGATGCCGTAATTCGTCTCGATCTCGTTGGCTGCGGCATTGCCGTTCACCTTCAGCCCTGTCTTGCCCAGATAGATCAGGTTCTCAAGCCCGTCAGCGAACCTGAAGGTGGTGAGATCGGCAAACACATAGGCGGTATCGATGCCGCCGCTCGCATCTGCAACTTCCTCGATCACATCCAGCGCGCTGTCGATCGTGTAGATGTCATTGCCGGTGCCGCCGATCATGGTGTCGCCACCGCGGCCGCCGGCCAGCATGTCGTCTCCGGCACCGCCTTCCAGCCGGTCGTCGCCATCGCCGCCGTCGAGGAAATTGCCGTTGCCATTGCCTGTGATGACGTTATCGAGCTTGTTGCCCGTTGCATCGAGGGCGGCGCCTTTCAGCGTGATCGAAACGGTGACCCGTCCCGCGTTCACATGCGAGGCCGCGCTCTCGACCATGTCGGCAACGCCAGCCAGAAAGGCCGACGGATCGAGTTCGCCGGTGGCGAAGTCATCCGCCAGCAATTCGTTGATCCAGAAGGCTACCTGCTCCACGCGCGCATTGCCGTTGCCGTCCTCGTTGAGGAAGGCGCCCATCTTGATAGGGAAAGCCGCGTGGAAGATTCCGTCCGCGATGGTGTCGATGGCGTTGCGGCCAAACAGCGAGGTCACGCTGCCGTCGTTCTGAACCAGATGGAAACCGGTTTCCTCGTCACCCTCGTCGTCACCGTGAGCCAGGAACCAGGCCTCCTCGTGACGAAGTCGGATGTACGACGAAATATCATACATGTCGGACGTCGTGATGTCGCCGTCGCTTGCGGTGTCCGTCGCGCGGATCGCTTCCACGATCAGGTTGGTCATGATGTTCGCCGCACGCGCCGCCAGCGCGAGGTCATCGTGATCGACACGCGCTGCAAGTCCCGGATCGCTGGCAATCACGCCGGCGATGTCATCAAGCCCGGTGCCGGTGGTGCCTTCAGGCAAGGCGTCAACGTCAGGCAGGCCATTGGAAGGCATGGGGCCCTTGTCGGCGAGCGCCTTGTCATAGTCCGCAATCGACTTGTAGAAGGAGTCCGCGCCGACCGTCTTGCCATCGATCTCGAAGCGCAGCCCTTCGCCGCCATAGTTCTCGAAATAGATCAGTTCGATCTTGTAGAGGCCGCCGCCGAACTCTGCTGCCTTGGCGGTCGGCTCGAAGCCGCGCCCGCCGCTCTCGCTGGAAAACGTCTGGCCGCCGATCTTGAGCAGGAAGCCGTCGTCGGACCGCACGGTCACCAGATGGTTCCCCGCCGGAATCCACACATAGCCCGAAAGCTTGATGCCGATGGTTTCCATGGTGGTATTGCCACCGCCGCTGGTCATCCGTCCGGAGCTGCCGATGAATTGCGAGAGCGATGCCGCGCCATCATTTTCCGTACCGAAGTCGATCCGTTTCGCGTCGAAGGTCTGGGAGGGCGCGGCCGTGGTCGCGATGTGCTTTGCCAAATCATTGATGCTGCTGAAGCTGGCATTCCGGTCATAGACCTCGCCCGTCAATCCGGTTCCAGCATAGGCCGCGGGTAGCTCACCACCGCGCGAAGCGTTGCCCGGTGTCAGGCCGGGCAAGCTGCCGGAGGTGTTGATCGCCTCGACTTCATGGCGGTCCAGCGCCTTGTCATAGACGGTGAAGTTGGAAATGGTTCCGTCGAAGTGATCCCACATCCAGGACGGGTTCGAGGCGCTGCGACCCCAGGTGCCCGCGCCGATGACCAGCGACTGGCTGTTGCCCGCGAGGTTCGCGGTGAACTCCGGCGCGGTATCGAGTTTCACGCCATCGAGATAGAGCTGGGCGCCTTCGGAGCCAAAGGTGAAGGCCATGTCATAGGCCTGGCCTGCCTCGATCCGGGTTTCACCAGATGACAGCGTGACCTCGCCGTTTCTGGATTGCAGCAGCACCTTGAGGCGGCCATCGGACACCCAGGCCGTGATGTGTCCGCCATCTCCGTAGCCCGAGCCATCCTTGGAGAACAGCACGTTGTAGTCGCCGTCATTGGGTGAATCTGCCACGAAGGTCAGGGCAAATGTGCCCTCTTTCAGCGCAAGGCCAGCGACATTCCCGACCTCGCGATACCCCGCGCGCGCTTCGACCGTCAGCGTTTCGGTGAGCTGGTAGGCAATGTCATCCGCCAGCGAGGCTGGATCGACCGGCGCATGGTTGCTGTCAAGATTTCCGGACGCGAGGTCTTCCTTCAGCAACAGGCTCAGCCACTCGGCGACCTGCCCTACGGAAGCGTTGGAATTGCCGTCCTCGTTGACGAAGTGGTCCCACTTGATCTCGAAGCCTGCATGATAAAGACCGTCCGCCACGGTGTTCGCGGCATTCTCGCCCCACAATTCGCGGGCCGCGCCATCGTTCTGGACCAGATGGAACCCCGTCTCGACGCCGTCCTCGTCATCGCCATGGAGAGCCGTCCACTCGGCCAGGTGATGCTCCCTGATATAGGTATTGATGTCCCGCACATCGACATCGCTGAGGCTTCCGTCATCGGCAACGCCGGTTCCGCGGATGGCATCGACAATGATCTGGTTCATGCCGTCGGCGGCCTTGAGGCCTGCGGTGATCTCGCTGGTGGCGATGCGGCCATTCAGCCCCTCGTCGCCGGCAATCGTCGCGATCAGGGAATCGAGGCCCGTGCCGGTTGTGCCACTCGCATAGGCCTCAACGGTATTGTTCGCGAGGTTGCCATTGGCGAGATCGTTCTTCAGCATGTCGGTCAGCCAGTAGGCTACCGACTGGACCGTGGCATTGGCATTTCCGTCTTCATTGAGGAAGCGGCCCCACTGGATGTCGAAGCCAGTGTGGTAGAGGCCGTCCGCGACCGTATCGATCAGGTTCTCGCCATAGTCACGCGTGGTGCTGCCATCGCCCTGGATCAGGTGAAAACCCGTCTCCACGCCATTTTCGTCATCACCATGGAAAGCCGTCCAGGCGGCGAGGTTGTGGGTCTGGATGTAGGAACTCACATCATAGATATCGGAGGTCGTGAGGGTTCCGTCATTGGCCACGCCTGTCGCACGGATGGCGTTGACGATGATGTTGTTCATGCCATCCGCGGCCTTGAGGCCATTGGTGATCTGGCTGGTGGCGATGCGGTTGTTGAGCCCCGCATCCTCCGCCATCGTGGAGATCAGACTGTCGAGGCCGGTGCCGGTGGTGCCATGCGCGTAGGCATCCACATTCGCATTGGCGAGGTTGCCGCTGGCGAGGTCCGACTTCAGGAACTCGGTCAGCCAGTAGGCCACCGTCTCGACCGAGGCATTGGAATTGCCGTCTTCGTTGAGGAAGCGGCCCCACTGGATCTCGAAGCCGGTGTGGTAGATGCCGTCGGCCACGGTATCGATGAGGTTCTGGCCGAACATGCGGGCCTGCGCGCCATCGCTCTGGACCAGGTGGAAGCCGGTCTCCACGCCATTCTCGTCATCGCCATGAAAGGCGGTCCAGGCACTCAGGTTCTTCGTGTGGATGTAGGCGCTGACATCGTAGACATCCGAGGTCGAGAGCGTACCGTCATTGGCAACGCCGGTTGCGCGGATGGCGTTGACGATCAGGGTGTTCATGCCATCAGCGGCCTTGGCGCCCGCCGAAATCTCGCTCCGGGCAAGGTTGTTGTTGAGGCCCGCATCGCTTGAAATCATCGACACCAGGGCGTCGAGACCCGTGCCTGTCGTTCCGGTCACAGCGGGCTTGATGGGTCTCGTTGCCATTGGGCGGCTCTCCTGTTGGTAGGCGTTGCCAAGTACTCCGCTCTTACAACTAGCGGTGTATGGGTTTCATCAAGGAACCCGAAAAGGGCTGACGAACCCTCAACGCAACTGACAGAATCACATTCAAATTTGTGACAGATTGCGGCCTTTCGTGGGCCGCTCATCGGCAATGGGGGTCCGGCCCGTTGCTGGCAACCATTTGCCGCCCATCGCCCCAGTGCGGGAAGGGCTGCGGGAAGGGATGTGATGGAAATTCCTTGCCCATTGGCCATGAGTGATGGCGGAACGGGCTTTCGCCATGTATTCCGCACTTGAGTTGACGGACGTTTCCGAATGAAATCTGATTCCCTTACGGCTCCGAACAACAAGAACTTTGAAGGAGGTCACGCCAGTTGCCGTTGATTCTGATCGCCATCCTGCCGTTTCTGGGTGCCTTGCTGCCGGGTCTGATGATCCGCGCCGGGCGCAATGCCTGTGCCTGGTCGGCGGCGGTGGTGACCCTTGGTGCGCTGGTCGGCCTCCTGGCCCACGCGCCAGCCGTCTTTGCGGGTGAGGTAGTCCAGTACCGCCTGGACTGGCTGCCGGTGTTGGGGCTCAACGCCAACTTCTTTCTGGATGGGCTTGGACTATTGTTCGCCGGGATGATCCTCGGGATCGGCCTGCTCATCATCGTCTATGCGCGGTTCTACCTGTCGCGCGAAGATCCGATGGGTCAATTCTTCACCTACCTGCTGCTGTTCCAGGGTGCGATGGTCGGCATCGTCCTGTCCGACAACGTGCTGTTGCTGCTGATCTTCTGGGAGTTGACATCGCTCTCCTCCTTCCTCCTCATCGGGTACTGGAAACACCTGCCGGAGGGTCGGCAGGGCGCGCGGATGGCACTCGCTGTCACCGGCATGGGGGGACTGGCGCTGATTGGCGGAATGCTGCTCCTCGGCGAGATGGCTGGGAGTTACGATCTCAGTGTCATCCTTCAGAACAAGGCCGCGATCCAGGCGAGCCCGCTCTATGTTCCCGCCCTGATCCTGATCCTTCTGGGGTGCTTCACGAAGTCGGCGCAGTTCCCGTTTCATTTCTGGCTGCCGCATGCCATGGCGGCGCCAACGCCGGTTTCAGCCTACCTGCATTCGGCCACGATGGTGAAGGCGGGCCTGTATCTCATGGCCCGGCTCTGGCCCGTGCTCTCGGGCACGCCGGAATGGTTCTACATCGTCGCAACCACGGGTCTCGTGACCATGCTGGCAGGCGCGCTGATCGCCCTGTTCAAGGATGACCTCAAGGCCCTTCTGGCATTTTCCACGGTCAGCCATCTTGGGCTGATCACCATGCTCCTCGGTTTCGGAACTCCTCTGGCTGCCGTCGTCGCGGTGTTCCACATCATGAATCATGCCACCTTCAAGGCGGCGCTGTTCCTGACGGTCGGCATCATCGACCATGAGGCACACACGCGCGATATCAAGCGGCTGGGGGGATTGCGTCATCTCATGCCCATCGTTTTCGTGATTGGCACGGTTGCAGCACTGTCCATGGCCGGCCTGCCACCACTCAACGGCTTTCTGTCCAAGGAAATGATGCTGGAGGAAGCGGCGCACACCGTCTGGGCGGGGACACCCTGGCTGGTGCCTGTGCTGGTAACTTTCAGCGCGCTGCTGTCTGCGGCCTACGCATTCCGTTTCGTGAGTGGTGTATTTCTGGGACCGGAGCGCCACGACTACCCGGCAACGCCGCATGATCCCGGGCCGGAACTCTGGCTGGCCCCTGCTCTCCTGGTCGTGATCGTCGTGGTGATCGGCATCATGCCTGCGGCAGTGGCCGGCGGGCTGCTTGAGGTTGCCTCGCGTGCCGTCACCGGGGGCATGCTGCCGGAGTATACGCTCAAGATCTGGCATGGCTTCAACCCGGCGCTGCTCATGTCTGCCATCGCCACTGCCGGAGGTCTCGTCGTGCTGTCCTTGCTTCGTCCGCTCGACCGGCTGAGGCTTGCCGTGCCAAGGCCAGACGCAAAGGCGATTTTCGACTGGACGATGACACGGCTCGTTGCCATGGCGAGAGGATTGACGGGCGGCCTGCACAATGGCGCGATGACGCGATACAGCGCGGTCTTCGCCCTGACGGTGGGCCTCGCCGGCGCGGCGGCATGGCTCAGTGGCACGCCCGGTGCTGCTACGCGCGGCCTGATGCCCCTCACGATTGTTCCCCTGATCGGCTGGCTGCTGGTGATGGTGGCGACAGCCGGCATCATCGTGCTGCACCACAACCGCCTCCTGGCGCTCATACTGATGGGGGTGAACGGCTTGATCGTGTCGATCGGATTTGCCTATTTCTCGGCGCCCGACCTGGCGCTGACCCAGGCCTCGGTCGAAGTCGTGACGATCATCCTGCTGCTGCTGGCTCTCAACTTCCTTCCGAAGTACACCCCGCGCGAAGGAAGCAGTGGAAGACACGTCCGCGACGCTGTCATCGCAATTGGTGCAGGTTTGGGCACTGGCCTGCTGACCATGGCGATCCAGATGACAGACTTCACGCAGGACAGCATTGCCGGTTATCATCTCGCGAATGCCAAGCCGGGCGGCGGCGGCACGAATGTGGTGAATGTCATTCTTGTCGACTTCCGTGGCTTCGATACATTCGGTGAAATCATCGTCCTCGGCATCGCTGCTCTTGTCATCTATGCCTTGATCGAGGTGGTGCTTGACGGGCCAGTGGGCAAGTGGCTCGCAAACCGTCCGCCAGACCCTGGCGAGGCCGGTGACAGCCATCCGCTCATCATGGTGGTTGCGACGCGCGTGATGATGCCGATCGCGCTCATAGTCGGCGTTTTCATCTTCCTGCGCGGGCACAATGAGCCAGGCGGCGGTTTCATCGCGGGGCTGATCGTGGCCATCGCGCTGGTCATGCAGTATATGGCCAGCGGTTTCGACTGGGCGGCGGCGCGGCAGCGGTTTCCTTATCATGGCATCGTAGCCATGGGGATATTCGCGGCTCTTGTCACGGGCGCCGGATCGTGGCTTGCGGGGCGGCCCTTCCTCACCAGCAGCTATGGCTACTTCAAGCTTCCGCTGATCGAGAAATTCGAACTGGCCACCGCAATGGCCTTCGACACCGGCGTTTTCCTCTGCGTCGTCGGGGCGGTAATGCTGGCGCTCGAAAGCCTGTCACGCCTGGCGCACCGGCCGGGCGAACGGCCCAGCCCCTATCCCATGGACGTCGACCCGTCGCGCGTGGCGGCCGAGGAGAAGGCATAAGATGGAGTACCTGTTCTCAAGCGCCGTGGGAGTGCTCACGGCTGGCGGCCTCTATCTTGTGCTGCGGCTGCGAACCTTCCCGGTGATACTCGGAATCTCGCTGCTGTCCTATGCGGTGAACCTGTTCCTGTTCGCTTCGGGCCGGCTGGTGCTGAACCAGCCGCCGCTGTGGCAGGACGCCGGCACCTCCTACACCGATCCGCTGCCACAGGCTCTCGTGCTGACAGCCATCGTCATCTCCTTCGGAATGACCGCCGTCGTGGTGATGCTGGCGCTCGGCTCGTATCTCTCTTCGCGAGACGACCGGATCGACATGGAGGGAGAGGTCACGAGCATCATGCGGGAGGACCCGGACACCGGCTTCGGAGACCGCGAGGTGCTAACCACTGATGCGGGCGAAGCCCGGTCATGAACCACTGGATCATCGCGCCCATTCTGCTGCCCCCGCTGGTCGGCGCCGTCATGATACTGGCGATGCGCTACCACATGGATCTGGCAAGGGTGTTCTCGGTTGCCAGCGTGGTGTGCCTTGTCGCCATTGCTGTCGGCCTCACATGGTCCGCGTCATCCGGAGACATCCAGGTCTATGCGCTTGGCAACTGGCCTGCGCCCTTCGGCATCGTGCTGGTGCTGGACCGGTTGTCGGCCCTGATGGTGGCACTGACCGCGATCCTGGCCCTTCCGGTGGTGCTCTATGCGATCGGTTCGGGCTGGGACCAGCGGGGCTGGCATTTCCACGCGCTTCTGCAATTCCAGCTCATGGGGCTTTTCGGAGCGTTTCTGACGGGCGACATCTTCAATCTCTTCGTGTTCTTCGAGGTTTTGCTGATTGCCTCGTACGGGCTGATGATTCACGGCGGAGGAAAGCGGCGGCTGCAAGCGGGTGTGCAATACGTCGTCTACAACCTTCTCGGATCGACGCTGTTCCTGTTTGCGCTGGGCACGCTCTATGCGGTTACGGGAACCCTCAACATGGCCGACCTGGCCGTGCGGGTGGCCGCCATCCCGGTTGCCGAGTCCAGCCTGATCAGGGTTGCGGCCGTGCTTCTGTTGCTGGTGTTCGCGGTCAAGGCGGCGCTCATGCCGCTACATTTCTGGTTGCCCGCCTCCTATGCCGAAGCGCCCGGCCCCGTTGCAGCGCTGTTTGCCATCATGACCAAGGTCGGTGCCTATGCCATCCTGCGCGTCTATACCTTGATCTTCGGTCCCGGCACGGCGGCGACCGAGGGATTGGTCGGGCCATGGCTCATTCCAGCCGCAATGGTGACACTGGTCATTGGCATGGTAGGAGTATTGGGTGCGCGGTCGCTTGGCCGCCTGGCGGCCTACGCCATCATCGGGTCCGTGGGAACATTGCTGATCGCGATCGGTCTCTTCACCCCGCAGGGCGCGGCAGCGGCGCTCTATTACCTGGTCCATTCCACTCTGATCGGCGCCGCGCTGTTTCTGGTGGTGGATCTGGTGCGCGCGCGCCGGGCGGGCGGTGATGACAGCCTGGTGCCGGCTCCGCTCATGGCGCAGAGTGGGCTGGTGGCGGCGTTGTTCTTCGCTTGCGCCATCGGCATGGCCGGCATGCCTCCGCTCTCGGGCTTCATCGGCAAGCTCATGGTGATGACAGCGGCACGCAGCAGTGAACTGGTCTGGGCGATCTGGGCGCTGATCCTCATCACGTCGCTGATCGCCATGATCGGATTTGCCCGTGCCGGCAGCGTGCTGTTCTGGAAGACGCTTCCTGCAACGCGCGCGCCGGGTGCCGTGCAAATCGCCGCTGCCTTGCCCATCGTGGCGGTCTGCGGCCTGCTGGCCTGCGTGGTGGCGATTACGGTCTTCGCCGGGCCGTTCAACGACTACCTGATTGCAACGGCAGCACAGATTTATCAGCCGGCGGACTATATCGGCGCCGTCCTCCCCAATGCCGCAGGAGAAGCCCAATGATCAACCGCATCGTGCCGCATCCATTGCTGACGCTGCTGCTGGTGACCGTGTGGCAGTTGCTGGTCAACACCATCACGCCGGGCAGCCTGCTGCTCGGATTGATCCTGGGGCTGACGATCCCGCTCATAACCGCTGCCTACTGGCCTGAACGGCCGCGTCTGAAGAACCCGCTCGTGGTCATCGAATATGTCCTGATCGTGCTGTGGGACATCTGCGTGGCCAACGTGGTGGTGGCCCGCATCATCCTTTTCCGCCGCAATGACGGCCTTCACAGCGCGTGGATCACGATACCGCTCGATCTGCGTTCGCCTGAAGCGATCACCGTGCTGGCGGGCACAATCACCATGACACCCGGCACCGTCTCGAGCGACCTTTCGGCGTGCGGGCGGGCGCTGCTGGTGCATTGCCTCGATGCACCCGACCCCGATGCCATCCGCGACGAAATCAAGTCCCGCTACGAACGCCGCCTCAAGGAGATATTCGAATGATAACCATGGCCCTGTATTTCGCCATTGGCTGTTTCACCCTTGGCCTGCTGATGAACATGTGGCGCGTGGTGAAGGCGCCCAGCGTGGGGGATCGGGTGCTGGCGCTCGATACCATGGTGATCAATGCCATCGCACTGGTCGTGCTCTATGGACTCTTCCATGGCACGGCGGTCTATTTCGAGATATCGCTGATCATTGCCATGGTGGGCTTCATATCGACCGTGGCCTACGCGCGTTTCGTTCTGCGCGGCAACATCATCGAGTGAGCGGACATGGAACTCTGGCATGAAATCACGGTGGCGCTGTTCCTGGTCGTGGCGGGTGTGTTCGGGCTCGTGGGGTCCTTCGGGCTTCTGAAACTGCCGAACGAGATGACCCGGCTTCACGCGCCGACCAAGGCCACCACACTGGGCGTGGGCGGCGTGCTGATCGCGTCGATGCTGCACCAGTGGCTGGGCAGCGAAGTGTTCTCGATGCATGAACTCATCATCACGCTGTTCCTGTTCCTGACGGCGCCGATCACCGCGCTTTTCATCGCCAAGATGCAATTGCACCAGAATGTGCCGAGAGAACAGATTCCGCCTACGGGCACTGGCGCACCCTGGGCCGGAGCCCCGGAACCCAATGATGGCACGGCCGTCAAGCCACGCTGAGACGCTCAGCCAGATCACGCCCGCAGCGTTGTCCGTCCAGATCGCCTTCGGGAGGAAATCGAATGCCTGTCCACTGAACCGGCGGCAGGCCGAGGTTCACTTCAACCGGGCAGCAAGAGCTGACGCCTCCACGTCCTTCAGTTGATCTTCAGTCTGGGTCGCATAGCGCCGCCAGTACGGTACTGCATCCTGGTGCCGTGCCAGTTGTATCTGGAACACAAACAGGCGATCGTGGCGGAAGGCCGCTTCCGATGTCGCGAGATAGAACTCCCACATCCTGCAGAAACGCTCATCATACAGAGCTGCCGCCTTGCCGCGGTTTTCCATGAAGCGTTCGCGCCAGGCACGCAGTGTCCAAGCATAGTGCAGCGGAAGGATCTCGATATCCTTCACCAGCAGGCCGGATTGCTCGATGGCCGGCAAAACCTCCGACAGTGCCGGAATGTAGCCACCCGGAAAGATGTACTTCTCGACAAAGGGCTGGTTGAAGAAGACTGGCTTGGTGCGGCCGATGGAATGCAGCAGCATGACGCCGTTTTCCCGTTCGAGCAGTGAGGCCGCCTTGGTGAAGAACGTCTTGAAGTTCTTGACCCCGACATGCTCGAACATGCCCACCGACACGATGCGGTCAAACCTTCCGTCGAGGTGCCGATAGTCCTTCAGCTGAAAATCGACTCGGTGATCCAGTTGCCGCTCGGATGCGCGCTGCCGGGCGATCTTGATCTGCTCCTCGGCCAGCGTGACGCCGGTGACTTTCGCTCCCGATACCTCGGCCAGGTACAGCGCCAACCCGCCCCAGCCTGAACCGATATCAAGTATGTTCAGGCCGGGCTGGAGCAAGAGCTTCGAGGCAACATGGCGCTTCTTGGCAAGCTGGGCCTCATCAAGGCTCTGGTCCGGCGTTTCGAAGTAGGCACAGGAATATTGCCGGTCTGCATCAAGAAAGAGTTCGAACAGTCCGGCATCGAGATCGTAGTGATGTGCAACATTGCGCTTGGCGCCGGCAGGATTGACGGCTCTGGAAATGCGCGCCTTCAATGTTCGCCAGAGGGCAACCAGCGCGACGTGCGGCGCATTGAGCCGGCGCAGTCCATTGCGCTTGAGCAGCGCGACGAGATCATAGATCGTCCCCTGCTCCACCATCAGCCGGCCGTCCATGAACAGCTCGCCGAGTTTCATGGCCGGATCAAGAACCAGCGCCATTTCTGCCGCCCTGTCGGAAAAGCGGATGTGGATCAGAGCCTCCGAGCGATCCCCGAATGTGCATCTCTGACCGGACGCGAAGGTCACATCCAGCGTTCCGGTGCGGACAAGATGTTGAAGTGACCTGGAAATGAGACGCTGCATGCCCACAGTAGAGATATCTTGTCATGAAAATGCAAGGGGAACGCGAGACAGTTCCCGTCACATGGGAAATGATGCCGAATGATCCTGGCGGGGTTCCGGATCGCCGGGGAGAGCGGCCTGCAGGACTTGCCGCTTCAGCGAGAGGATACATGTTCCTGAAAGAGAGCCTCTCCCAGAAAGCGGGAGAGGCAGGCTTTGCAAATCAGAGAGCGTACCTGTTCAGCCGCAATCCCAGAATTGGCCGCAATATGTAGGTGTGCATTGGTAGTTCCAGTAGCACCATGTTTGGCCTGGTTCCGTATAGTCCGCCGAGAGTTTGACACTCATGGCAACTTCCTTGCCGCCCTTGAGGTTGTTGATGCTGTCCATCAGGGTGCGAGGATTATAGAACTGAGGCTTGGCTCCATCCTTCACAGAAGCCGGATCGACCACGTTGACATTCAGTTCCGAGAGAATTCTCGCACCGACTGCCACAAACTGTGCATCGCCATCCTTTTGGCCCATGGCAATCAAACCCTTGGCAATTTCGACGCGCTTGCCCATTTCGGCGATTTCCACTGCGCTGAGTTTCCTGAGGTCAGCGCCATCATCCGCAACAGCGGCTGCGGGTATCAAAAACAAAGCAGCAGACAAAGCTAAGATAGAATATCTCATCATTACGTCGCCTTTCCAGTTGATCGAGAGCCCCAACAAAGCAAATGGTTCCATCGTGACGATGGACTGTCAACGCATTTGTTGCTGGTCACGATGGCGGCAGATGGATGGAACGCCGCGAACGATGGCAATGAAACCGATTACAGACGTCTGAGATTGCCAGCTCAGAACCTTCGATGTGCAACCAACCGGCTCCCCCTGACCCGGCGCTCATGTTTCAGGCAGAGCCAGATCAACAGATGAAGAGTCCCCTTGAAAAATCGGTAACGACCTCTGCGCCGGTGCCCGTAACGATCACCGTCTCCGAAATCACAACGACGAATTCGGGCGGAACATAAATGCCAGGCACGAGGTGAAACACCATGCCGGCTTCGAATGGCCGTGTTTCCCCCTCGACGATCGAGAAAAGGTTCCCCTCCCCCCAATCGGGCGCGTAGTTCACCCCAACGGAATAGCCGCTTCGGTGTCCAACCTCATAGCCATGGCTGGCAAAGTTCCGGACACTCTTGCGATGAACATCCTCCGCAATTGCGCCGGGTCTGATCTCCCTGATCAGCAATTCCAGCGAGTCCACGACCGCCTCTTCAAGCCGCCGCATCGCAGTGGGCGGCTCGCCAACTGAACCTGACCGGAATTGCGGCGCGACATACCGGTTGATAACACCCGGAATCTCGAAGACGACCGGATCGCCTTTCTGAAGAACATGGCCAGCCCAGGTCGCGTGGCCGAGGCTGGTTCGCGGACCGCTGACGATGAAGGGCGGCAGCCCGGGAAATTCGCTGCCACCTGACACGAGCGCATTCCACACGGCTCCGGCAATATGGTTCTCGTTCATGCCTTCCCGCGCCATGCCAACTGCTGTCTCCATCGCAGCCTTCGTCAGGCGCGCCGCCTTCCGGATGCAGCCCAATTCCTCAGGCGACTTGATGAGGCGCAAGGGTTCAACCAGTTGCGCCGGGACAAGGCGCTGTCCCAGCCGCCTGCGAAGGATGTCGAAGCGCCGGGCACTCACGAAGAAACTGTCGGCTTCGACGCCGATCCGCGCACCTGCGGCAGCCAAATCCTCGATCAGGTCCGCCAGCACCTCCATTGGCTCATCGGAATCACCATAGGAAACCACGCGACGCGAACACGAGCGCAGAAGCGTGTTGGTCGCATCGATCCGCCGCAGCACGTTGACAGGATCGTCTTCCAGGGTCACGACCGACGCCTGTACATAGTGATACGCGGGGCTGTCGTGCCCGGTGAGCCAGAAGATGTTTTCCGGGCTGAAGGCGACAAACACGTCG
The DNA here is from genome assembly GCF_041738905.1 of Aestuariivirga sp. Taxonomy (GTDB): domain Bacteria; phylum Pseudomonadota; class Alphaproteobacteria; order Rhizobiales; family Aestuariivirgaceae; genus Aestuariivirga. The sequence continues at coordinate 53,213 of NZ_JBGSOZ010000155.1, forward strand.
AGGTCCTGCTGGCGCATGCGATTGCGAAGCCTCGCAAGGCGGGCCGCGTATTCATCGCGGGAAAAGGGCAACGCGGCAATGAGAGGACCTGTCCCCTCCTCAATTGTCAGCTTCAAGCGTCAGCTCCGACCTGATGATGTTCTTGCCCCTGTGGTCGCACGCGCCCGGAACGCGGCAGCAAGCCTTGGCAGATCGGTGTGGTGCGCGGCACTCATGCCATGCCGAGTGCCCGCTTGCGGCTTGTGGCCCATGCACCGATCAGGCGGTCTGCGATGATGCCAATGAAGGCGATACCCAGCCCGGCGATCAGCCCGCGCCCCGTATCGGCACCCGGAAGGGCCTTGTAGATTTCCTGCCCGAGGTCGCGTGATCCGATGAGCGCGGTGATCGCCACCATTGCAAGCGCCATCATGATGACCTGGTTGATGCCGAGCAGGATTTCGGGGAAGGCAATCGGCAACTCCACCTTGCGCAGGCGCTGCCCGCTCGTCGTGCCGGATGCGATCGCCGCTTCCACAGTCGCCACCGGAACGCGTGTAAGGCCCAAATATGTGTAGCGCACGGCAGGCACGCTCGCATAGGCCAGCATGGCAATCACGTTGGAAAGGTCGCTGGTCTGAAACAGCATGATCACGGGGATGAGGTAGATAAAGCTCGGGAAGGTTTGAAGCGTGTCGCAGACGGCGTTGATGACACGCGCCGCGCGCGGACTGCGTGCCGCCAAGATGCCGAAGGGGACGCCGATCATCACGCAGAGTATGGTTGCGCTGGTGACCAGATAGACGGTCAGCATGAGCGGCACCCAGAAGCCCGCGAGCATGATGATGCCGATCAGGCAGACTGGAAGAACTGCCAGCCGCCAGCCGCCGAAGCGATAGCCGGTGGCGGCGAGCGCGCCCAGGACCACCGGCCAGGGAATCCACAGACAGAAGTCGCGCAACGGGAGCAGAGCCCAGATGGTGATGGCGTCGCGGACCGGCTTGATGATGCCAAACAGGTTCTTCGAGGTCCAGCGGACGGCGTCGTTGATGGGGCCGCCGTAGGAGAGGTAGAATTCCTTGGGGTAAATGGCGAAGACGGGCACGGCGAAGGCGAGGACGAAGCTGAACGCGAGCAGAATGGCAAGTGCCATGAGATGACGATGCCGCGAAAGCCTTGAGAGCCTGGCAGATGCGTGCTGCGGGCTCTTGCGCATGACGGCCTGCGTGATGCGGTCGAGCACGATGGCGATCAGCGTGATCGCCACGCCCTGCTCCACCGCCTTGCCGATCTGCAATTGCTGAAGCGAGAAGAGCAGCTTCTGACCGAGGCCCGAGGCACCGACCAGCGAGGCGATGACCACCATGGCGAGCGTCTGCATGACGACCTGGTTGAGGCCGAGCAGCAACGTCTTTTCCGCGGCCGGAATTTCAACCTTCCACAGAAGCTGGCGCGGTGTGCAGCCCGCCATGCGGCCCGCCTCGATGATGTCCTGCGGGACGGTGCGGATGCCGAGCATCGTGCAGCGCGCCATGGGCGGCAGAGCAAAGCCGAAGGTGGCCAGCATGGCCGGTACCTGACCGAAGCCGAAGAGGATGACGGTTGGGCCAAGATAGGCCATGTGCGGCGTGGCCTGCATCACGTCGAAGATTGCGTTGAGCACGCGCTCTGCAGTCGTGTTGCGCGTGGCCCAGATGCCGAGCGCCAGCCCTAGTATTGCTGCCAGCGGCACGGTGACCATAACGATGGCGAGAGTCTGCATGGCATCCGGCCACAGGCCGAACACGGCGAGATAGAAGGCCGCGGCGCCGCAGAAGATGGCGAGCCTGGTGCCACCGGCCCAGTGGGCAAGGATGGCCGTGGCGCCGACAATCGAAACCCATGGCAGCGGATGCAAATTGAGCGCCGGGATGCCACGGTAAAGCAGCGCTTCCGCAAACCACAGAGGCCATGACAAGAGCCATGCAATGATGCGCGTGATCGGTTTGGCCGTGGCGGCGAACCAGGCAAAGCTATCGGTGACCCAGGCGCGAAGCGGAATGACCCAGGTGTCGGGCCAACGCGCGAGCGGCGGGTAGAGCCATGCCGCGGCAACTCCCGTGACGACGATCAGGAGCAGGATAGATCCCAGTCCAAGGCGCGGCAGTGCGGTGGAACGCGGCAAGGTGCCCGCTCCGGCGCTGCTCATGCACGTCCCTCCGGATAGAGCGCGCGGATCATGGTCTCACGGTCGATGGCGCCGATGGACCGGCCCTGATCGTCGGTGACGGCGATCGGCTTGTCGGAGGAGAGAACGATCGCTGCCGCATCGCCGATCTTGGCGGAGGCAAGGATGTTCACCCCATTGAGCGGCACGGGCACCGGCGAGGCGACGGCGCCGACGGTGATGACCCGGTCCCGCGGCGCATTGCGGGTAAATTCACGCACATAGTCATCGGCCGGCGAGGACACCATCACCTCGGGCGTAGCGAGTTGCACCAGCTTGCCGTCCTTCATGATGCCGATGCGGTCGCCAAGGCGGATCGCTTCCTCAAAATCATGTGTGATGAAGACAATCGTCTTCTTCAAAACCTTCTGCAGCCGGAGAAACTCATCCTGCATCTCGCGGCGGATCAGCGGGTCGAGCGCCGAGAATGGCTCATCCAGAAACCAGATATCCGGGCCGACAGCGAGAGAACGGGCGATGCCCACCCGCTGTTGCTGGCCGCCCGACAGTTCACGCGGGAAATAATTCTCGCGGCCTTCAAGGCCGACAAGCTTGACCATTTCGTGGGCACGCCTTTCACGCTCCTCACGCGATGCGCCGCGAACCTCCAGTGGAAACGCCACATTGGAGAGTACTGTGCGATGCGGCAGCAGGCCGAAGTGCTGGAACACCATGCCCATCTTGTGGCGGCGAAGTTCGATAAGTTCAGCCTGGCTCGCCTTCATCAGGTCCTGGCCATCGAGCAGCACTTCGCCGGACGTGGGATCATTGAGCCTTGTGATGGCACGGATCAGCGTTGACTTGCCGGACCCCGACAAACCCATGACGATGAGAATCTCGCCGGGATAGACATCAAAGGAGACGCCGCAGACTGCACCGATATGGCGGCTTCCCGCGAAATCCGCTGTTTGTGGCGCATGACCGTGGCGGGCCAGGAATCCATCTGGATCGGGGCCAAATATTTTCCAGAGATTCCGGCAGGAGATTTTCGGCTGCGGCGTGGTCATGCGATGTCGCTTTCCAGCAATGCAAAAGTTGGCGGATGCGGAGTGTATTTGCCCGCATCCGCCGAACGGTAGATGTAGAAGCTGCTTACTGCAACCAGGCCTTCACCGAATCGGGATTGGTCTCGATCCACTTCTTCGCGGCATCTTCCGGCGTCATGCCGTCGACATCGACCATGGCCGCTGCAGCTGCGATCTGCGGATTGCTGAAGTTCACCTTCTTCAGTATCTCGGTCGCCATGGGCCACTTCTCTCCGAGTTGCTTCGAGCCTGCCTTCTTGAGATAGCCCTTGGCCGGAGCGCCGCAGTCATAGATGGCGTCGGGGTTCGAGCCCCACTTCGGATCGGTGAAGCAGCCTGGCTCATAGGTCGGGAACTCGACGAACTGGCCTTCAAACTTCGCCTCGATGAAATTGGGCGTCCAGTTGAAGAGAACCACCGGTTCCTTGCGGTCATAGGCGGCTTGGAGTTCGGCCCAGAGTGTCGCGGCCTGGCCAACAGGAACTTCCTGGAAGTCCATCTTGAGAGCCTGAATGCGCTCGGAGTAGTGCTTGCCCCAGTCCGCCGGCGGGCCAACGAAACGGCCCTTGGTTCCGGTTTCTGCAGTGGCGAGCTTCGCCGCGCAGGCATTGAGCGCCTTCCAGTCGGGAAGACCGGGGCACATCTCGTTCATGTAGGATGGGTACCACCAATCCTCGCGCGTCACGGCTTCGTGCGCGCCGAGATCGAGCGCACCCGCTGCAACAGCCTTGTCAAAGGATTCGGCCTGCGAGCCTTCCCAGACCTCCACCTGGAAGTCCATGTCGCCCGCTGCGAGTGCCGTGTACTGCAGCTGCGTGTCAGACGACTTGTACTCGATGTTGTAGCCCTTGGACTGCAGGACCTGTCCCACCACGTTCGAAAGCACCAGCTGGCTGGTCCAGTTGTTGGTGATGATCTTGATCGGATCAGTCGCGTCCTCTGCCAGCGCTCCTGCTGTCGCGAACATGCCAAACACGCCCGCCAGCGCAATTGCCTTGAAAGCCTTCATCTGTCTTCCTCCGTTTGTGCTGCGGTACTGCTGTCGCTCACAGGTCCGCATGCGCTTTTAAATTGTGAGCCTGTCCGAAAGATAACGGCGCGCTGTGAAGCCGTTGCGCAAGATTGGTGAAAGGTATGGCGCAGTTTGTGAAAAATTGTTAAAATTATCCAACATGAAAACCGCGCCAGCCCATATCGTGATCGTCGAGGACGATCCCGCCACCCGCGCCAAGCTCGCCGCCTATTTCAAGGCCGAAGGCTACAAGGTGAGCGAAGCCGAGGATGGCGACATGATGCGTGACATCCTCGCGTCGGAGCCGGCGGATCTGCTTCTCATCGACATCCAGTTGCCGGGTGAGGATGGCCTCAAGCTCACGCGCGAACAGCGCGAGCGCTCGGAGGTCGGGATCATCCTCGTGACGGGCCGCAGTGACACGGTCGACCGCATCGTGGGACTGGAGATCGGCGCCGACGACTACGTTACAAAGCCATTCGAGCAGCGCGAGTTGCTGGCGCGGGTCAAGAACCTGCTGCGGCGCGTACGGGCGGGCACGTCGGCTGTGCGGCCTGCCGAGGAGCGCCGCAAGTTCATGGGCTGGACGCTCGACCCCGGCAACCGCACATTGAGCAATGCGGAAGGCGATTATACCGATCTGACGCGGGCGGAATTCAAGGCGCTGGCCCTGCTCACCGCCAACCCCGGCAAGGTCCTGTCGCGGGACCGGTTGCTGCACGAGATCGCGCATCGCGACTGGGACCCCTCCGACCGCACGGTGGATGTGGTGATCCGTCGTCTCCGGCAAAAGCTCATGGACGATTCGCGGCATCCCCGCCTGATCGTCACCTCTCACGGCGAAGGCTACCTCTTCGCTGTGCCGCCGGCCAAGGCCTAGGCCACGTCATTCTCGTCTGCCGCAAGCAACTCGCGCGTTTCGGCCATGGCGCTTGCGCAATGGTCTTCCGCTTCCCGAAGAAGGCGGGCGCAAGCCGGAGAGTCTGCAAAGCGTGCCGCATCCTCAAGGGCGGAGAGCGTTTCCTGCAGGCGGGTAAAACCGGCTGCCGAAGCCGTGCTGACGCCTGAATGAGCAGCGCGTGCGAGGCCCGACATGTCGGCGTCATTCAGCGTCTGGCGCATCTGTTCAAACCGCAGCGGCATGGTCTTCTCGACAATGCCGAAGATGCGGCGCATCTCGTCCATGCCAAGCTGCTCCACATCCTTCATCAGTGACACGCGGTCGACGCTTGGCCTGTATGCACCGGAGACCGCTGAAATAGCCTGTGACAGGGCTTCGGGCGACAGCGGCTTTGCCACATAGGCGTCCATGCCGGACGCGAGATAGCGGTCGACCTCCTCGCGGAACACATGCGCCGACATGGCGATGACCGGAAGTCGAGGCCGTGATGACGACTGCCGCAATCGCCGGGCGGTGGTGATGCCGTCCATGTCCGGAAGGCTGATGTCCATCAGCACAATGTCAGGCGCGAAGGCGGCGCATGCTGCGAAGGCCGCATGGCCATCCTTTACCGTGGCGACGCTGTGGCCAAGCTGCCCGAGAAAGTGGGCCGCGACCTGGCGTGTGGCCTCATCGTCCTCGACCACCAGAATACGAAGCGGAGCGGACGTGCTGCTGGCGCCCCGCTCACCGGCCACGCGGGCGGGTGCATCGGTTCTGGAAAGTGTCAGCGTCAATGTGAATGTGCTGCCCTTGCCCGGCACGGATTTGACGTCAAGCCTGCCATTCAACGCCTCGGCGATCCCGCGAGAGATGGCGAGGCCTAGTCCAGTTCCACCATAGCGGCGCGTGACCGAAATATCGGACTGGGTGAAAGGGTCGAAGACCTGTTCCAGTTGATCTGGCGCGATGCCGATCCCGGTATCCTTCACCGAGATTGCAATTGTCTGAACCGTGTCGTCTGAGACGAGTACCTCTGCGCCAACGCGAACTTCGCCGCCAGGCGTGAACTTGATGGCGTTGCTGACGAGATTGAACACGATCTGGCGGATCTTGCCGGCGTCACCCATGAGCCACGGCGCCAGCTTTTCGTCGATCTCCACTTCGAGCCTGAGACCATTCTCGGCGGCGGCAGGGCGCATCAGGTCGATCACGCCCATCAGCGCATCAGACAACCGGAAAGGTTCGGCATTCGGTTCAACCTTGCCCGACTCGATCTTCGAATAGTCGAGGATGCTGTTCAGGATACCCAGCAGGGCCTCGCCCGCGCCTGATGCCGTGGCGAGGTGGCGATGCTGCTCGGCATCGAGCCTGCCGTCCCGAAGGATTCGCAACATGCCGAGCATTCCGGTCATCGGCGTGCGGATCTCATGGCTCATCGTGGCGAGGAAGGCCGACTTCGCAAGACTGGCAAGCTCAGCCTTGCGCCGGGCCTCGGCATGGCTCTCCACTTCATGCTGAAGCTTCAGGGTCTGCTCGTTGACAAGCTCGCGCAATTCCTCGCGGTGGCGGCGCAGTTCCTCGTTGGTCTGCTCGCGCTCCGCTTCCAGCTCGCGGCGCCTCAGCGATTCGTCGCGGAAGGCCGACACGGATTCAGCCAGCGCCTTCAGTTCATGCGTACCGCCCTCGCTCACCTGCACCGACAGATCGCCACGGATGAGGCGCTGCATGGCGGCGGCAAGTTCGCCCAGCCGCCGCACCACGCCGCGCTCGACATAGAGCCAGACGATAAGGCCGGAGATGGCGACGGCAATGATGGACGACAGCAGCAGCACATAGAGCCCCGCCGCCACCGCGCGGTCCGCCTGCGCCGATGTCTCCAGCGCAAACAGCCTCGCCTTCTCCATCACGTTTCGCGCCACGCCGTTGAGTGCCGAGGCAAGGCCACCGTTGCGCTGCGACACGCCCGCCAGTTCCTCCGCAATGGCAAGCAGGCGTTCGCGGTCGCCGAACAGCGAGGAATTGATCGGCACCTCGCCCGCTGCCGCCTGAAGCGCCGCGAGCTGGATGCCGGCTTGCTCGCGGCGAATGGGATCATCGATGCTTGCCACGCGGCGGCGGACCACTCGCAGATGGCTTTCAAACTCGGATGTGATGGCTGCCACTTCCGTGCGGTCGATCGCGCGCGTCAGTCGATTGGTAAGAAGTGCGATCTGTGAGGAGCGCAAACGCAACTCCCACATGCGGTCGAGCAGGAAGATGTCCTGCTCGATGAGCCGGTCAAGGGCATCGAAGGCGTCGGCGTGGCGGAGGGGACTGTCGATCAATCCATAGAGACTGGCGATGACCGCGGAAGCGCCTGCAGACGCATTCGAGACAAGCGTTTCGGAAAGATCGACGATCGACGTGGCGGCGGCCAAGGTCCGGTCGGCCCGGATGGCGTAGCGCGCTTCGATCTCAAGGCGTTCCTTCACCAGCCTGTTCTGTTCCCCGAGGTTGACGAAGAGCGCGTCTGCACTGCCGGAGAGCTGGATGAGAGAGGCATTGTCGAGACGCGACAACCCCGCATCCGCCAGGGCACGGCGCATCTCGGCTGACAGCGATCCGAGTTCGATGTCACGCAAGGCCCGCGACGCCTCGTCAGGCGATGCCGCGAGGCTCTGGCCGGCCGCGAGAATGCGGGCACTCACATCGACGATGCGCTGGGCGGCGGCA
>NZ_JBGSOZ010000052.1:0-9289 GCF_041738905.1 Aestuariivirga sp.
CCTCGGGCGGGCAGGCGCGGCGCGTGGGCGTGGCACGCGCCCTGGCGCTCGAGCCCAGGCTGATCATCGCGGATGAACCAACAGCCGGGCTCGACGTCTCTGTGCAGGGCGAGATCCTCAATCTGCTGAACGAGCTGAAAGCGAGACTTGCTCTGAGCTACCTCATCATCACGCATAACCTGGCGCTGGTGCGCCATGTGGCCGACCGCATTGCGGTGATGTATCTCGGGCGGCTCGTCGAAATGGGACCGACGGCGGACGTCTTCCGCGCGCCGCTCCACCCCTATACGAAGAGCCTGATTGCCTCCGAGCCCAAGCCCGATCCGCGCAAGCGCCGCAAGGATCTTGCCATCCGTGGCGAGATTCCCAGTGTGCTGCGCCGCCCATCGGGCTGCGAATTCCACACCCGCTGTGCCGTCGCGCAGCCGCTTTGCCGGAGTGCCGCGCCCCAGCTGCGCGAGGTTGCGGCGGGCCGGAGCGTCAGGTGCCATTTTGCCGATGAACGACCATAAAACAAGGAGGAGGAAACGATGAGAAACCTGTGGAGAACGGACCGGCGCGGATTGCTGAAGGCGGGCGGCACGATGCTTGCCGGGATGGCGCTCGGTCCGAGGCTGGCATGGTCGGCCGACGGCGATACACTGCGCCTCAGGGCGGCGGCTGATTTCCAGGTGCTCGATCCCAAGGGCATCATCGGCGAACTGGACGACATCATTCCGCGCTGTACGCAGGTGACGCTCATCCGCCTGGGCGACATGCGCGAGGGCAACGAGACCTCGAACTGGGGCGCGGAAAAGATCGACTGGGTGGACCCGCAGAAGATCGCCTTCACGCTGCGCGACGACCTCACCTGGAACAACGGCTTCGGGCCCGTAACGGCGGAGGACGTGAAGTTTTCCTTCGAGCGCATCGCGGGCAGCGATTCCGCCTGGGCTTACCAGTTTGAGAAGCTGGACAAGGTCGAGGTGATCGACCAGCGTTCCGGCATCATTCACCTGAAGCAGCCGTTCAAGCCGTTCTGGGTCATCTCGCTGCCCTATTACGGCGGGCACATTGTGTGCAAGGCGGCGGTCGAGAAGGCGGGCGGCAGCTACACCACCGAGATCCCGGCGCAATGCGGCCCCTTTCTGCTCGAAAAGTGGGAGCAGAACCAGAAGGTGACGCTCGTCGCCAATCCAGACTGGAAAGGGCCGAAGCCGGACTTCAACAAGATCGAGTACTTTATCGTCACCGACGACCAGGCCGCCCTTCTCGCCTATGAGGCCGACGCCTTCGACTACACCCGCATCGCGGTGAGTGCCGCAAAGCAGGTGAAGGCCAACGTGCCGAAGGGCGCGACGCTGATCGAGGCGCAATCGACGCGCTATCACTGGCTCACCATCAACATCGCCAGCCCGCAGCTGACAGACCCCCGCGTGCGGCAGGCGATCCAATATGCCTATGATGGCGACGCCGTGCTGCAAGGCGCCTTCGACGGGCTGGTGCCACGCTCCGCCGGAGTGGTTCAACCCGGCACGAAGTTCTCACGCGAGAAGAACAGGATCGCCACGCGCGACGTCGAGAAGGCAAAGGCCCTTCTGGCGGAGGCGGGCGTCTCCGATCTGACGCTGAAGCTGGTGGCGCTGACCGACTCGACATCGCAGGCCATCGCGCAGATCGTGCAGGCCAATCTTGCCGAGGCCGGCATCACCATCGAAATCCAGCCGACGGAAGATGCGGCCTACTGGGCCCTGGGCGACAAGACGGCGGGCGACACCTACAAGACGCTCGAACTGGTGCTGATGAATTTCGCAGGCGGCATAGACCCCACCGAAAATCTTGTGTGGTTCAGGCCTGACCAGATCGGTGTCTACAACTGGTCGTTCTTCGACAGCACGGAGTTCGAGGAGCTTTACCAGAAGGGTTCGGTGGAGCAGGATGACGCAAAGCGCACGGAGATCTTCAACCGCATGGAGGACCTGATGGAAGACTCTGGCGGCTTTATCTTCATCTGCTTCGAGCCGCAGATCGCGCTGCATGATTCAAACCTGAAGCCGGTGATCCTGGCGGACGGCCACCCTAACCCGACCATGTTCAGGAAGGTCTGACGACAAGGGGCGCGGGGGGACATGTGCTCCTCGCGCCCTTCTTCATCCGGAATGACGAAAGTGCCAAAGCCAGAACCCCGCTTCCGCCGTGTCGCTCCCGAGGAGCGGCGCGCCCTGCTGATCGAGGCGGGGCTCGCCTGCCTGGCGCGGGGCGGGATCCTCGGTTTCACCATCGACAACATCTGCGCGGAGGCCGAGGTCTCGCGCGGGCTCATCACGCATCATTTCAAGTCGAAGGACGGACTCCTCGCCGCGATCTACGAGACGATGATCGGCCGGCTCCTGTCGGTGGTCGAGACTCCGGGAGACGGCAAGGACCACATCACGGCCATCATCGATGCCTCCTTCGGCCTCGATACGCTGAGCCGCGACTCGCTCCGTATCTGGCTGGCGCTGTGGGGCGAGATCGCCAACAACAAGGCCCTGCTGAAAGCCCACCGCAAGCAATATGCGCGCTACCGGGCAGGTGTGGAAGCCGCGTTGCGCTCGCTGGCGGAGGAGCGCGGCCGCGAGGTCGACATTCCCTTCGTGGCGATGATGTTCATTTCGATGGTCGATGGCTTGTGGCTCGAGTGGTGCATCGACCCCAGGCAGATTTCCGCCAGCGATGCCCGCGAGGCTTGCAGGCGGCTGCTGCAGCCGTTCTTCGGAGATTTCGCCTCCGGTCATTGACGAAACCACGGTCAACCATTAGATTGGATGCTCATCCAGTTTTTTGAACGTGGTGGCGACTTTCATGGATCAGGTGGTTTCGACTATCCGGCAGGAGGCCGAGATCGGCCGCCGTCACACTCCCGACTTCGGTTGGCGAACACTTCTGCTCGAAGCCGAGCTTTTCGCGCTGTTCATCGCTGCCACGTCGCTGACAGTTGCAGGCGTCATTCCCATGTGGGCGGGCTTCATCGGCAACACCGTCTTTCTTTACGCTCTCTACACGGTGGTGCATGAGGCGGTTCACGCCAACATCAGCTCACGGAACAAGAACCTCCGCTGGGTCGATACCGCGGCCGGCCTCATCGCCTGCGCACCGCTATGGCTGAACTATCACCAGCACAAGCGGCAGCACATGGAGCACCACACGTACACGAACGAGGACAGCGATCCGGACATCTATGCGCGCGGCAGTTTCCCGGGATGGATATTCGTGAGGCTCCCCAAAGCGCTGATCGGCTATTTCAATCCCTTTCAGCAATACCGGGACTGCAAGCGCTTCAACTGCACCACGCGGGAAATCGTTTACACGGCACTGAGCTTCACAACCTATGCGACGATCGTCATAGGGCTCATCGCAGCCGGTTACGGGTGGCACGTCCTGTTCCTGTGGTTCGTGCCGTGGTGGATCGGACAGACGGTGATGCTGACCTTTTTCACATGGACGCCGCATCACGACCATCACGAGACGGGACGCTACCGCAACACGCGGGTCTCGCTGTTTCCCTTCGCGAACTTCCTCCTGCAAGGCCAGAACTATCACCTGATCCATCACATGCTGCCAGCCATTCCCTATTATCGCTACGAGCCCGCCTTCAACGAGTTGCGGCCGATCCTGGAAGCGAAGGGCGTGCGGATCGAGGGACTTGTTCCCGACCCGCGCAACGAACATTCCGCGCCGTCCAGAGGCTAGCGGCGGCCCAGAACCTCGACGAGGCCGGCGCAGACGATCAGCGCCGTGCCGGTGAGTTCCATCAGCCCGAACTGCTCGCCTGAGAAAAGTGCAGCGGTGACGGCGCCGGCCAGGACTTCCGTCATCAGCAGGATACCGACACGGCCGGAATCGATGCGTTGTGCCGCCCACAGCACCAGGAAATTGGGTGGCACAAAAAATACGACGGCGAAGAGGATGGCCCAGGGCAGGCCTTCGCGCACGTTCGAGAGGTGGGCAATGTGCGAATCGAGCCCCGCTGCAACAAGCATCACGATGATTGAAGCTGCGAGCCCACCGAGACAGAAGGTGAAGACGGGCAGCGATACGCCCTTCGACGGCCTCATGAAACTCCGCAAGGTGCCCGAGGCCCACAACATGCCGCTGACGAGGGCCAGCCAGTCGCCGGCATTGCGCGGAATGGGAACACCTTCCTCGAAACCGAGAATGAAGATCATCCCGCCAAAGCCCAGCACCATCGCGAGGCCGCGGTTGAATGTCAGCCTCTCGCGGAACAGAAACATGCCCGCCAGCGTGCTCCACACAGGCGTCAGGTAGAAGAGCAGGATTGCGTGAATGACGTCGGTGAGAACGAGACTGACTGTATAGAGCGTGAAGGCAAGGCCCATCAGCGTGCCGTTGACGAGCTGGTTTCCGAAGCCCTCCCACGCACTCCGGCGCAACAGCCACGGCAATGGCGAGACCACTGCCACGGCAAAGAAGATGATGCTCAGCCAGGCACCGCCGATGCCAAAGCTTTCCAGCAGGCGCAACGGGTACCAGAAGCCGCCCCACATGGCGCCGCATCCCGCTACGGCAAGTGATGCCCAGAGGTTCTGGCGCGGCGATGTGGCAGTTCGGCTTGTCATCGATCTTCCTTGCGGCAAGACGCCCTCCACCACAAGCCTAGCCATTTGCATGACCAGCCTGAATGCGAATCTCCTTGACCGCTTCGAAACTTGTTTGATTAGATGATCATCCAGCGGCACATCAGAAAAAAGAGCCGGAACATCAGTCCAAGGAGGACAACGCATGACCAAGAGGGTTCAGTTCAATCGCCGCCGCATTCTGAAGGGTGCTGCGCTCGGCGCCGCGACAGTTGCCGCGCCTGCCATCATCGGCCGCGCCGCGATCTCCACGGCCAAGGCAGCCTTCGAAGGCGAAAGCCTCATCGCTGTGTCGTGGTCAGGCAACTACGAACAGGTCTTCCGCGAAACCATCATCGACCCGTTCAATGCAAAGTATGGCACCAAGGCCGAGACGGTCGGCGGCTGGGACCAGATCGTCAGCCAGATCAAGGCCGCCCCGGAAGACAACCCGCCCTTCGACGTGACGGTGGCGGAGGAATACATTTCTTCGACGGGCCTGGCCGAGAACCTTTACATGAAGACCGATCGCGCGAAGGTGCCCAATCTCGAGGCAGTCTATCCTTGGTTCTACGAGACGCGGCCCGAGAAAGCGAAGGAATACGGCGTTCCCTTTGGCGGCGGCACCTGCATGCTGCTGATCCGCAAGAAGCTCGGCATCGAGCCCACATCGTGGGAACTGCTGTGGGACGAGCGGCTTGCCGGAAAGGTGACCTCGGATGGCGCGGCCTGGTGGTGGTCGCTGTCGGTGCCGGCCGTGATGGAAAAGGCTTCTCCCGGCCTTGATGAAATGTACGACATGGCGACCGCCGAACCGCTTTTCGCCAAGCTCGACAAGCTGAAGGTGGCGCGCTGGTACAAGGATGGCGCCGAACAGGCCAACCTGCTGAACCAGGAAGAGGCCGACGCGGCGATGAGCTTTTCCTCCGACGTCTATACGTTCCTGACCGAGAGCCCGGATGAATACGTGGCGGCACTTCCGCAGGAAGGCGCTTCAGCCTGGGCCGACTGGTACTTCAAGGTGCGCGGCACGAAGCACAATGACCTCGCCGACCTCTTCCTGGACTATATGCTCTCCAAGGAAGCCCAGGACCGTTTCCTGTCGAAATCGATGATCTTCATGGCGCGCAACGATGTGGCCGTGCCGCCGCAATGGGGCAACAACTACCCGAAGTCGAACGAGGACTATCACAAGAATTTCCAGATCATCACCATGGATGGCTGGGACAAGATCAACGCCAATTACCAGGCCTTCGACGACCGCATGAAGCAGACCGTGCAGCGCACGTCCGGCTGACATTTGCACGCCAGTGCAGGCCAACAGGAATGGACATGAAACAGAAGCTGAAAAGGAGCCGCTGTTTGGCGCGCACGAGACGTTGAAGATGCCGAGGCGGTACAGGACCGCCCTCGCGAGGACCACCGAAGGGTGAGCAGCGCGGTGGTGAAGACGGCTCTTTCACTTGACGGCATCAGGCGAAGCTATGGTGCCGTCGTCGCGGTTGACGACGTTTCGCTCGATATGGAGCGCGGCGAGTTCGTGACGCTGCTGGGGCCTTCGGGCTCCGGCAAGACGTCGACGCTCCGGCTGATCGGGGGATTCGAGAAGCTGGATGCGGGCACGATCCGCATCATGGGCGAGAAGGTCGATCACCTTCCGCCCTACCAGCGCGACACGGCGACCATCTTCCAATCGGGAGCATTGTTCCCGCACAAGACAGTGGCGGAGAACGTGGCCTACGGCCTTCGCATGCGGAAGGTTCCGAAGCCCGAGATCGAAGCCCGCGTGAAGGAGACGCTCGATATCGTGCGGCTCGGGGGCTTCGAGGCGCGTTTCCCCGCACAGCTTTCAGGCGGCCAGAAGCAGCGCGTGGCACTGGCGCGCTCGCTGGCGGTGAGGCCCGCACTCCTCCTTTTCGATGAACCGCTCTCCGCGCTCGACCTGTCGCTCCGGCTGCAATTGCGTGCCGAGATCAAGCGGCTGCATGACGAGCTGAAGTTCAGCGCCATCTACGTGACCCACGACCAGGGTGAGGCGATGGCGATGTCGAGCCGCGTCGCGGTGATGAACCGTGGCCGGATCGAGCAGGTCGGCACGCCGGAAATGATCTACCACCAGCCCGCCAACGAGTTCGTCTACACCTTCATCGGCGAGAGCTGCTGCATGCCGGTAAGGTCCGCTGCGGGCGCATTTGCCGACAAGGCGGACGGCAAGCTCGACCTCACGCTCGGCCGGCGGATCGATGATGGCGACTGGAAGCTCTATGTGCGGCCCGCCCGCTTCAAGCTCGGCGCGGAAGCGCAGGCGCTGCCGAACCGGCTCGACGCCATCGTGCATTTCGTCGAATTTCTCGGCGACAGCACCCGGTTCCACATGCGGGCGGGCGCGCTTGAGGTGTTTGCCGACCATGTCGGGCACACCGGCCTGAAGCCGGGTGACAAGCTGTCGCTCGGCTGGCGCGACGACGACATGCAGGCCTTCCGATGACGACGGCTGCTTCAGGCCGCCCCCTCACGCCGTGGCTGCTCATGGCGCCTGCCCTCGTCATCGTGATCGTCTTCTTCGGCGTGCCGATGCTCTACATGTTGCGCATGAGCTTCAACCTGCATGAAGGCCAGAAGCTTTATACGCCGGGATTCACACTCGAACACTATGGGCAGCTGTTCGCCAACCCGCTGTTCACCGGCGCCATGTGGACAACGGTGAAGCTGGCGCTCGCGGCCTCGGTTGCTACCGTCATCATCGGTTATGCCTTCGCGCTTCTGGTCTGGCTGAAGCCCGCAGGCTGGCGGCTGATCTTCATCGGCCTGGCGCTCTGCCCGCTGCTGATTTCAGAGATCGCCATCATCTTCGGCTGGTGGATGTTCTTTCCCAAGAACGGACTGATGAGCTACGCGCTGCTGTCGTCCGGCCTGATCACCGACAAGGTAAGCCTGATGTATACCGAGTTCGCGGCCTTCGTCGGACTGATCTACATCACGCTGCCCTATTGCTTCTTCATCCTTCTCTCGATACTCGACGGCATCGACAAGCGGGTGCTTGAAGCGAGTGCCGATCTTGGCGCAGGCCCGCTTTCGACATTCATCGAAGTGCTAGTACCCTTGACGCGCACAGGGCTTGCGGTCGCCTTCTCGCAATCCTTCATCTGGAGCGTCGGGACCTATGCGACGCCTTCGGCCCTGGGGCCGGACACGCTTTGGACGGTGGGCTTCCTCATCCAGGACCAGATGCTGGGCAAGCACAACTGGCCCATGGCCTCTGCCTTCTCGATGATCCTCGTGCTGGGGGTCGCCGCCGTGATGGTGGTGACGCGCTCCTTCATGTCGAAGCGGCAGTCCTTCCATGTCTGAGGCCAGCATTCCCCTTGCCCGCAGGCGCAGTGCCGAGCCAACCATTTTCAAGGCGCTGGGCTTCGCCTTCACGGTGTTCATCGTCGCCTATATCCTTGTGCCCATCCTCGTCACGCTTGTGATGTCCTTCAACGACGCGTCGATGATCCGGTTTCCGATCACAAGCTGGTCGCTCAAGTGGTACCGAGACTTTCTCGGCAGCCCGCAGTGGACGGAGGCGCTGTTTAACAGTGTTGTCATCGCGCTCGGTACCACGATGATCTCGACGACGGCGGGCGTCATGGCCGCCTGGGCCTTCGAGCGTTACGATGTGCCGTTCCGCAACGCCTGGTATCTTCTCATCATGCTGCCGCTGTTCATGCCTGGCGTGGTGCTGGGCCTCGGCGTCGCCATCTCGGTCGGCAACATCCAGATCGGCGGATATGGGGTCTATGGCACGCGCGGGCTCGTCATGCTGGCCCATGCCCTGTGGGCCATGCCGCTGGTCTTCATGCTGATGGAAGCAACCTTCCGCACCATCGACTATCGCGTGGTGGAGGCTTCCTACGACCTCGGCGGCAAGCCTGTGCAGACCTTCTTCGAGATCGTCATCCCGATGGTCTCGACCGGGATCATCTCGTCGGCGCTCTTTGCCTTCGTCATCTCGCTCAACGAATTCGTCATGGCGCTGTTCCTCACCGACCGCGACAGCCAGACGCTGCCCGTGCTGATGTGGCTCAGCCTGCGCTCGGCCGGAACGCCGCGTCTTGCCGTTGCATCCGTCATTCTCGCCATCACCGTTTTCGCCTGCCTGTCGGTCATCGTCCTCTGGTACATCCGGCAACTCCGAAAGGTTTCACGATGAAGATCAAGGCCATGGTGGCAACCGCCAGGGGCGGGCCTGACGTCCTCGCACTTCAGGACGTGGAGCTCTCATGGCCGCGCGGGCCCGGGGACGTGCTGGTGCGATTGAGAGCCGCGGCGCTCAACCCCGCCGACATCTTCTTCCGCCAGCTTGGCGGCTATCTCGACGGGCCTGAGCCCTTCGTGCTGGGTCATGACGGCATGGGCGTGGTGGAGGCCGTGGGCGATGCTGTTGTCACTGTGAAACCCGGCGACCGCGTGTGTTTCTGCACTGGCGGCATCGGCGGCGCCATGGGCACTTATGCCGAGGCGGCCGTCGTGCCTGACTTCCAGCTGGCGAAGGTGCCGGACTCGGTGGACGACCTGACGGCCGCAGCCTTGCCTCTGGTGTCCATCACTTGCTGGGAATCGCTCTACGATCGCGCCCGCGTGCAAACAGGCGAGTTCGTCCTCATCCACGGCGGCGCGGGCGGCACCGGCCATGTGGCGGTCCAGCTTGC